>VGHR01000018.1 GCA_016868205.1 Betaproteobacteria bacterium
CCGCCTGGGCTTGAGTGAAACCCAAACGATTTCCCGTGCGAACTTTCCGCTGGTTGCTGGCGGCGATGGTCTCGGCCGCGGTCCTGCTCGGACTGGCAAGTGCCTGGTGGCTGTTCACCCCCGTCCCGCTGCGCCCCCCCGCTGGAGCGCAGGCGATTGAGTTGCTGATTGAGCCCGGCACGCCGCCGCGCGAGATCGCCCGCGAGGTCAGGCGGCTGGGCGCAGAGGTCAGCCCCACGCTGCTGTTTGTCTGGTTCCGGCTGTCTGGCCAGGCGCGACAAATCCGTGCCGGCAATTACGAAATTGTCCCCGGGGTCAGCCCATATGGGCTGCTGCGCATGCTGGTTCGCGGGGAGGAAAGCCTGCGCTATGTCACCTTGCCTGAGGGGCTGAGTTTTGTGCAAGTGCGTGCGGTGCTGGCCCGGGCCGATTGGCTCAAGCCCGACTCGCGCGGACTGAGTGACGGGCAGATCATGGAGCGTCTGGGCCGCGCCGGCGTGCACCCGGAGGGGCGCTTTTTCCCGGACACCTACAGCTACGGCAAGGGTAGCAGTGACCTGGAGGTGCTGCGGCGGGCCGCCCAAGCCATGGACAAACGCTTGAGCCAAGTGTGGGCACAGCGGGAGCCGGGCCTGCCGATCAAGACACCCGAGGAGATGCTGATTCTGGCCAGCATCATCGAGAAGGAGACCGGCAAGGCCGCCGACCGCCCCCTGATTGCGGGAGTTTTTGTCAATCGACTGCGCATCGGCATGCGCTTGCAAACCGATCCGACCGTCATCTACGGCCTGGGTAATCGCTTCGATGGCGATCTGCGTAAGCGCGATCTGCTGGCCGACACGCCCTACAACACCTACACCCGCGCCGGGCTGCCGCCTACGCCGATTGCCATGCCGGGCAAGGCGGCCCTGCTGGCTGCAGTGCAGCCGGCGCGCACGCCGGCGCTGTACTTTGTGGCGCGTGGCGACGGCAGCAGTAAGTTCAGTTCGACCCTGGAGGAGCACAATCGGGCGGTCGATAAATACATACGCGGGCGCTGAGCCCGTGCGGATGGCGGTGATGCCAAACAAGGGTTTGTTTATCAGTTTCGAGGGCATTGATGGGGCCGGCAAGTCGTCGCATGTGGGTGCGCTGGCCCAGGCTTTGCGCCGGACTGGCCGCACCGTCACCGAAACCCGCGAGCCAGGCGGAACCCCCTTGGCCGAGCAACTGCGAGCCTTGGTACTGCACCAAAACATGGATGCTTTGACCGAGGCGCTGCTGATCTTTGCCGGGCGGCGCGATCATCTGCAGGGGGTGATTGTGCCGGCCCTAGAGCGCGGCGAAGTGGTGCTGTGCGACCGGTTTACGGACGCAACTTTCGCCTACCAAGGGTACGGCCGTGGCTTTGACTTGGCCGTGCTGGCCACTCTGGAGCGCTGGGTTCAGGGGGCAGGCCTTGAGGGTCTGGTGCAGCCGCAGTTGACCCTGTGGTTTGACCTTCCGGCCCCGGTGGCGGCCCAGCGGCTGGCCGGGGCGCGGGTGCCTGACAAATTTGAGGCCCAGCCCGGGGCTTTTTTTGAGCGGGTGGCGGCCGGTTATGCGGCGCGTATGCAGGCCGAGCCGGCGCGGTTTGCGCGCATCGATGCCAACCGCGATCCAGGGGGCGTCTGGACCCAGGTTGAAGCGGCCGTGCGTCTGCGGGGTTTTTTGCCATGAGCGCACAAAATCCGCTTGCGCACTGGCTGCACAGGCAGCTGCAGGATTTGCTGCGCTATCCGGGTCACGCCCTGCTGCTGCGCGGGCCTTCGGGCCTGGGTCAGTACGAACTCGGGCTGGCCCTGGCCCGGGCCTGGCTGTGCCTGCAACCGACGGAGCAGGGCGCCTGCGGCCAGTGCGCCAGCTGCCACGGTGTGGATGTCCGCACCCATGCTGACCTGAGGGTGCTTTTGCCCGAGGCGCTGAGTTTGCAACTGGGCTGGCCTCTGGATGAAAAAACCCAGGGGGAGCTCGAGGCGGGCAAGCGCAAGCCCAGCCAGGAAATCAAGGTCGATGCAGCCCGCGATGCGGTGGCCTTCACCCAGCTCAGCCGATCGGGTGGCAACACCAAGGTGGTTCTGGTCTACCCCGCCGAGCGCATGAACACGGTCACCGCCAACACGCTGCTCAAGACGCTGGAAGAGCCCAGCGGCGCGTTACGGTTCATCCTGGCCACCGACGCGGCTGATCGCCTGTTGCCGACCTTGCGCAGCCGCTGTCAGGGCCACACCATGGTCTGGCCTGATGAGTCCGAAGCCCTGGCCTGGCTGGCCGGTCAGGGGCTGGTGGGCGATCTGCAGTCCCTGCGGGTGCTGCTGGCTGCCTGCGGCGGCCGTCCAGCCGATGCGCTGGAGATGGCAGAGCAGGGCGGCTTGCAGGAAAGTGCGCAGCGCTGGCAGGCCCTGCCCAAGGCGGTCGCCCGGGGGGAGGTTTCGGCCCTGTCGGTGTTCAGTCCGTCCCGCGCGATCGCTGCGCTGCAGAAAATTTGCCATGATGTGTGGTGCCTTCAGCTCGGCGCCTCGCCTCGCTACTTTGCGGCTTCAGACCTGCCGCAGGCCAAGTCGGGGGCTGCCGCCTTGGCTGCACTGAGCGTCTGGTCGCGCGATCTGGCCGCACAAGCCCGGCACGCCGATCACCCCTTCAATGCCGGTCTGATGTTTGAGGTCTTGGTCAGCCGTGCGCAGCGGGCCTTGCGCGCAGAGCCATTGCCCCGCCCCTGATCATGTTTGTCGATTCCCATTGCCATCTGAGCTTTCCGGAACTGCGCGAGCAGCTTGCGAACATACGCCAGGAGATGCGCCGTGCGGGCGTCGACCGCGCCCTGTGCATTTGCACCTCCATGGAAGAGTTCGCAGCGGTCCACGATCTTGCCACCTCCTACGACAATTTCTGGTGCAGTGTGGGCGTGCATCCGGACCAGGAGGGGATTTACGAGCCGCACTTGCAAGACCTGATCGAAAGGGCGGCCCTGCCGAGGGTGGTGGCCATAGGAGAGACCGGCCTGGACTACTACCGGTTGGGCGACCGTACGGTGGCGCAGATGCAGTGGCAGCGGGACCGGTTTTTGGTGCATATCGAGGCGGCGCGATACACGCAATTGCCCCTGGTGATTCATACCCGCAGCGCCTCCAAGGACACGCTGGACCTCTTGCGGCACTACGGCCGGGGAGGCGGGCGTCGCGATGCAAGCGGTGTTTTCCACTGCTTCACCGAGACTCTGGAGGTGGCTCGTGCGGCGCTGGATCTGGGCTTTTACATCTCGTTTTCGGGCATCCTGACCTTCAAGAATGCGGAAGATTTGCGTCAGGTGGCGCGGTTTGTCCCCCTGGACCGTCTGCTCATAGAAACCGACAGCCCCTATCTGGCACCGGTGCCTTACCGGGGCAAGACCAACACGCCAGCATGGGTGCCCTGGGTTGCGCGCCAGATTGCCCAGCTGCGCGGCTTGAACGAGGAAGAGGTGGGCCGCATCAGCAGCGAGAATTTCGATCGCATCTTCCCGCGAGTGGTTTCCGAACTTGAGGGATGATCGGGTTTCAGAGGAGTTCTTCTCAAGAAATCACTTTCAAACCAAAAAGAAATATGTTGATTAAATTGATTTTTCATCATTTTTCTAAAGTGAAATCTGGCTTCAGGGCGGCCTGGAATGTTGCCCCCTCCTCGGTTGCCAAGCAAGTGCAGGAGCGACGCCGGCGAGGTAAAAAAGACTTCAAGTATTTTCTGAAATGTCTGGCGATCTCAATTGTTTTACTTGGATTTGGGCAGTCTTGGGCCGGCGTATATGAGGATTTCTTCGAAGCGGTTGAACGCGATGCGAACAGCCGAGTGCTGCAGTTGCTGCTGCGGGGTTTCGATCCGAATACGCTGAGTACGAAGGGCAGCACGCCCTTGATGATTGCGATTGAGGAGCCATCGCCGAAGGTTCTGCAGATTCTGCTGGGCCTCGATCAGGTGAATGTGAACCTGCTCAATCGCCACGACGAAAGTGCCTTGATGCTTGCCGGGCTCAAGGGGCAGGAACCCGCTGCCCGGCGCCTGATTGAACGCGGAGCTGATGTCAACAAGACCGGCTGGACGCCGCTGCACTACGCAGCCACGGGCGGTCATGTGTCCATCATGCGCCTTTTGTTTGAGCATCACGCGTTTGTGGACCCGGAATCGCCCAATGGCACGACGCCCTTGATGATGGCCGCCCGCTATGGCAGCGCCGAGGCGGTCAAGCTGTTGCTGGATGAAGGCGCCGTGCCGACAGCGCGCAATCGCCTGGGCCTGAGCGCGCTGGACTTTGCCTGCATGGGCGAGCGCCCGGATGCGATCAGTCTGCTGGCCCCCCTGATGCCGGGTCAGCCCGGTGTGAAGGACCGGCGCGTCGACCGCGAGGCTGCTTGCAACCGTCGCGAAGCAGCCGCTGCGCCGGATCGGGCTGCGGCCAAGCCGCCGGCCGAAGTCAGGGCGCCTGGGGCGACTCCCAAAGCTGAGCCGGCGGCTGCGCCGAAAGACAAAGCGACGCCGATCCAGCCCAGCAGCCCAGCGCCTACCGGCCGCTGGTGAATTAACCGCATACGATGTATATTATGTTAAATCAAACAAGTTACGGATTGGCCAGCCGAGTCGCCCTCATCACCGGGGGCGCCCAGGGCATCGGTCAGGCCTGCGCGCGCCGTTTCGCACGGGAGTCCGCCCGGGTGGTGGTCGTGGATGTCGCACACGAGTCCGGACAGGCGCTGGCCCAGGAGCTAGGTGCCAGCTTCATTCGGGCCGATGTGGGTGAGGCAGCGCAGGTGCAAGAGGTGGTACGCCAGACGCTGGCCAGCTGCGGCCGCATCGATGTGCTGGTCAATAACGCCGGGATTTTCAAGGCGGCGCCCTTCTTGGAAGTGACCGAATCCGATTTCGATGCGGTGATGCGCGTCAACATCAAGGGCGCCTTCCTGATGGGGCAGGCGGTGGCCAAGGCCATGGTGGCCGGCGGCGTGAAAGGCTCCATCGTCAACATGAGCTCGGTCAATGCCGTCATGGCCATCCCCGAAATTGCCAGCTACAACATCAGCAAGGGCGGTGTTAACCAACTCACCCGGGCGATGGCGCTGGCCCTGGCCGACGCGGGCATCCGGGTCAATGCCGTGGCCCCGGGCACGATTGCCACCGATCTGGCGGCGCGCGCGGTACTCACCAGCGAAGAGGCGCGCAAGCGCATCCTCAGCCGCACCCCGCTCAAGCGATTGGGTTCGGTGGAGGAAATTGCCGAGGTGGTGGCCTGGCTGGCCAGCGACGCTTCAAGCTATCTGACCGGCGAAATCATCACGGCCGATGGCGGCCGTAGTGCCCTCAACTACACCGTCAGCGTTTGATCGCCGCCGATCGGGGTCCCCTCGCCCAGGGCCAGGACCAGCTCCGCGGTTCCCTCTTGCGCGCGCACTGAAAATCCCGGGCGCCGTGCCAACGCAAGCATGGACTGGTTTTCGAGCAGACAGGCGCCGTGGAGTTCTTGCACCCCTCGGTCCCTGAGGTAGCCGATCACCTTGCGCATCAGGTGCAGCCCAAGCCCCTGCCCCTGAGAGCCTCTGGCGATCTGCGCGGCAAACTCGGCCCGCTGCCGATCCGGATCGCAAACCGCCCTGACCTCCCCAATCATCTCGCCCGCGTTGGCCCCCTCCCCTGCAGCCATCAACACCAAGGTCATTTCGCGGTCGTAATCAGTCTGGCTGTAGCGAGCCAACTCCGACAGGGGAACTTCGCGTCGCGCCGCTAAAAAACGCAAGCGCAGGTCCTGCGAGCTGGCGCTGGCGTAGAAGCGTTTGAGGGCGCTGGCATCTTCGGGGCGAATCGGCCGCAAGGTCAGCGTCCTTGTGCCCAGCACCACGGTTTCTTCGAGGGCCTCGGGGTAGGGCAGGATCGCCAGCTGCGTGAGCACCTCCTGGCTTGCACGCAGCCGAATTCGCGCGTCAATAGCCATTACGCCCAAGTCGTCGATCCCCAGTGGATTGATGTCGAATTCGGCCACATCAGGCAGGCGGCTGACCAGTTGTGACAGCTTGAGCAGGGTCTCCACCAGAGCCTGTCGTCGCGCTGGTGGCCGTCCGCGGTGGCCGGCCAACCAGGGTTCGATACCGCTGCGCTCGATCAGATCCTGGGCCAGCGGCTCATTGAGCGGCGGCAGGGCCAGCGCATGCCTGTGGTGCAGTTCGACATCCATCCCACCCTGCCCCAGGAGCAGGACCGGCCCGAACAGCGGATCGACCTTGAGTCCTACGATCAACTCGCGTTGCCCGTCTCTGGCTTGCGCCATCGCCTGTACGGTATAGCCCTCCAGTCGTGCGTCGGGTCGCCGCTGCTTGAAGCGGTCGCGCAAGCACTCAGCGCTTTGGCGAAGATACGCTGGTCCGCGGATGCCCAGCATCACACCGCCCACATCGCTTTTGTGCAGGATATCCGGAGAGGCGATCTTGAGGGCTACCGGATAGGACATCTGTTGCGCGGCAAGCACCGCCTCTTCCACGGTGGCGCAGGCCCGCGTCTGTAAAACCGGCAGTCCCCACAGCTGCAGCAGTCGCATGCTGTCGGCATCTCCGAGCCACAGGCGCTGGTCTTGCCGGGCCCTCTCAATCAGAGCCTGGGAGGCTCGCACCGCGCCGGCCAGGTCGGGCGGCCCGGTGCCCACCCACTGGTTGAGCAGACGCTGGTTGTGGGCGCAGCGACACAGCTGGAGCCAGGCAGCGATCGAGCGCTCGGGCGTGGCGTGGCTGGCTACATGGGCCTCGTGGCAGAGCTGACGGCCCGATGCCACCGCTTGCCCACCCAGCCAACAACAGAGCACGGGCTTGGGGCTCTGCTTGAGAGCGGGCAAACACGCCAGGGCAATATCCGATGCGGGCACCACCGCCGTTGGCGCGTGCATGAAAAGCAGACCGTCGACCTCCTCGGCGGCGAGCAGACATCCGAGCGCGTGTACATAGCGCTCGATCGGGGCATCGCCAATGATGTCCACGGGGTTGTCGCGTGACCAGGTGGCCGGCAGCCCCTGATCGAGTGATGCCAAGGTAACCGTCGACAGCTGGGCCAGACGCCCTCCTCCCAGGGATAAGGCATCGGCTGCCAGCACACCTGCCCCGCCCCCGTTGGTGAGAATGGCCAGGCGCATCCGGTCAGCCTTGAGCGCAGACCAGAGCGCTTCCGAGTCGCAGTGCGACAAGGTTTGTGCGGCATCGAACAGCGCCTCCAGGGTGTCAACTCGCAGCAGACCAGCGCGCCGGAAGGCCGCCTCGTAGACCTCATCGGAGCCGGCCAGAGCCCCCGTGTGCGATGCGGCGGCGCGCGCCCCTTCGGGCGCGCGACCGGCCTTGACGAGAATGACCGGCTTGTTGCGCGCTGCGGCACGCGCGGCTGACATGAATTTTCTGGCGTGCCGGATGGACTCCACATAAAGCAGGATGGCTTGCGTCTGGGCATCGGTGGCCAGGTAATCGAGCAGGTCGCCAAAGTCCACATCGGCGCTGTCGCCCAGCGATATGAAGTGAGAAAAGCCGATTCCTCTTTCTTTGGCCCAATCGAGCAGGGCAGTGGCCAAGGCCCCGGACTGAGTCAGAAACGCGAGCCAACCCGGCAGGGCCTGCGAGGGGGCAAAACTTGCGTTCAAGCCCACGGCCGGGGTCAGCACGCCGATGCAGTTGGGTCCGAGGATGCGCAGCAGGTGCGGACGCGCCGCCTCCAGCATGGCCTGCTCCGTGCTGCGCGACGGGTCGGGCGACCAGGCTTTCTTCAAGCCAGCGGTGATCACCACAGCGGCCTTGGTGCCCTTGCGGCCGAGTTGGCTGATCAAATCGACCACCGTCTCCGGCGGTGTGCAGATCACGGCCAGATCCGGTGGCTGCGGCAGGCTGCGCAGATCGGGCCAGGCGGGCAGACCTTGAACCTCACGGTGCTTGGGATTGACGGGCCAGACTGGGCCCTTAAAACCACTCTGGATCAGATTGCGCAGCAGTACCGTCCCCAGTCGGCCGGTGCGCTCGGAGGCACCAATCACGGCCACGCTCTGCGGGGCTAACAGCGGATAAAGATTGCGCAGCGTCATGCCTTGGAGGTCGGGAGATCAGGCTGGGTCCGGGCCGCAACGGGCGAGCGGCGCATCCTCGAGCCCGATCAAATCATGGCGTCAAACGGCCTTCATGCCATCGATGAGCAAGTAAGCGATCGCAAAAGAAGCAAGGGTCTCTACCCGACCGGTCTGCCGCGATGCGTCCTCGCTTAGAGTGCCCTTACAGGCCCGCAGCAGTGCGCCTGTCCTGTTGACTTTTGAGCACGAGGAGAAATTCATGAATCAGATCCGTTTGTTTGAACCGAGTTTTAGCGACTCGATGGAATCGGTTTTTCGCAGGCTTTTAGCCCCCTGGAATGGTGAAATCGAAGCGCCGTCGCTGCGTATGCGCATTGATGTCACCGAGACGCCTCAGGCTTACGCGGTAGAGGCTGATCTGCCCGGCGTCAACAAGCAGGACATTGATGTCCGTGTACACGGCAATGTGGTGCAGATTGATGCCCAAATCAAGCGTGAGTCGCGTAAAGGTGGCAACGGCGACCGTCTGCTGCGTAGCGAACGCTATGAGGGCAATGTCTCGCGCACATTTACGCTGGCTCAGGATGTCGATGAGAACAAGGTCAAGGCGCACTACGACAACGGGGTGCTTTCTCTGGAGCTGCCCAAGAAGTCGCAGGAAGAGTCCCGCAGGATCGCCATTGGCTGAAGGCTGCGCCCGCCACCGCCTGGTCTTGGTGTGGATCAAGCGGCGTTGTGCGGGTGCGCTAGATACTTCCTCCGGCAGCAAGCATTTCAGGAGCCTTCCATGTACAAGCGAATCGTGGTCCCGATCGATGGCAGTCAGACATCCACCCGGGCCTTAGTGGCGGCCTTGCAAATGGCGCGTGAATCGGCCGGTTCGGTTCGGTTGATTCATGTCATCGAGGAACTGGCGCAGGTCATTGCCTACGACCCCTACGGCGCCTACCCGGGTGACCTGGCCAAGATCAGGCGCGAGAACGCCCTGAAGATCCTGGGCCAGGCGATGGACATCGCCAAGTCCTCAGGCGTACCGGCTGACCAGCGTCTGGTTGAGGCGGCCGGGCAGCGGCTGGCCGAAGTGGTCAACAAAGAGGTGGAGTCCTACTCGGGCGATCTGATTGTGCTGGGTACGCACGGTCGCCGGGGCATCGGACGGGTGCTCCTGGGTAGCGGAGTCGAGCAGATCATACGGTCTGCGCAGGTTCCGGTGTTGGTCATACGCGGTGGCGAGGAACTTGAAGAAAAAGCGCGCCCCCAAGTCGAAATGGCCAGCGCCTGAGGCGTGGGTCCACAGCTCCCGAGCAAAAGGAACCGATCATGAAGATATTGCTTCCGGCCGATGGCAGCGAATACACCAAGAAAGCCCTGGGTTTTTTGGCCACGCACGAAAACTTTTGCGGACCCGAGGATCAGTTGCTGGTGCTCAATGTGCAGTCACCCATGCCGCCACGGGTCAGGGCGATGGTGGGATCCAGCGCGGTGCAGAAATTTCACCAGGAAGAAGCCCGACGGGTGCTCGATCCGATTGAAAAGTTCCTCAAGCGGCACGCCCTCTCCCATACCGAACGCTGGGTGGTCGGGGTGGCAGCGCAGGAGATTCTCAAGGCCGCGAGCAAAGAGGGGGCGCACATGATCGTCATGGGTACCCACGGACATGGACTGATTGGCCGTGCGGTGATGGGCAGCGTCGCGCAGCGGGTGGTGACTGAAAGCCAGATCCCGATTTTGCTGGTGCGCTGAGCGACGCGCCTTTGGCAGCGCCCGGCGCTCTTAATGCAGCTTCCACCGCTGGGGCAAAGATTCGGGCTCGCGTATCGGCTGCCCCGCACCAGACCATGGCTCTTGGACGGGCTCAGGGCCCTCCTCGGGTCGAGGCTCTTTGTCCCGCTTGGGATCGGCATCATCGCCCCAGGGCGCTGGCGGCGGAGCGTCGAGGTCAGGCAAGCCGAGCCTCATCGGGTTGAGGCTTGAAAAGGCGGCCACCCCATTTCAGCGCCCCTGCTTGCGCCGCTCAATGACGCCTCGCAAAAGCCAGGCAACGATCGCGCCCGCGCTCAGCGCCAGCATTGCGCTGCGGGCTGGCTTGTCCTTGACCTGTTGCACGATTTGCTCACGCAGTTGACCCCAAGCAAGGCCTGAGGTGTCGAGGCCGTTACCGGGATTCGGGGCGCTCTGTGAGGAGGTCGCCGACAGACCCATCTCTTCCTCGGCCGACTCCAGAACTGCTTCATCGAGCGGACGGTGAATTTTCCACCGGGCGCCGCTACCGCCTGCTGCCGATTCGATCATGGTGTGACTCCCTTGAGAAGCAGCATCGCGCTGACGCTGTACTGAAAGGAAGCTTAAGTTGGCCCTCAGTGGCCGGCTGTGGGTGGGCTGGTCACCGGTCTGTCAGACGGCACGCCACCGGACGCGTGGTTCAGGCGTCTGCACCCCAGAGCAAAAGGGCCTCGCGCTCCTGCACCACCAGATCGCACAGGCGTCCCACGGGCAGGATCACCTTGGTGGCGACATGTCCAAAGGGCAATCCGGTGAGCACGCGCGCCCGGACCCGGGTGCGCAGCCAGTCCACCACGCTCGAGAGCTTGAAGCCCCGGTCGTGGGCGACAAGACGGTAGTTGCTGAACTGGCCGAACATAATGGCTTTTTGCTGGGCCAGCACGCCGGCATGCAAAAGCTGAGAGAGCATGCGTTCGATTCGGTACGGGTGCTCGTTGACATCCTCGATGAAGAGAATGCCGCCCTTGACAGAGGGTAGATAAGGGGTGCCCACCAAGGCACAAAGTACCGACAGATTGCCGCCCCAGACGATGGCTTTGCGCACCGTCCAGTGGCCGGCCTCCGATGCCGGCAGACGCCAACCCGTGCCCTCCCCTCGGCCCGTGGCCAGATCCTCAAGACAGGCCAGGGTGATCTCGTCACCTGGCTCGGGCGCGGCGAAGTCATCCATCAGGGCCGGACCCGCCCAGGTCGGTGCCTGCGTGCGTGCCAGCACCGCGCACTGCAGCGCGGTGAAATCGCTCAAACCCACGAACCGGGTCCCCCTTTCGATGGCCTTGGCCAGAGCCTTGTACGGCAGATCGGCCAGGATTCGGGTGAGGCCGTAGCCGCCCCGACTGATCATGGCCAGATCCGCCCCGCTGGCCGCAGCCCGGCGCAGCGCTGCCAGCCGGGTGGCGTCATCGCCCGCAAAGCGCTGGTGCCGCGCCAGGGCCGCTTCGTCCACCTCGACTTCATATCCCAGGGCCTTGAGGCGCCGCACTCCGCGTTGAAAGGCCGTCCGGTCGCGTACGGCACCGGCAGGGGAATACAGGTAAATGCGGGGCATAGGGGCTTGGGCTCGCGGACTCAGGCGCTGAAGTGTCGCACGGCTGCCTCGGCAATCTCGCCGCCGTGCTCCGGCACAAAGTGACCGGCCTGGGGCAGCTTTATCGGCGGCGCACTGTTGCGCAGGACGGCATGCAGGCTTTGCATTACGGACTCGCCCAACACCGGATCTTGCTGCCCAACGGCCATCAGGCTGCGGCCCTGCCATGCGTCACGCCAAAACTGCAGGGCCTGACACGACAGCTCGGCGCCTTCGTCCCCAGGATGCTCGGGCACCCGCTGCGGAAAGGCCCGCAAGGCTGCTCGGTGGCCGGCGTCTGGAAAAGGCGCTGCATACGCGGCCGCTTCGGCGGCGCTCAGATGTGGATTGCCTCTGAGAAAAAGGCGCGCCACATCGTAGTCGGGCTGTGTCTGGCACCATTTTCTCCAGGCCACAAAGCCCGCACTCAGCGGCTGCTCACCAGTGGCCAGGGTGGTGTTCATCGCGAGCAAGCCGATGTAGCGCTGCGGCTGGGCCATGGGCAAGGTCAGTCCCAAGATGCCGCCCCAATCTTGAACCACCAGGACCACGCGCTGCAGGTCCAGGCGCTCGATCAGGTCAAGCAGAATCTGACGGTGCCAGGCAAATCGATGCTGCGATTCCTTTTTGGGCTTATCGCTTTTCCCAAACCCCGGCATATCGGGGGCAATCACGCGATGACCCGCCTGCAGAAAAACCGGGATCATGCGTCGATACAGATAACTCCAGGCGGGGTTGCCATGCAGACACAGCCAGGTCAGAGGGGCTTGTTGGGGCCCCTCGTCGAGGTAGTGCACCCGCCACCCCGGCGCCGATGGCAGATCCTTGATGTAGTGAGGCGCCCAGGCAAAATCCGGCAAGCCCTCAAAGGCGCTCTCGGGCGTGCGCAGGGCGTCTTCGCGTAGCGGATCGGGGTTGAGGCGGCGGGGTTTGAAGAAATTCCTCAGCAGCTGGGCGCACTGCTCAGCCAAAACACCTCCAGTGACCTGGGTGTGCGGATTGAGTGAACGATGGGCAAACAGATCGAGCACCGAACCTGCGGCACCGGTGCGCGGATCGGCAGCCCCAAAAACCACCCGCTTGAGTCGCGCGTGCAGCATCGCACCGGCGCACATGCTGCACGGCTCGAGCGTCACATACAGGGTGCAATCTTCAAGGCGATAGTTGCCCAGGCGGGCCGCCGCATCGCGCAGGGCCACGACTTCAGCGTGCGCAGTGGGGTCATGGCTGGCGATGGGTGCATTGCTTCCGCGCCCTACAACCTGCCCTTGATGGACAAGCACCGCCCCGACCGGCACTTCTTGCTGGCCCAAAGCCACCTGCGCCTGCGCCAGCGCCTGGCGCATGAAAGACTCGTCGATCAGTTGCTGATTCATGGAAAGCTGGTCCCTGATCCACACGATCGGTCCCCGCGGTGGATCGCAGCCCCTGCGCAAACAGGCCAAGCTGACCGGGTATTGTCTACCTTCCGGGCTAGGGTGTAGCCCTGACGGGACGGCCGGGCAAGATCTAGATAATCAGTCTTGTCCGGGCGGCCGAGCCGCCCCCTTAACCTGGAGCTTGTCTTATGAATGCAATTGCGTCGATCCACAGGCGCGCTCTGGCCCTCGCGGCGGTCTGCGCCCTGGCTATCGCCTCACCCGTCGCGCAGGGGCAAGGGGTGTGGCCTAACAAGATGGTGCGCATCATCGTGGGCTTTCCTGGGGGCTCTACCCCAGATATTGCGGCGCGTGCGCTGGCCGATGGCCTGGCCAAGGTCTGGGGGCAGCCGGTGGTGGTGGAGGCCAAGACCGGCGCGGGGGGCAATTTGGCCGCTGATTTTGTGGCCAAGGCCACCGATGATCACACGCTGGGGGTGGTCATCAACGGGAACCTCACCACCGCCAAGCTGCTCAATCCCAAACTCACTTACGACCCGGTCAAAGACCTCCTTCCACTGAGTCTGGTGGCCACCGCCCCTCTGGTGCTGGTGGCGCCGGCTGACCAAGCCGGCGGAGCCGCCTGGGTGGCTGCGGCGCGCAACGCGGGCGATAAATGGAGCTATGGCTCGGTCGGCGTGGGCTCGGTGGGCCACCTGGGGGTGGAGGTCATCAAGGCCGCTGTGGGCAACACGGGTGCGGTGCATGTACCCTACAACGGCAATCCCGCTGTCATTACCGCCATGCTCGGCGGCCAGGTGCAGATGGCCCTCATGCCCCCGGGCGTGGCTCTGCCCCAGGTCAAGGCCGGCAAACTGCAGGCAGTCGGGCTGGCCGGGCCGCGCAGTCCTCTCGCGCCCGATGTGCCCTCGCTGACCGAGGCCGGTGTGCGCATGAATCCGCTGGAAGTCTGGACTGCACTGGTTGGGCCCGCGGGCCTGAGCAAGGCGGCGCAGGAGCGCATTGCCCGCGACATAACGGCCCTCCTCAAGGAGGCCGACACCCGGCAGCGTTTGATTACCGGGGGGTGGGATCCGCAGGGAACTTCCGGTGCGGTACTGGCCACCCGGGTGCGGGAGGAGACGCGAATCTTTGGCGACATCATCACCGCACGCGGTATCAAGCTCGAGTGAATCCACCCGGGCCCAAAGCGATCGGCTGGATAGAGGAGCCGCCTCGGCGCACGCCGCTGCTGGCACAGTGTGAGGTTTTAGTTGTCGGGGGCGGGCCGGCTGGGTTGGCCGCTGCAGTGGCAGCCGCTCAACGGGGGGCCGATACCCTCTTGATCGAGCGATATGGATTTCTCGGCGGTATGGGAACGGCCGGCGGCGTCACCAACTTTGCCGGTCTGTATGGTCGGCGTGAGGGCAGGATGGAACAGTTGGTCCGCGGCGTTGCGTCCGAACTGCTGGATCGCATCGAGGCCTTGGGCGGCCTCAATGAACCCCAGGACGGCATGGGCGGGCGCATACGGGTGCGCAGCTACGATGTGGCGGCCTACAAGTGCGCCGCCGATGCCTGGCTTACGAGCCACCGGGTGGGGGTGCTATTTCATGCTTTGGCGTGTGGGGTTCATCTTGAGGATGGACGCATCGATGCGTTGCTCCTGCAAACCCGTTCGGGGCGGGTTGCGATAAAGGCCCAGCAGGTGATCGACGCCAGCGGGGACGCCGATGTGGCGGCGCTTTCGGGTGCAATGTTCACCCTGGGCGATGGTCAGGGCCAGATGCTTTATCCGAGCACCATGTTTCGAATCGGGGAAGTCCATGCTGGGCGGGCACAAGCGGCCATCGGCGAATTTGGTGCTATCGAGTCCCTCATGGAGGCTGCGGCTGAACGCTATGCCTTCCCCAGACGAGGCGCCATTCTCAGGCCTCAACGCAACCCGCGCCAATGGCGCGCCAATGTGACCCAGCTGCGCAATGAAAGCGGGGCGGCGGTTGACGCCACCGATGCGCTTGAGCTGAGCGCTGCCGAAATGGAAGGCAGGCGGCAGATCGTGCAGTACATGCGATTCCTGCGCGCCGAAGTGCCCGGCTTTGAGCATGCGGAGATTGCAGAAATTGCAGCGCAGGTGGGAATTCGAGAAACCCGACGGGTGCACTGCCAGCACATGCTCGAGGGGCAGGAGGTGATCAGCGGCGCCCGTTTTCCTGACAGCATAGGCTTGAACGCCTGGCCCATCGAGGCTCATGTGGATGGGGCCGTGCAGTGGCAGCACTTTCTCGATCCCGATAATGCTTACAACCAGCTGCCTTATCGCATGCTGCTGCCCTTACAACCGGCCCCCCGCAACCTCTGGGTGGCCGGACGCTGCGCCGGCATGACGCACATCGGGCAAAGTGCCGCGCGCGCCAGCGGAGCGTGTTTCGCGATGGGTCAGGCAGCGGGGACAGCGGCTACGCTTAGCCTGCGAGGCTGCTTTGAAGTGGCGCAATTACAGCGGGCGCTGAAGGAAAAAGGGGCCGTGCTCGTCTGAGCACAGCCCCTGATTCATTCACCCAATTTCCCCTAGTTTGATTCCGGCACAGCCAGTCCAGCCGGAGGAGCCTTGAGCTCAGCCGAAGCGGACGGGTTACCCGGATCGACCTTGACCTCTCGCATCAGCGACAAACCGGTCGAAACAAGAGGAGCCAGCTTAGGAGCGGCATCAGCAAGAAGGCTCAATCCATCCTTGATCGCTGGCAAACGAGCAATCATCATTGGATTGGAGCCAATGCCTTCAATGATTTTTTTACCGTTGTCGAGGAGACCGGGAATCTTGAAAGAAGCTACGCCGACGGCAAAAATAGACTCAGCCACTTTTTTCTGAATCTCAGGCGAGAGCTTTTCGATCTTTTCCTTGGCATCTTTAGCGCTCAGGGCCTCCTGGGCGATAGCTCCGTTGGTCTTGATGATCGTACCTTGCAGGGCCCCTACTTCCTTGGCATCCGTTTTCTTGGTCGATTCTTCATACACCTTTTGAACGGACGCCGCCTGCTCCTTCGTGCCTAGCGCCACTACGATCTGGGCCAAAGCGTGCGCCACCGCACGGTTAATCAGTGCCGAATCAGCATTAAAGCGATCGATCAAGGCCCCGGTATCACCGCCTCCACCTCCACGGGCCCCACCGAGGAGCCCGCCGAATTGGGCGTGGGCCGAGAAAGAAACAGACAGTGCCGCTAGAGCACACAGAAAAATACGCTTCATACCTTTTCTCCTCGGTTAATTAAGCTTTGATTTGTGGTTTTCGATGCTTCTGAGATGGAGCTCAAATGCCTTCAAACCCACGAAATTGGACAATTGGCCTTCTTGAATTTCTCTCAGGTCGACCTCCGCGCCAGCTATTGATTCCCCGGTTTTAGCCGCATCTCTGAAGATTCGCACCCCAGAGGCCAAGGTTGCGGATCCCGTGCACTTGCCGGAGGCACATTCGATCTTGCTCAACTGCTGAAGCTCCACAGGAACGATGCACTGTGCTGTTTGAGCAGCCCGAGACAAAGATTCTGTTTGGAAGAAACCCTCACGAAGAGCAACTTCGGCGCTTGCCAAAAACGCTTCAGACCCTTCGATGAGCTCAAACGACTTCAGCGTGGATCCGACAATCGGAGTCAGCAGTCGATCGGCATCCGATGGGCTGCGGAGTCGGGCGTGCTGAAGAAAGCGACCATTGCGCGTAGGCGGGCACAGCCTCAGGTAGCTGCTTCCCTCGCCAGAGGCCCCCGACACCAACTGATCGCCCGCCCGGAGTTGCCCCCGATATGCCAAGCGGTTGGTGTTATCCGTCGGCGCCTCAAAGACAACCCCCTCATCCCCCTTTTTGGGAATGGGCAGGAAGATGGTCCTATTCAGCTTTGCCAGACGAAGGGGGCGAACCAGTCGGTACTGGCCAAATGAAACGGCATTGATGTTTGCCGATAGCGTTGCCGTGCCGCGGTCAGCCGCTGCGACGGTAATCGACTTGAGCCTCGGGTTGAAGCTGCCCACAAGACTTTTCAAGGCAGCCAAGCTCGCATTTTTCAGATTGACCTCGGTGGCCTGACCCACAGACAACCCTTTGCCTCCGGTGACCTTCAGCTCATAGGGGGACGCACCTAGGAAGGTTTGCCTGACCACGCCCGAACGATCGACAAGACTGATCACCACCGCGCTATTGAAGATGCTGTTGACCGTGGCTCCCCCCACTCCAGAGGCCACGAAGACCGGAGAATTGAAGGGATCAACCTTGAGAAAAAAGTCCGGATCGTTCCTGCGCTCCGTGGAGTTGTCTGCAAAACCGGGCATGCTCTGAAACATCGCCGAATCGCAGAACGCCTCACCACGAATTTGCGTTTTGAGGCGCACAAAATCGGGATCCTGCTTGATCAGATTGAAAGGAGCCCTAAAACCCAGGTCATCAACCAGGATCGATTGCAGGGCGTTGGCTAGCACTTGGTCGGATGTCAGAGGCTGATCCGCTATCGGGGTGTATTGCGCGGCCATAACCGACAAGCGGGAATCATCACGACCGGGCGAGTCAAAAGAGAATGTCAGCCGGGTTCCCTCGGCCAAGGCTCTGGTGGCGGCCGTCACCTCCTTGCTGAAATTACTGGCCACGGCCACAGCAAGGCGCTCGGTGGCGTGAACCACGACGAAGCCGTACTCCTTGCCGGATGCGTCTTGGGGATAGACCTCTTCGCCCGACTTAAAACCAATTTCACTGCCGCGATCAAAAATGAAGTAGGGGCCATCCTTGCCCAACAGTGCCACTTCAGTCTGCTTGGGCTGAAAATTCTTCACGACATCGGCGACCAGACGGTTTACAACCACCCGACCATCCTGCAAGATGGCCGATCTCAAAGCTTCGATATGAACGGGAGCGATCTCCTTGGTCCCAGGAACATAAAACTCCCGGGTTGCGGCCGCTATGTTGGTGTAGATCGTCTCACTTTTGGAAAAAATCACCGCCGCACCGTTGAGCTTGACGAAACGAACCGTATAAGTCACCGGAACCAGGGCTTGGGAGAAGTCGCCATAGTCGTTGAGATACACGGACAGGCGACTGATACCAACCGACACCGCGAAGGCCGACCGATAGTCGGCGGTAAAGCCCGGAGAGCACTGGGCTGCCTCAAAGGGCTCGAAAGCGTACCGACCTTTACCCCGACCTCCAACGATTTGATTGGGGCCGATGACCGATGTCGGGAACGCCGTCCGAACGGCCTGATTGAAGTCGGCGATGAGCCCTTTCTGAGCTGGCCCATCGAAAAAGATGTCCGCGTATTTCTCGTTGATCATGCCCCCGTACTTGGGGCCCTTCGGCGCGGCCTCACCTTCACGCGGAACCGACTGGCTGATGCCCGTTACGCCCTGTAGGGGTGCAACATAGTATTGAAAACCCGAGGCAAAAGCCTGACCGGCTGCCACACCCAGGCAGAGACAAATGAGAGCGGTGCGCATGAAGACGGCTTTATCGCAAATCGGCCGGGCAGACTTGCTTGCCCTCGAGACCTATACAAATTCGGTTGCCTGGTCGACTTACATAGTCGGCCTTTTCCCAGGCCAGCGCATCGAGTACATTATTGATGGCTTTATCGAGAGAGCCTGCCATCTGTACGCTGACCACCATAAAGTTGTCGCCGATGCGAGGCTCGCTGGCTTGAATACCGTCCACCTTACGCAAGACCGTCTGGAATTTGTTGCGGTCTCCACGGCCCAGGCTGGTTGCGCTGTAGAGATACAGGGTGTAGACACTCCCCCTGGAAGCGCGTGCGTTAAGTTCCTTGTTGGCCCGCTCTCCAAGCACCTTGGCCAGAGATGTGGCCAGCGCAATACCCAGCCGGGCTCGGCAGTCCTGATCACCATTACCAGCAGCAGCGGCCTGTAGCGAGTCGACGAAGAATACCTCGTTGCCATCGATGAAACGCGCCTGCACTGAAAGGTTGCCATTGCACTGCGTGCCCGTTGGGGTACTCCCGACGATGGTGTAGCTGGCCTGCCCGGTCGCCCAAACATCTGCCTCGATGTTCTTTTTGGGAATCAAGCTGACGAACTGGTCGATTCGACCGTTGTTGGTGATCTCCCAGACCGGCAAAATTCGGCCGCCTTCAGCGCGCAAATCATTCTCAGCTACCAGTCTCAGACCGGCGTTTTGAAATTCGCCAGATAGGCGGGCCGAGAGAACCTGGTCAGGGCCAGCCAGAGGCTTGGCATTGTTGAACTCGGGCATCTTGGTGCGTACCGAGTAATTGACCCTGTCGTTTTGCTGTTGGACATTATTTTGCTCAGCCGAAAACGACGATGCCGAATTGGAACTGCTCGCACTAGCCATTTGCGAACGGTCCGTCATGGCGGCCTTGGATGACGACGCGGCCGAAAACTCCGCTGAACGTGCGCCGGCTACCTGTGTGTTGGAGGTGGCTGCCATCTGTGAACTTGAGGCACCTGCGAACTGCGACCGAGAGGCCCCAGAGGCAGCTCCTCCAGAGCCCTGCGCCGCAAAGGCGGCATCACTGCGACCGGCCACCGCGGTATCCCGGCGCGCTGCAACCGCCGAACTCTCGCTAGCTGAAAAAGCCGATGACTGACGGCCTGCCGCTGCCGATGCCTGCTGAGACGATGCCGCCACATCCATGCGCACAGAACTTGACTCGCTCGCAGACTGGCTCTGACTGCCGCTGGCCTTCGCACTGGTGTCAGAGAAGCGGCTCTTGTCGTGGGAGTAGTTAATCTCGACTTCGGTAGCCTTCGATCCGTCATTGCGAGTAGCTACCCCAATGAATTCATCGATGGACACCAGGATCCTGGCCGATCGGGTTGCAATGTCGCCGGCACCTATTCCCTTGTTGGTCAGGTACTCCTTGAGCTTGGCCGATGCGATCGAAATCCTCGCGCGTCCCCGGAGGGTTTCTCCATCAGACGGTTCGACCGAGATTTCGATCGCATCGCCCAGCAGTTCCACGATCTCGGGCAGCTTGGCCTCGACCTGCGGGGTCATCTTGATGGCAAAACTCGCCTCCAGCAAATTTCTCACGGCTCGGATTTCAAGGTCTTCACGCAGCTTCCTGCGCAGCGCGGCGGGTGTGGCACCCTTGGTGATCTGAACACTGGCCTGCGCGTTGGCGCTGAGTTGTTGGGCTTGAACCAAGACCGGCGCTGCGGTACCGAGCGCGAGAAGGCAGGCGAGAGACAGCAAATGATGTTTCATGATGCAACTGGGAAGATTGAGGTGAGAACCTGGGATTTGGGCTGGGTGCGGCGCGCCTCAAGGAGGCAACTTGACCGAAACCGAACCCGCCTTAGCGCTGACGCCACCAGGTCCGATCTCAACAGAAACTGAATCAGAGGCCTTAGCCTGTGTGGGCGGCGGTCCGGCAGCTTGCGCTGGGGCAGCCGGCGCAGCGCCAGCCGATGGACGGGCCCCGTGGTGAGTCAGCAGGGCCAGAAATCTGACATCGGTACGCAGGGATTCAAAGTCGGGGTGCACGATCAGGGTGGTGGACTCTACCGCCTTGCCTTCCAGCGCCTTGCCGAGCATGCCCAGCGCCTCGTCGTTCTTACCCATTCTCGCGTATGCTTGAGCTGCGAGTAGAGCGAAGGCCGGCTGCAATTCGCCGGGCTTCTTTGCCAGGGGTTCTGCCCGCTCCAGTGCTTGACTGAGCTTGCCCTCAGAAAACGCCTGCTGCGCGGCGACGAGGGACTCTTGCGGTGTCTTGGACTGAACCAGTGAGGCTATTTGCTGCCTGAGCTGATCACATCCCGTCAGCGCAAACGAAGAAACGATCAAGAAACAAAATCGAACGCCGGTAACGAATGATGACATAACGTTATGCTACCGCAGTTTGTCTCCATCCTGAGAACTTGTTTGATTAACTCAACTATTCAAAAAGACCCCCGGGCCGCTCTATTTCGGGTGGCGTTGTGAGGCGTTCGCTCGGCGCGGCCGCCTTGGCCAGTGGCCTGATGGCCCTGATCCTCGGTGCAGCCGCGCTCGGCTGGCTGCCCTCACCCGACCAATCGCGGGAGCTTGCACTGTGGCAGGCCTTGCCCCAGCCCCCACAGAGCCAGGCGGTACGACCGTACAGGGCCGCGGATTTTTGCGTCGACTGGACGGGGCAGGCGGCATCCGAGGTGGACTGCCGAAGCGGCTACCTGTTGGGTTCGCTGACCCGGGCCAGGCAGCCTGACATCGACCCAGTCTGGCACCGCGTTCGTGAAGCCGTGGCCGGCCGGATCGAAGCAGCCTCTGATTTAACGCAACACCTGCAGCAGCGCTTTGTGACCCACCCCAATCCCGCCTTGGGGCAAATCCTGTTTCATTTCAAAGCCAAGACAGACCGATGGCGGGACCGCTGGAGCCGGCTGGCCGAGCTAAAGGCCCATGAGATCGATGCAAGCAGATACGCCGAAGTTTTTTCCCTTCTTCTGGATATGCACGGTCAGACTTACGAGCCGGTGGGCAATCGATTCAAGTCCATCAACTGGCATCCGGCGCGTGCGATGGATCAGTCCTCGGTTTTACTCGTGCGCGGCCAGACCCTTGAACAGAACCTGAAGTGGGCCCCCTGGGTCATCACCGGATGTTGCGCGATCTTGCTCATGCTGGCCTGGGTGGGCTGGCGCTGGCGGGGATGGTTGTTAATGGCAGCCATGAGCACAATCGCCTGCCTGAGTCTGCTCATCGTGGCCGATGCGTCGGTTCGGTTTGGGGAGGGATCGGCCGTGTTTGCATTCAATCCTCTGGGCAACCAGATGGAGCGTCAGTCTTACATCCTGCTGGGGGTGATGGGGCTGTTGCTCGTGCTGCAAGGTCTTGCGCCTTGGCTTAGCACGCTCGCCAGACTGTGCAGTCAAAGAGTTGGGCTGCTCATGATGGCCCTGATTGCGGCCATGCTGGCCGCTTACGGGCTGCTTGGGCCGGCAGGGGGTTCTGAGCTGCTGAAAGTGAGCATGGCGCTGGCCGCAGGTCTCTTGACGGCTATGCAGGGGCGTAGCGTTCACCTGACTGCAGAGCTCGCCCCCGGTGCCCTCAAGCCGTGGCATCTGCTGGGCCAATTGGGCAGGCGTCCCCCTGCAACCGGCCTTGCCCAGCCCCTGGATCTGATCGGTCAGCAGTTAGGTCGGCCGATTTTGCAGATGGCTGTGTTCACCATGAGTGGGCTGGCTTTGGCCGCCTTGGTTTTCAATGATTTTGGTGCCAGCCTGGTCACGGCCTGCATGGCGATCAGTGCGCTTTTTTTCGTTTTCGGCGCTCGAATCACCCTGGCGGTCAGTGCCTTGATGGCATTAGCTGCCTGGTTGGCCAGCCAGACCAGTAAAGTACAAGCTCGTCTCTCGCTGATGGTCGACCCCCTGACCGCCTCTATCAGCGACTTTGCGCGTCTGGCGGCCTTCGAGCAAGCCACTGCCGCCATGACCGCTGGTTTCGGAAAGATCGCTTGGTGTAACGGGGTTGGTGCGTGCATTCCCTTGCAAAGTTTGAGCGATTACATGCCGGTCGTTTTGGCCGGCGCCCTGGGTCGATATGGCACCCTGATGTATTTTTTGATGTTTGTGACCGCCTTGATACTGCTCGCTGCATGGCTGGTCAGGCGTAGCTTGACCCAGACCGACCTGGGAACGCGGACAGTCACCCTGACCGCCTTCTATCTCCTCCTTGGCACGCTGGTACAAACGCTGGTCACCTTTCTCGGCAACTGGCGGGTGATCCCCCTTACCGGCTTGGGAACGCCTCTGGTGAGCATCGGACTGTCCTCGTTTTTGGCGCCTGCATTGGCCGTGGGGTTGATCATCGCCTTGGGGCGCATTGAACAACGGGGAGACGGCAGATGAAGGCCTACAGCCGCGTACTCGCCCAACGGGCGATAACGATGGTCCTGGTGCTGTGCCTGCTCATCAGTTTGGCAATGTACTGGCAGTCCACTCAGGTCGTGCAACCCGGGCACTCGGTCTATCGGCCCGCCCAGCGCATCGCTCAGGTACTGGCGGTTGACGCGGCCATACGCCAGGGCGTGCCAAACTCGACCCCGCAGGCAACTGTAAGCCTACCCCCCTGCGACGGTCGGGCTCTGTCTGTCTTGCGGGCGCGTCTGGTGGCATCAGGACTGGTGCCCGTCGAGCAGGTGGACGAGCGCATCGGCCTGGCCGCGCAGGCCTTGCCCAACTGGCCGGGCTGCGCAAGCTTTATCCAAGCCTTCGATGTGGCGATCTCGATGATGGCGCTCGCACCGCAAGACCCGGGCTTATCGGAGCAGCAGGTGGAGCAGGCGCTGACCGAGGATGTCAATTGGACGCGGCGGTTGCCCTGTCTGCTGGGGCGTGATGGTCCAAAGACGCTGTTGCTGGCGGGCTCGGCCCTGATGTGTTTGCAGGCGGCACCCGAGCTCGACAGCCTTGCGTCATTGCCGCAACAGTCTTCCTACCGGCAACTTGCGTCCGTGACCGCCAGAGCGGTCTCGGTGTCCGCCGTGGCCGGAAAACTTACTGTCGAAAACAAAGGCTGGTTATCGCTGTCGCCGCCGATCCACGCCGCCTTGGACGGATGGAGCCGATGCCGCGAGGCGCGCCAGTGCCCACAGCTGCAAGCTCTCACCTCACAGCGCAACATCTCGGTGGTGTTGATGGACGCCAGCACCGGTCTGATTCTGGCCGCCTGGTGCGATGGGCGAGCCTGCGCCGAAGCGAGCCGACGGGCTTCGGGGAGCTGGCCGGCGACTTTGGTGGAAGCCCCCCCCGCCTCGACCGCCAAGCTGATGTTCTCCCTGCACTTGGCGCAGGCTCAAAGTATCGAGCCCTTGCTACTGCAACGACAGATCAAGACCTCAGGACAAAACGATGGACTGGTGGTCAAGCGTAACGAATGGTGGGAGCGACAAGCCATTTGCGATAAATCCAGCAAGCCGGGCTGCGACACGCCCGGGCGAACACGCCTGATTGCCGAAGCCATCGGCTTTAATGTGGCGTGCGATGAAAGTGCGGCCGCCTGCGGACGGTGGGGGCTGGTGCAAAAAAACCTACCCGGCTTGAGCCCGGGAACGGTGGGACGCATCGCACTGGATCGACCTTCGACGAAGCCGCCGCGCATGCTTGACTGGAACAGCTACGAGGCGGTTCGACAAGGTCGCCAGTCGCAGCGGGGCCTGCAAGGCTACGAGCCGGCCTCGCGTGCGATTCAGGCGGTTCTTGGCGCCGGCGATTCCCGCACCAGCGCTCTGGGCCTGGCTTTGCTCTCTGCGCAAATCTGGCGAATGTCACAAGACCTCCCTCTATTAGTCCCCAGAGCTATTGACTTTGGTACGGGCATCGAAGCCACTCAAATCAAGCCGCCGAGTCACTATCAGCGGGCCGCGCAGACCGTCCTGGGTGGCATGCGCAAGGTACTTGAGCCGGCAGAGCCAGGCTGGCAAGGCCCGGGCACGGTCGCTGGCGCTCTCGAGCGGGCGCTTGGCCGGCCCTGTAAAACCGACTGCGGCCTTTGGGCCAAGACCGGAACCGTGAGCCGGCAAGATAAGGTTTACGGTGGAACCACCCTGCTCACCGCCTTGATCAATCTGCCTGCGCTGGCCCAGTGGAGCGAGCGGGCGCCTGCTCTTGCTCCTGCGGGCCCGATATTGGCGCTGGGCGTTATCGCAATGCCGGGTGCCGGTCCAAATGAGGGGCATGCTGCGAGCCAAATCGGCATGGGCTTGTTGCGCGAAGTCCTGCTCGCCCCCAAGGTGCCATGAAGCAGACGCTGTCCTTCCCAGCCGACGCCCCTGCTCCCCAGCAGTTGCTGGCAGTCTGCCTGGTTTTGCGTCAGGCGCTGCGCCGTCACCAGAAACTCGAACTCAGCGTCCCCTTGGCCGTGCAAAGGCAAGTATCCGAAGCCCTTTTTGGGGCTATTATTTTCGACACGCTTGCGGCCGAGTTTTCTCAATTGGACAATCGCCTCCAGATTAAAGTCAGGCCGGTCGATCACTTTTCGATCATGTCACCATCCACGGGAGACTTCGCGTGAAATTGAAAGACCTCTTTGGGCGCAAGTCCGACGAAAAGGGTGTGGAGCATGTAACCACACGAGAGACCGACTCCTTTGCCAACGGCGTCTTGTTCGAGATCAAAGCCGTCGTGGGGAGCGCTATCGCGCAGGCCCTGCAGGACAAGGAAGGTCGCTACATGAAGAGCATTCTGCAAGAAAGCCATTTTCTTTTGCAGGGGGTGTCGATCAAAGCGCTCGACCGTGAAACAGCCCGACTCATGGAGGACTTCATTGCGACCCACGAGTCGATTGAACCGGAATTTCGCCGCACTTTCTTCAGGCAAATCCTGCAATCTGAGTACCGCTCCAGCGGCGGGGCCCGGGTCAAGGTCATGCCCGATCTGGTGCCGGTGATCGAACTGGACCGCCAGACCCTGGAGCCGCAGACCGAAGATGAGAGCTTCATTCTTTCACTCAAAGGCCGGCGCGTTCGTTTTGAGGCCCAGGCCGTACTCGAGGGGCCGGTCAGAAACGCTGCGGCGAGCCCTGCGGCCCAGGAATCGTCGCGCGCGGCCGGCTCAGCATTTGGCCGCGCTGCCACTGGAACCAGCCCCGGCCCGCGAGCAGCCTCCGATTTTGCCAATACGCAAGGGCCCGCCTTCTTCAAGTCCTCAGCCTCAAGCACCGAGGTGCGAGTCACCGTTCATGATCGGGCGGGCAGGCGGACGCGTCAGGTGCCTCTGCCGGTGCTTCTGGGTCGAGATGTTTCTCAGGCACAAGGCCAGGAGGGCGTCCTCGGCATTGAGCTCGACGCCACCTATGTATCGCGGCGCCAACTGCTGATTTTTGAACTCCTGGGGCAGGTCTACTGCTTTGTGCCGCGATCGGCCAGCCTGACCATGAGTACCCATGACCAGCAGGTGCTGCGCGCCGATTGTCTGCAGGCCCTTCCTTCTGGCACCAAGCTGGCCCTGACCGGAGGCGTACCCATGGACACACTGCTCGCGCCGCCCCAGAGGCATTCTGCCGCGGATTACCCTCTTATCGAGCTCGAGCGGGCCGAGGCCCCTCCCATTGGCCAGGACGCAACACCCAGACCCAAGGCTGTATGAGCGCTTTGCGCCTCGTCTCGGGCAGCTGCATTAACCACGGCAGGCCCGACCGCCTGGGCTTTGATGCGTACGCCAGCCATCCGGGCCATGGCGTCTTCGTGTTGTGCGATGGCGCTAACAGCTGTCCCGACAGCGGCAAGGCCGCCCAATGGTTGAGTCAGTCGCTGGCCAACGACCCAAGGGTGTTCGATGATCAAGGGGGGTTTGACCTCTGCCTGCGCAGTCTGCATCGGGACATGATCGAACAGTTTCCGATCACTGCCGCCACCGTTTTGGCATTGCGCGTTGATGCACAGGGTATGGCTCTGGCCAGCGTGGGGGACAGCCGCCTGATTTTGCTTCGGCGTAGCCTTGCCGGCTGGGGCCCCTGGCGCCGAGTCCACGAGATGCCTCGGGACCTCAACGAGGAAGGCCATCCGACGCAATTGCTCGGATCGGAGGTGCTCGATCAAGTGCATCAGGCGCACTTTGCGCCCAGGGGGCGTTTTCTGGCGGTACTCATGACCGATGGCGTGGCCAACTCGCTGGACGATGAAGAAGTTTTTGAGGTAGTGGCCGCGCTAGGGCGGCTGACTCCTTCGGCCCACGATCTGGACTACCTGTGCCAAACCTTAACGGGCATGGCCTTGGAGCGCGGTTGCTACGATGATCTGTCTGTGGTCATGATCTACGCAGGCTTTGGCTGACAAGGTTACTCTGATGGACCTCACCTTTCAAAAGCATTTTGATGATCGCTACACCCAGTCGCGCGAACATCAAATCCTGGATTACCTCAACCAGCGCGGTGCGGCAGTCCCCAAGGTCATTTTGAGCCATGCTGAGGGGAAGTACCTCGAGATGAGCCACGCCGGACAGAACCTGGCCCAATGGCTGGGTCAGCGAGACCAGATGGAGTCGACGGTTTTCGAGGTTCTGGCGGAGTCGATACGCATCCTGCTGGAGGTGAGCAAACTTGGCATCTGGCATCTAGATGTCGCTGCGCGTAACTTCGTGGTCAGCTCCAGCGAAGGCGAACCGGGCGTGCGCGTGTGTCTCATCGACTTTGGCAATGCCGTCAGTTCCCTATTTCCGCTACAAAAGCCCCTTTGGATGAGGCCCTCGGCAGAGCAACACCGATTGCTGCGGCAGGCTTTGCAAAAGGACTGGCAGGCCTTCTACCAGCGGCACAGCCTGATTGAACCGGCCGATTGGCAGAGCAACTTTGAAGTGCCTGAGGCCAGTTACCAGGCCGACTGGACGGATCACTTGCAGGTTGAGGCGATTGCGGCTCGTCCGTGCGTGCTGGCTCATGGACTGGGACATATGCTGGGCAGCACGGCGCGCATTGTCCAGGGGACCTCGGTGCATCGTTACGATTTGGGCCTGTCGCTGCTCGATTTAGAAAACGACGAACAAGCCTTGCTCGCCATCGAGGCCGTGCAGCGCCAGCTTCAGGCCTGGGCCCAAGCTTGGCGCCCGACGCCGCGGCCCGTCCGAGGTGCAGAGCCATCCAGCGCGGCGCCACGGCAAGGGGCCCTAGCTGAGACCCCCCCAAGCCTGATTGGCTCGGCAGTTCAGGCCACAGAGCGCGAGGGCTTGAGGCCCGCAGCCAGCCCAGCTCCACTGCCGGTGAAAACACCAGACGCCCCGCCCTCCCCTGACCGCAGCCCTCCTCGGCGCTGGCTGCATGTTGCGGCCAGCGCCGTGGTCATGGTCGTGGGATGGGTGATGCTCGATCTCATCTACCAGGCCGCCTCTGGCAAGTCTGCGGCGCCGCTGCAAACGACGGTGCTGGCGCTCAGCGGCGTCAGCCTGGCAGCGCTTGGCTCGGTCATCTGTCTCGGCGGCTTGCTATGGAGTTCCCAAAAAATAGCCTGGTGGCGTCGGCTTTTGTATGCCAATGTCCTGGGACAAAGTTTCTTGGTGCTCGAGTTATGGGTGCTTCAGTTGCCCAATCAGGTACTCTGGTTTGCCATGGCCTGCCCCCTGCTGGTTTTGCTGTTGAGCGCGGTCAGCCCCTCGCGCGCCAAGGGCACGGCCCCGCATTGAGTTCGGGGCAATCCAAGCGCAGCGCGGCCCTGCCAACGCATCCTCGGCCCGAGACCGTCAGCTTTTCGGCCTCGATAGCGTTCGTGTGCGCATCACCAGCCACACGGCGATGCTCAGGTTCAGCAGATTCCAGGCAATGCCATTCAAGAAGGCGGCGCGGTAGCTGCCGGTCAGGTCAAACACCCATCCTGACATCCAGCCTCCCAAGGCCATGCCCAGCATCGTGGCCATGAGAACCGCCCCCACCCGCACGCCCGCCTCCTGGGGTTTGAAATGCTCCCGGACGATGATGGCATAGGACGGCACGATGCCGCCCTGGAACAGACCAAACAGGGCCGAGACCAGATAAAGCGAGACCAGGCCGTCGAAGGGCAAGAACATCAGCAGGGCAGTGCCTTGCAGCACCGACCCGAGCAGCAGTGTGCGCAAGCCGCCGATGCGGTCGCAGATCAGCCCGGAGATCAGCCGGCTGGCGATGCCGCAGGCCAGCATGAGGGAGAGCATCTGGGCGCCTCGGGCGGCGCCGAAACCCAGGTCTGTGCAATAGGCCACGATATGAACCTGCGGCATGGCCATAGCAACGCAGCAGGACAAGCCGGCGATGCAGAGAACCCCCTGGGCCTTCGCGGGAGAAAGTCCAAAAGGGCGATCCGTTCCGGACGCGGTCGCCGCGCCGGGACTCTGCACAGAAACCAGAGGCGGCCTCTGGCGCATAGCCAGCGACAGAAGGGCCATGCCCAGGCCGCAGAACAGGCCCAGCCAGACATAAGTCGTACGCCAGCCCCAGTTTTCGATGCCCCACTGGACCACCGGCGGCCAGAAGGAGCCGGCCAGATAGTTGCCGCTGGCGCAAATGGCCACGGCGATACCTCTGCGTTTGTTCCACCACAAGGCGGTATCGGCCATCAGGGGGGCAAAAGTCGAAGAGCTGCCGATCAGACCGAGCAGGAGGCCGTGGGCCAAAGCGAATGCCCAGATGCTGCCCGCCGAGCTGGCCAGAACATAACCGGCCGCAACGGCGGTCGAGCCAATCCACAGCACCCGCATGATGCCGAATCGATCGGCCAGGCGCCCGGTGACGATGCCACCGAGTCCCAGGGCCACCATCATCATCGTATAAGGCAAGGAGGCATCACCGCGACCCACCCCAAACTCGGCCTGCACCGCCGGCAGCACCACCGAGACCACATACATGCCGCTATTGCCCAGAGTTACCAGCCCCAGAGTGGCCAGAAGACGCCAGGCGGCGTAGCTCGAGTCGATCAGCCGGGGATCGGCGGGTAGAGCCGGGCTCATCCGTCAGGGTCCCGCCGGTTCGAGCCGCAGCAAGGCGCCCTCTGCGTCGTCGTTGAGCAGATAAACAAGCCCGTCCGGCCCAACGCGCACATCGCGCAGGCGCCCCGCCTGACCCTGCAGCAGGCGCTCCTCGCGCACCACTTTGTCCCCATCGAGTACCAATCTGAGCAGCATCTGCCCTCGCAAGGCGCCCATCAACAGGTCGCCACGCCAGTTGGGAAATCGATCGCCCGCCACAAAGCTCATGCCCGAGGGTGCGATCGAGGGCGTCCAGACATACAGGGGCTGCTCCATGCCCGCCTTGCTTTGACCCTCGCCGATTCGAGTGCCGCTGCCGTAGTTAACCCCGTGGGTTACAACGGGCCAACCATAATTGCGACCGGCATGCATGAGATTGAGCTCATCGCCGCCCTGAGGCCCGTGCTCATGGGCCCACAGCACGCCGGTTTGCGGATGCATTGCCGCACCCTGGATGTTTCGGTTGCCCATCGTCCACTTCTCGGGACGGGCCCCTGGCCTGCCGACATAGGGGTTGTCCTGCGGCACACGGCCGTCATCGTGCAAGCGTATGACCGAACCGGCATGGTCATCAAGCGCCTGGGCACGATCTTTTTCGCCCCGGTCGCCCAATGTGAGATAGACCATGCCCTGTCGATCGAAGACGATGCGTCCGCCGAAGTGCTGTCCGCCCCGGGTCTTGGGACTCATGCTGAAGAGCACCCGCACATTCGTCATGCGCAGCCCCTGTAATTGCCCGCGGGCCAGGGCGGTTCCCCAACCGCCAGGCCCCGGCGCGTTGTACGCCCAGTAGATCCAGCCGTTACGCGAATAGTCGGGGTGCAAAACCACATCAAAAAGCCCCCCCTGCCCTTGCGCCACGACGGCCGGCAGTCCCTCGATGGCTTGCGGGTGCAGCTTCAGGTCCGTACCGATCAAGCGCAGACGGCCTTCTCGTTCAGTAACCAGCATGCGCCCGTCAGGCAGGAAGGCCACAGACCAGGGGTGAGCCAGACCGGTGGTCAAGGTCACCACCCTGAAGCGGTGTTTCTCAGACTGGACAACCGATGAAGGGATTTGCGCCTGCACTGGGACGGCCAGCGCCGCCAGAAGTACAGTCCCCAAGAAGCGTATGCCGGACATGGGCAATGTCAATCGGCCTTGATGTTGTTTTCTCTGACCACTCGGCCCCACAGATCCATCTGGCGTTCGATGAACACCCGGGCTGAGTCTGGCGATCCCCCCACCACATCAATGCCTTGCGCATCGAGCCGCTTGGCCAAATCCGGGGCCCTCATCACCGCATTAAGCGCCTCGTTCATCCGCGCCATGATCTCGGGCGGCGTGCGTGCCGGGGCCAGCACAGCCCACCAGGCCGGCGCCTCAAAGCCAGCAAAACCCAGTTCAGCCAGAGTGGGGACATCGGGCAGGTCTGGCGATCGCTTGCTGGTTGTCACGGCCAGCGCTCGCAGGCGTTTGCTGTCAATGAACGGTTTGAGCAGAAAGACCGAACCGATAGCCAGCGGCACATGACCGGCCACCGCATCGTTCATCAACGGACCGCCCCCCTTGTACGGGATGTGCTGAAAATTCAGTCCCCCGCCTTTGCCGAACAAAGCCATGGCCAGGTGGCCCAGACTGCCTGAGCCGATAGAGCCGTAGCTCGCTCCCTTGGAGGTTTTTGCAGCAGCCACCACGTCGGAAAAACTGTTGTAATCAGACGCTGCAGGCGTACCGAGCACCATCGGTGCCGTGCCGATGAGCACCACGGGAGCCAGATCTTTTTTGGAATCAAACGGCAGGCTGGGAATCAGACTGGGGTTAACGCCGTGGCTGTCAAAGACCACCGCAAAGGTATAGCCGTCAGGCGCTGACGCGGCGACAGCTGCTGCTCCGATGGAGCCCGAGGCGCCGCCGCGGTTTTCAACGATCACGCTCTGACCCAGTTGGGCAGACAGAGCCGGAGCCAGAAGCCGAGCCACTTGGTCGACCGATCCACCCGGCGGAAACACGGCCACCAGCTTGATGGGCTGCCGGGTCGGCCAGGCCTGAGACCAAGCCGCCCCCCCGAAAAACGCACTCCGAAAAGCAAGGCCCAGAGGGTACGCAACAGTCCCGGCGCAAACAGCAGCATGGCAGGCTCCTTCAGATCGCAGGGGCCTATTGTTGCTCAGTCCGGGGGTCTACCTTGAGACTCTAGCTTTACATCGATAAGTTGTATGAGTGAATCGAAATTGGTGGTTGGTAACCCGCGTGTATGCACATCTACAAACAGGATGGGTGAGGACCCAGTGCGAAGAAACACTCCCTGGGGATCCATCAAGCCCGCCCTATTGGCTGCAACGAATGCGCGACGGATTCGCTTGAGTCTGTCTTTGTCGGGTTCGGTATCGATCCATCCCTCGAGTCGCGATTTCCCGGAATTAGAGATTTGAAAGAAGTTGCTCACATCAATTTCTTTCATTTCGATAATGATGACAGATGTCCACGCGCCATTCGCCTGAGCGTCATAATGTCCGCTCCGAAAACCTATATATGGTGTGGGTAGCCCAAAATTTTTTTCCGCCGTTTTCCAATTTTGCTCCAGTGTTCGATTCGCCTGAGTATTGTTAAGAACCTTATATACCTTTTTTTAAACTTGAACATGGTCACCGCCTCTCGCGAGTTTATGAGCTGCGTATTTCCCAGATCGATTTCGTTGCGACCTATTCTAATTTTTGACATTATGTATTACCTCGATTTAAACAATCAATCCAGTAGCCAATATGGAAAAAGTACCCGGGCATGATCTTTCCCGTAAATAAACTGATATGGCCGGTAGCTTGGGGATCCGGCAACGATTGAACGATGAACTGCCGCTAGGGTCATCTAGACCCTGATAAGTGGTTTGTTATTTGTCTATGCCAGAAATTTCACTTGAGCGAAATAATGGCTGCAACAGGCGCACGCCGAAACATGCAATTGATTTAGGAGTTGGATGCCGGGTAGCTGCGTGTCAAAGACGGATACGCCGCAAGCCGTTTGAACCGTTCAAGTGGAGCTCGCCGTGGTAGCCATGAAGCGAGTTACTACTCCCACTCAATCGTCGCCGGCGGCTTGGAGCTGATGTCGTAGGTGACCCGATTGATGCCGCGCACCTCGTTGATGATGCGGCTGCTCACCCTTTTGAGTAAGGGATACGGGAGTTCGGCCCAGTCGGCCGTCATGAAGTCGCTGGTTTGCACTGCACGCAAAGCGACCACATAGTCGTAGGTGCGGCCGTCGCCCATCACGCCCACGCTCTTGACCGGAAGGAACACGGCAAAGGCCTGGCTGGTCAGGTCGTACCAGCTCTTGCCACTGTGGCTGTCGATGGTATTGCGGAGTTCCTCGATGAAGATCGCGTCGGCGCGGCGCAGCAGATCAGCGTATTCCTTTTTGACTTCGCCCAGAATGCGCACACCCAACCCTGGCCCCGGGAAGGGGTGGCGGTAGACCATGTCGCGCGGCAAGCCCAGGGCCACTCCCAATTGGCGCACCTCATCCTTGAACAGGTCGCGCAGCGGCTCCAGCAGTTTGAGGCCCAACTGCTCGGGCAGGCCACCCACATTGTGGTGGCTCTTGATGGTGACGGCTTTCTTGCTTTTGGCGCCGCCACTTTCAATCACATCTGGGTAGATCGTGCCCTGGGCCAGGAATGTCGCGCCCCTGACGGCGCGACTTCCATCCCCGCCTTGGTGGCCCCCAGATGCCTTGAGCTTGGCCGCCTCGGCCTTGAACACATCCACAAACAGGCCGCCGATGATCTTGCGCTTTTTCTCGGGGTCGCTCACGCCTGCAAGCTGGCCCAGGAACAAGTCGCTCGCATCGACGCGGATCACCCGTGCATGCAACTGGCCGGCAAACATGTCCATGACCATGTCGCCTTCATTGAGCCGCAACAGCCCGTGATCGACAAAGACGCAGGTCAGCTGGTCGCCGATGGCGCGGTGAATCAGCGCGGCGGCCACGGACGAGTCCACTCCGCCGGACAGGCCGAGAATGACCTCCTCATCGCCCACCTGCTCGCGAATCCGGGCCACCGCTTCGTCGATGTAGCTGCCCATGATCCAGTCGGGTCGGGCGCCGCAAAGGCTCAGCACAAAACGCTCGAGGATCGCCCTGCCCTGCACCGTGTGGGTGACCTCGGGGTGGAACTGCACGGCATAAAAGTGCCGCGCTTCGTCGGCCATGCCGGCAATGGGACAGCTGGGCGTGCTGGCCATGAGCTTGAAGCCGGGCGGCATCGCAGTGACCTTGTCGCCGTGGCTCATCCAGACCCGGAGCATGCCGTGGCCTTCTGCGGTACTAAAGTCTTCGATGCCACGCAGCAAATCGGTATGCCCATGCGCCCTGACTTCTGCATATCCAAACTCGCGCGTCTGCCCTGCCTGAACCTGCCCACCGAGTTGGCTGGCCATGGTCTGCATGCCGTAGCAGATGCCCAGGACGGGGATGCCCAGCTCGAACACCGCATCGGGTGCGCGGTCGTCGACTTCATACACGCTGGCATGGGACCCTGACAGGATGATGCCCTTGAGCTGGCCGTCGGCAGCAAACTGGCGCACCCAGTCACTCGATACATCGCAAGGGTGCACCTCGCAGTACACATGCGCCTCGCGCACGCGGCGCGCGATCAGCTGCGTTACTTGCGAGCCGAAGTCGAGAATAAGAATCGTGTCGTGTGCCATAAGCTCACCTGAGCGTCGCATTTCAACCAGCGCTCTTCAATCGGCGCGGTAGTTGGGGGCTTCCTCGGTGATCTGCACATCGTGCACATGGCTTTCGCGTATCCCCGCCGCAGTAATCTCAACAAACTCGGCCTTTTGATGCAGTTCATCAATGCTGGCGCAGCCGCAATAGCCCATGCTGGCGCGCAGGCCCCCAGCCATCTGGTAGATGATGGCCACGACCGAGCCCTTGTAGGGCACACGCCCTTCGATGCCTTCGGGCACCAGCTTGTCAGCATTCGGGTTGCTACTGCCCGCCTCTTGGAAATAGCGATCGGCGCTGCCTTGCTGCATGGCGCCAATGCTGCCCATGCCGCGGTAGCTCTTGTAGCTGCGGCCCTGGTAGAGCACGATTTCGCCCGGCGCCTCTTCGGTGCCCGCAAACATGCCGCCCATCATCACGGTGCTGGCACCGGCCGCAATGGCCTTGGCGATGTCGCCCGAGTAGCGGATGCCGCCGTCGGCAATCAGTGGCACACCTGTGCCCTGCAGCGCGGTGGCCACATTGTCCACCGCCATGATCTGCGGCACGCCCACACCGGCGACGATGCGGGTGGTGCAGATCGAGCCCGGGCCAATGCCCACCTTGACCGCATCGGCACCGGCCTCGGCCAGTGCCAGCGCGGCGGCACCGGTGGCGATGTTGCCGCCAATGACATCGACCTGCGGGTAGTTCTGCTTGACCCAGCGCACCCGCTCGATCACGCCCTTGCTGTGGCCGTGAGCAGTGTCCACCACAATTGCATCAACCCCGGCCTTGACCAGCGCCTGCACGCGTTCTTCGGTGCCCTCGCCCACGCCGACAGCCGCGCCCACGCGCAAGCGACCTGCCGCATCGCGCGCGGCGTTGGGAAAATTGAGCTGCTTGGTGATGTCCTTGACGGTGATCAGACCCTTGAGCTCAAAGGCCTCGTTGACCACCAGCAGGCGCTCGAGCTTGTGCTTGTTCAGCAGCGCTTTGGCCTGCTCGGGCGTAGTGCCCTCGGGCACGGTGATCAGACGCTCGCGCGGGGTCATGATCTCGCTCACTTTTTGTTCGTAGCGCGTTTCAAAGCGCAGGTCGCGCCCGGTGACGATACCCACGACCTTGCCGCCATCGACCACCGGAAAGCCCGACACGCCCAGCTCATCGCTCAGGGCCATGACCTGGCGCACGGTGGTGCCGGGGGTGATGACGACCGGGTCGCGAAGCACGCCGGATTCGTAGCGCTTGACCTTGGCCACCTGCGCTGCTTGCTCCTGCGCGGTGAGATTTTTGTGAATGATGCCGATACCACCCTCCTGGGCGATGGCGATGGCCAGGCGGGCCTCGGTGACAGTGTCCATCGCCGCCGACACCAGGGGCAGGTTCAGGCTGATATTGCGGGAAAACTGTGTGGAAAGCCGGGTGTCCTTGGGCAGGACCTGAGAGAAGGCGGGGACCAGCAGAACATCGTCGAAGGTCAACGCTTTGCCAAGCAGGCGCATGAGAAAGCTCCAAAAAATAGATTCTACCCAGCCCGGTAGCTGCAAGCGGGGCCCGCGCAGGGCGATGCAACCCGCGCCGAGCCTAGTAGCCCGGCTTGGCTCCGGGTCGCCGCTTGGCGAACAGGCCGGCCCGACGCACGCCCTGCCCCTTGAAACGCTCGCGCCTGGCCACTTTAGGGTCGACCCGCAAACTTCGATACACCTCCACTCGATCCCCCGCCCGCAGAGTTTGGGTTGGCTCGCAGCGTTGGCCCCAGATGCCCACTTGCATTGGAGTGAGCGATCCGGACTCGGCAGACAGCAGCCCGCAAGCTTCAAGCGCATCGACCGCGGTGGAACCATCGGGCAGTTCGATCAACCATTCCCGTACCTCGCGCGGACCGGGGCTTAACAGCAGCACGATTTGCATAGGCCGATGTCTGCCGCCGAGGTACAAGGCGTTGCCGACTGCTCTTTCGTTGATTCAAACCGCACCATAGACCTGATGTGCTCGTTTGACAAAGGCGTCAACCAAATTGCCCGAGATTTTCTCGAAGACCGGGCCAACCAGAGTCGCCAGCGTCGTACTGCTGAAGTCATAGCTCAGCCGAAACTCCACCTTGCAAGCACGCTCACCCTCGCCCAAGGGCGTGAAATCCCAGCAACCCTCGAGCCTTGAAAAAGGTCCCTCCACCAGTTCCATGGCAATCTGGCGACCGGCCTCGTGGGTATTGCGGGTGGTAAAACTTTGGCGCAGCCCACCGATGGAAATTCCGACCCGCGCGGTCATCGCCAGGTTCTCTCGCCCGAGCACCTCCGCCTGATCGCACCAGGGCAGAAACTCGGGGTATCGGTCAACATCGGTAACGAGTGCAAACATCTCGTCAGCGCTGAACCAGATCAAGACGGACTTGTGTACGGTTTTCATACAATCGCTGGCTTTTCTTATTTTAGGACCGGTGAGATCGACATCGACCATGACCAAAAAATCTCCCGACACGCCCAAGTCCGCAAGCAAAGATGGCGGTCGGATTGCCGAGAACAAGCGCGCCGTCTTCAACTATCACATCGAAGAGCGCTTTGAGGCCGGCATGGTGCTTGAGGGGTGGGAGGTCAAGGCGGTGCGCGCCGGCAAGGTGCAGCTGACCGATGGCTATGTAGTCGTTCGTGAGGGCGAACTGTTCATCATTGGCTGCCAGATCAACCCACTGGGAACGGCTTCCACACATGTTCGCCCAGATGCAGTGCGCACCCGCAAGTTGCTCATGCACAAGGATCAGATTCGGCGCCTGATCGGCAAGACCGAACAAAAAGGCTACACCCTGGTGCCGCTGAACCTGCATTGGAAAAGCGGGCGCATCAAGTGCGAAGTGGCCTTAGCCAAGGGCAAGGCCGAGCACGACAAGCGCGATTCCATCAAGGAGCGCGAAGGCAAGCGCGAGGTCGAGCGCGCGATGAAGTCGCGCCACCGCTAGAGCGCCGAATCAACCGACGCTCAGCGTAGATGCCGCAGCGGATGCGAAGACGGCGTCCACGGGCTCTCGAAGAAAGACGCCACCTCTGCCAAATCGACGGCTTCGATCCGCGCCGGCTTCCAGCGCGGCCTATGGTCTTTGTCCACGGCCAAGCCCCGAATGCCCTCCACGGTATCGCCACTCAAGCGGTGATGGAAACAATGCCAGACCAAATCGCGCTCCATGCGCAGATCATCAGCCAGGCTCATGGTGCGGGCGCGGTTCAATTGCTCCAGAGTGACATGCAGCATCAACGGGGAACGCTCACGCAAATCGCTGGCGGTCTTGGCAGACCACGGGTCACCGGCGGTATCGAGCTGCCGTAAGATTTGAGCCACGGTGGGCTGGCT
>VGHR01000019.1 GCA_016868205.1 Betaproteobacteria bacterium
AGCGATCCGGTCAACATCTTGCCAGCCCCAAATGTGAACGCCCTCTCGCTCATACGATGGCGTGCCCCCATAGACCAGTGACGGCTGGATGCTTTGGCTGCCTGCGAATTTCCGCCATTTTTTTAGGCCATCGAGCCAGTCGCTGGCAAAGGTGCTGCCCGACTTGATTTCCAGCGCCTGCAAACCTTGGGGGCCGTCGATCAGCACATCGACCTCGGTGCCGACATTATCCCGCCAGAAGTAAAGGTCGCGCTCGCGCCCTGCATTCAAGCGCTGCTTGGTCAACTCGCTCACCACATAGGTTTCAAACAAGGCGCCGCGTGCCGCATGGGTGTCGAGGGTGACTGCATCGCGAATGCCCAACAGCCAAGCGGCCAGCCCCACATCGCAAAAGTAAAGCTTGGGGGTCTTCACCAGACGCTTGCCAAAGTTGCGGTGGTGCGGTTGCAACAGGGTCACGATGTAGCTGGCCTAAAGCACCGACAACCACTGCTTGGCGGTGACCGAGGTGATGCCGCAATCGGCGCCCAGCGACCTGAGGTTGAGCAGCTGACCGCTGCGGGCCGCGCACATCTTGACGAAGGTCTGGAACTGCGACAGATCGCGCACGGCAATCAGTTGGCGAACATCGCGCTCCAAGTAGGTGGCCATGTAGTTCGCAAACCAATCAGGCGGTGACAACTCCCGGTCGTACAGCGCGGGATAGCCCCCCTGGAACAGGGCGGTATGGAGGTCTTTAGGCGACAGCTCAGTGGCAGCCAGTTCCGCAGCGCTCAGCGGCAGTAACTCCACACGGCCGGCGCGACCGGCCAGCGTTTGCATGATGCCAGCGATCAGGTCAAACTGCGCCGAGCCGGTGAGGACAAAGTCGCCCATAATGCCGCGCTCATCGACCCAGCCCTGTAACCACGACAGCAAACCAGGGCAGCGGCCGAGCCGACCACCTTGGCCGATGAGAGAGCCTCTTTGCGGACCGACCTGTTCGACTCCTCATGCCTCATGCTGCAGCACCTCGAAGCCCTGCGGCTTCAGACAGACCTTGTTCAAACGTGCGCTGCACCCCGACCGGGTTGGTGCAGTCCATGTTCGTCACGGGAACTGCGGATCTTGGCTGCAGGTAAATGCGGCCCTCCAACTCAAAGATCTGCGACCGCTCAGGCCGATGGCGTATGACCAAGACAAGGGTGTCTCCGCCCCTTGAGTTGACCCCTTGAGGCAGCGGAATGCTGTCGTAAAACCCGCCATCAAGTGCCGCCCTGCCGGCCACTCGATGCGTTGGCGTGATGGGCACGGCAGCCGCAGACGCCAACAGGACCGTGCTGGCCTCGTCGACCGTGGCGCATCGATTGATGACCACAAGCTCGGACCTCAGCCCGGCAAAGTGCGGCCACTTGCCGTGCAAAGTGCGTAACCAGAATTTTTCTGTGGAATACAGGGCCAGGGCAACCCCTGTCGAAACCCACACGGGCAAGAAGCGAATCGGGCGGGTCAATGCCACCCGCACCTCGACGCTGGACTGCCTAAGCCTCTGAAAGTCAGGACCGCCCATAAACGACTGGATCCAATCAGGGTAGATCTGCGGTAACACGAACGGCCTTTGACCCTTGAGCAGCTTGGACCAATCAACGTTTGCCTTGGTCATCGAAAAGCGCTCAACAGCCGCTGAAAGTGCAACCCGAAGTCGATCAGTGGCGGCGGCCACCGCAATCCCCGCCCCGGCACTGGCTCCTAAAAAAAGCGTTGGCTTCCAAACCGGTGAGCCTCGAAGGCCTTCGACCAGCCCAGCTTGCCACCAGCACCGGTTTCCGCCCCCCGCGAAGACAACCGTACCGAACTCCCTGGATCGAAACTCTTGAACCGATACAACTCTCATGAATTCCTCAATGGGCCTTATGGGCCGATGAAAAAAAGCTGGCGCGGACCCAACCTGCGACTTGCGACCGATTTAGCGCTGGGTCAGCTTGCGTTGGCTGCGCTCGACAAATCGAGCCACATGTGAATCTTGGACTTGAACCCAGTGGGCGTCAGCACCGCCATGGGCTCGACGCCGTACGATTTGAAGCCAAGAGACTCATACAGGCGCAGTGCGGGCGTGTTGCCTTCTGTCACTTCCAGTTGGACGATGCGGATGCCTCCGCGATCTTTGCAGAAATCGATTGCGGCTTGAAGCAGGGATCGCGCGGAGCCCTTACCACGCGAAGACGGAAGGACATACATGGCGACGATGACTGCCTTGTGCTTGGTCTTGGCCTTTGCGGAAAACTCCAATGCGACGGTTCCGACGAGGCTCTCACTTACAAAGTCGCCGAAGGCGACCGTCATCCCTTCAGGATCTGCAACGCGCTTGACCCACCATTCGTCGGGTTCTTTGGCCCGCTCCTGCTGGGTCGAAGTGAAGGCATCAGCGGCATGCTCGTAAGCGTGCAGCATCAGCGCCTTGTACGGTGCTGCATCGGAAGCGATAAGGACGGCGACGGTCAATTGGAATGTGGGTACCGTTCGAATTGAACCGGCATCAACAGCATTTGAACGCTGAACTATAGCCACAGCGATCAAAGCGACTGACTACGGTTTGTTATCAATTGCCACCAGACGAGTTCAAGCGGGCAAATCGGTGCCCAGAGAACACCATCATGTCCAGCCGGCAAGGGGCCAGGGCGCTGCGCCAGTCGTCAAAGAGTTGACCGCCCCAAAGGATTTGACCCGCACGGCGGGCCGCCCCTCAATGCCGAAAGTGCCGTACCCCGGTGAACACCATGGCCACGCCGCGCTCGTTGGCGGCATCTATCACTTCCTGATCGCGCATCGAGCCACCGGGTTGGGCCACGCAGGTGGCGCCTGCATCGACCACCACATCCAGACCATCGCGGAAGGGAAAGAAGGCGTCGCTGGCGACGACTGTGTTTTTCAGGCTGAGCTTGGCTGCCTGGGCCTTGATGCTGGCGATACGGGCCGAATCGAGCCGGCTCATTTGGCCCGCGCCCACGCCCAGGGTCTGGCCGTTCTTGCAAAACACAATCGCGTTGGACTTGACGAACTTGGCGACCTTCCAGGCGAACAGCAGGTCATTGAGCTCTTCGGGCGTAGGGCGTTTGACCGTGACGACCTTGAGGTCGGCCAGCGCCAGCTCATGGTTATCAGCGCTTTGCAGCAGCAGGCCCGAGCCCACGCGCCTAGTCTCCAGGGCGTTGCGCACCTGGCCATAGTCTGCAGGCAGCGCGATTTTCATCAGGCGCACATTGACCTTGCTCTTGAACACTTCGAGCGCTTCGGCGCTGAAATCGGGGGCCATCAGCACCTCGACAAATTGCTTGCTCACCGCCTCGGCGGCAGCTGTGTCCATCGGGCGGTTGAAGGCGATGATGCCGCCGAAGGCGCTGGTGGGGTCGGTCTGGAAGGCTTTGCTGTAGGCCTCGTGCGGGTGGGCACCCACCGCCACGCCGCAGGGGTTGGCGTGCTTGACGATGACGCAGGCCGGGGCCTCAAAACTCTTGACGCACTCCCAGGCCGCGTCGGCGTCGGCGATGTTGTTATAGGAGAGCTCCTTGCCTTGTAGCTGCACACCGGTGGCCAGCGATCCCGCAGCAGGAGCGAGGTCGCGGTACCAGGCCGCTTGCTGGTGGCTGTTTTCGCCGTAGCGCAGATCCTGCACTTTTACATACTGTTCGTTGAACTGGCCGGGGAACTGCACACGCTCGGGTACGTACGCGGCGCCAAGTTTGTCGGCTGCAAGGTTCACGCTGGAGAGGTAGTTGCTGATGGCGCCGTCATACTGGCTGATGCGGTTGAAGGCGGCCACCGACAGGGCGAAGCGGGTGGCATCGCTCACCTTCTTGTCAGCCTTAAGCTCTGCAAGCACGCCGGCATACTGCGCGGCGTCGGTGAGCACGGCCACATCCCTCCAATTCTTGGCGGCGCTGCGCACCATGGCCGGACCGCCGATGTCGATGTTTTCAATCGCGTCATCCAGCGTGCAGCCGGGCTTGGCTACGGTGGCTTCAAAGGGGTAGAGGTTGACCACCAGGATGTCGATAGTGTGGATGTTGTGGCGGCGCAAAGCGGCCATGTGCTCGGGCAGGTCGCGCCGAGCGAGCAGACCGCCGTGAACCTTGGGATGCAGGGTCTTGACGCGGCCATCAAGCATTTCAGGAAAGCCGGTCATGTCGGCCACCTCAGTGACGGGCAAGCCCTGCTCGGCCAGCAGCTTGGCGGTGCCGCCGGTGGACAGCAGGTGCACGCCAAGTGCGTGCAGCTCTCGGGCGAAGTCAACAAGACCGGTCTTGTCAGAGACGGAAATCAGGGCGTACATGGGAGCCTCAACGGGGGGGGGGCAGATGAACGGGGGCCGATCGCGGGCTGCGTGCCGGCGTTCACGACAGCAGCTTGTGGTCGAGCAGTTTCTTGCGCAAGGTGTTGCGGTTCAGGCCCAACCACTGGGCCGCACGCGACTGGTTTTGATCGGCCTGCTGCATCACGACCTCGAGCATGGGCTTTTCAAACACCTGCACCATCATGTCGTAGATGCCGGCTGGCTCGGTACCGCGCAAATCCTTGAAATAGCCCTCCAGACTGGACCGAACACAGTCTTCAATGTTTTTCTTGCTCATGCACAAACTTCCTCTGCTTCCTGAATCTGCCAAGGGGCGGGCGGCAAACGATCCATGCGCAATGCCAGCTCCCGGAAATAGGCATCGACCGCTGCCAGCTGTTCGGCCGCTGTCTCGATGGTGTTGACCTGCTGCTGCAGGATGCGGCCAGCCGGAAGGCTGCTCACATACCAGCCTATGTGCTTGCGGGCGCTGCGCACGCCGGTGTACTCGCCATACAGGCCATGGTGCTCGGCCAGATGGTCCAGCAACAGACGGCGCACTTCGGCCACCAGGGGCGCAGCCAGATGCTCGCCGGTGGCCAGGTAATAAGCCACCTCGCGAAAAATCCAGGGTCGACCCTGGGCGGCACGACCGATCATGACGGCATCGGCACCGGTCTGGTGCATCACCTGCTGCGCTTTCTGGGGCGAATCAATATCCCCGTTGGCCACGACCGGCACAGCGACAGCCGCCTTAACGGCCGCGATGGTGTCGTATTCAGCCTGACCCTTATAGCCTTGCTCGCGGGTGCGACCGTGCACGGTGAGCATCTGTATGCCCACGCCCTCAAAGGCGCGGGCCAGCGCCACCGCATTCCTGTGCGCGACCGACCACCCTGTGCGCATCTTGAGGGTGACTGGCACGCCGTGCGGCTGGCAGGCCTGCACCACTGCAGCAGCAATCTCCAGGGCTAGCGCCTCGTTTTGCATCAGCGCCGAGCCGGCCCATTTGTTGCAAACCTTCTTGGCCGGGCAGCCCATATTGATATCGATGATCTGCGCGCCGCGGTCGATGTTGTAGACCGCTGCCTCGGCCATCATTTGTGCATCGGTGCCGGCAATCTGCACCGCGATCGGCGCCGTCTCGCCCTGGTGATCTGCGCGGCGCGAGGTCTTGAGGCTGTCCCACAAGTCGCGGCGCGAAGTCACCATTTCGCTGACCGCATAGCCCGCGCCCAGGGCCTTGCACAGGCACCTGAAAGGACGATCAGTGACCCCGGCCATGGGCGCGGCAAACACGCGATTGGGCAGGGCATAGGGGCCGATATACATAAACGCAAAGGGGGCGGGTCCGGCAAGGGGAACGGGATTCTACCTGCCCGAAATTTCAGCAGGTGCGACGGCAGCGGAACCGCGTATCGGGACATGTTCGCGTGCGCGAGCGCCTGGGTTTGTGCTAGGGGCGCAGCGGCCCAGCAAGCCGGTCTCTATACTGCCCACGACCGATTGCCGGGCTGAATACGGCCTGTGCCAGGCCTCATTCACCCATGGACGAAACCCTCAAACAAGTGCTGCAATGGCTGGCTTTGCCCGAGCATGGGCTGAGCACGGTTTTTGTGGTGGCGTTCATTTCGGCCACTTTGCTGCCCATGGGCTCGGAGCCGGCGGTCTTCGGCTTGGTCAAGCTGCAACCGGATCTGTTCTGGCCGGCGGTACTGGTAGCCACGGCCGGCAATACCCTGGGAGGAGCGGTCGACTGGTGGATGGGCTACGGCGCGCATCAGGTGGCCGATAAATACCGAAGCTCGAGCACCCATTACAGAGCCTTACGATGGCTCGAGCGCCTCGGCCCCAAGGCCTGCTTGCTCTCATGGCTGCCCGCCGTGGGCGACCCCCTGTGCGCGGTGGCGGGCTGGTTGCGTCTGCCGTTCTGGCCCTGTGTGCTGTACATGGCCATCGGCAAATTTGCGCGCTATGTCACTATGACCGCCGCATTGCTATGGGTGTTTCCCGGCGGGATCTCGCTACAGTGACTCAGACATTAAACAAGAAGTTCATTACATCGCCATCTTTGACGATGTAGTCCTTGCCTTCGCTGCGCATCTTGCCGGCGTCCTTGGCGCCCTGCTCGCCCTTCAGGGCGATGTAGTCCTCAAAGGCAATCGTCTGGGCGCGAATGAAACCGCGCTCGAAGTCCCCGTGAATAACCCCAGCGGCCTGCGGAGCGCTGGCGCCGATGCGCACGGTCCAGGCGCGCACTTCCTTCTCCCCGGCGGTGAAGTAAGTCTGCAGGCCCAGCAGCTTGAAAGCAGCACGGATGAGGCGATTGAGGCCCGGCTCGCTCTGCCCCATTTCAGAAAGAAAGAGCGCCTTGTCCTCGTCGCTCATGTCGGCCATGTCGGCCTCCATCTTGGCGCAAATGGCCACCACCGGCGCGTTCTGGCCAGTGGCGTAGTCCTGCAAGCGCTGGAGCAAGGGGTTGCTGTCAAAACCATCCTCGCTGACATTGCCGACAAACATCGCGCGCTTGGCGGTGATCAGACACAGGGGCTTGAGCAGCATGCGCTCTTCGTCAGACAGATCGAGCGTGCGCGCCGGCTTGCCCTCGTTAAGCACAGCCTGCACCTTGGTCAGCAGCGCCACCAGCTTGGCGGCCTCCTTGTCGTTGCCGCTCTTGGCCGCTTTGGCGCTGCGCTGCAAGCTTTTTTCGACCGTCCCGAGATCAGCCAGGCACAACTCGGTTTGTATGACCTCGATATCGGCGATGGGATCGACCTTGCCGGCCACATGAATGACATTGGGATCCTCGAAACAACGCACCACGTTGACGATGGCATCGGTCTCGCGGATATGGGCCAGAAACTGATTGCCCAAACCTTCACCCTGGCTGGCCCCGGCGACCAGGCCAGCGATGTCCACAAACTCAACGATGGCGGGCACGATGCGCTCGGGGCTGACGATAGCCGCCAGCTGTTGCAGGCGCGAATCAGGCACCTCGACCACGCCTGTATTGGGCTCGATGGTGCAAAAGGGATAGTTTTCGGCCGCGATACCCGCTTTGGTCAAGGCATTGAACAGCGTGGACTTGCCGACGTTGGGCAGGCCCACAATGCCGCATTTCAAACTCATGGGAGATCCTTCAGAAGACCGAAAATTGTAATGAGGGCCTGCGGTGTCTCAGAGGCCCCCCCCACAAACCGGGCCGGCCCGGCCAACCCGAATCGGGTCTGCAAGCGCGCGTGTCAGCGGCCGCTCAGAAGCGCAGCGTCCAGCCGCCCGTGACGGTGCGGCGGATCGATTCCGGACTGTCGTTGTCTGCGCTGCGAATAAAGCCCAAGGCCCAGTCCTGGTTTTTGTCGGGCGAATAGATGGCACCGACCTCAACAAAGCGCGAGCGCACCCGAATACCGCTGCCATTGCGGGTGGTCTCCAGCCCCATATCCAAGGCCAACTTCCAGGATGTGCTCAGGTCCCAGACCGGGGCCACCGAATAGCGCATGCCGCGCTCGGTCTCCAGGCTGTTGCGCCTGCGATCCCGGTTAAAAGCCACATTGAAATGCAGGGACCCGAAAACCGTCTCCCGGCTGACGATGGCATTGAGCGTGTACGACACCTTGCCCACGCCCAACTCGGCGGCTTCATCGCCTGCGCCCACGGGCAGCAACAACTCAGGCTTGAGCGCCAGAGAGGTCTTGCTGGCCTCGTGCTCCCACAAGCGCCACTTGACCCCGAGCACCGGGTTGCCCCAGCCGGAGGCAGGTGAGGCATTGGCCAAACGCAACCCTGGTAGGACCCGCCGACAAACAGGTCGGCTTGATCGCTCAGACCGAGGGTGTAGGTCAGACCGGTGGTGCGGCTGCGCCCCCGCTCGCCCGCCTGGCGTAAGCGGTCCTGGGTCTGGGAAACCTCGACCTGCTGGCCACCCTTGCCTTGCGTTCCGGTGTCATCGGTGATCAAAGGCTGGGCCGCCTGAGCGGGCAGCGCGACAACAACTGCAAGCAAAAGACGGCGGAGCATGATGGACAACAAGCGCGGTACAAGGGTCTCAGACATCCCTAACTCTACGCCTTTCAAGACGATCTGGAAAGACTTGGCGAATATTGGGGGGAACCAGAGGCCACAAGCCCGCGGCAAGCGCTTAGGATGGGGACTTCGCCACGCAAAAACCCGAAGGAGACATCATGAAAAAATGGCTGTGTGCCGCGACCGCCTGGCTGACCCTGACCGCCGCGCAAGCCTGGCCCGATGCCAGCCGACCGGTGACGCTGGTCGTGCCCTTCCCGCCCGGAGGCTCCACCGACCTGATTGCGCGCACCTTGGCGCCCAAGCTTCAAGAGCGTCTGGGCGGGCGCTTCGTGGTGGACAACCGGGCCGGCGCCACGGGAACCATAGGCACCGGCCAGGTGGTGCGTTCGCCCGCCGATGGTCAAACCCTGCTGGTCTCTTCGCTGGGGCCCTTCGTGATCGCCCCGCATCTCATCAAGGCGCCCTACGATGCCCTCAAGGAACTCGATTACATCTCGGTGGCCGTGCAGGCGCCCAATGTGCTCGTGGTACCTGCCGTCTCGCCGCATAAATCTTTGGCCGATGTCATTGCTTTCCTTAAGGCGCAGCCCAACAAGATGACCTTTGCCTCCTCGGGCAATGGCAGCAGCGACCATCTCACTGCCGAGCTTTTCTGGCTACAGACCGGAACCACCGGGATCCATGTGCCTTACAAGGGGGGCGGCCCCGTGATGAACGACCTGCTGGGCAATCAGGTCGATTCGTCCTGGATGAACATCAACACCGCCATGCCGCAGATCCAGGCTGGGAAGCTGCGTGCTCTGGCCATTACCAGCGCACGGCGCTCGCCCCTGTTGCCGCAAGTGCCCTCGCTTGAGGAACTGGGTATCAAGGAAGCCAATGTGTATTCCTGGCAGGCGATTGCCGGCCCCAAGGGTCTACCGGCCGACCTGAAGAACCGTTTGCACGCGGCCATCGCTGCCAGCCTGAACGACCCACAGGTGCGGCCGAGATTGCTGGAGCTCGGATTTGAAATTGTGGCCACCACGCCAGAGCAATTCACAACTTACCAAGCGGCCGAGTTTGCGCGCTGGAAGCGGGTGATCGAGACCCGCAACATCAAGGCCGACTGACCCGAGGCCGGCTCAAGCGTCCAGTCCCATACGGCGCAGTTGCAGCCGCGCCAAGGCGCTGCCGGGTTCGACCAAGGTCTCCAGGATCTCAAAATGGTTCAGGCCCTCGGCCCATAAGGCCGAGGTACTCAGGCCAGAGGCCACCAGCGTTTGTGTCCACATCTGACTTTGCCAAATGAACTGCGGGCTTTCGCAACTGCCCACCGCGACCAGGACCGGGGCGGTCAGCGCCGACGCATGACGGGCCGGACTGAGCATCTGCACCGCTGCATCGTCAAGATGTACATAGCGACTTCGGGCCGAGCGCCGAACCGGTTCGAGCTCGTACATGCCGCTGCAACACAGCAGGCTGGCCAAGGGCAGCCCCTGGCCGGCGGTGGCGCACACCGCGGCCAGATGCGCACCCGAGGAATGCCCGGCCAGATGAATCCGGGTGAGGTCGATGCCCCAGGCTTGCGCCTGAGTCACCACTGCGGCCAAAGCCCGCTGCACCTGATCGGCCAGCACGCCCAGATCGCCGCCGCAGTCCTGTACGGCGTCGAAATCGGGCAGGATCACCCGCGCCCCCGCCCGCACGAAGGGCTCTGCCAGAAAGGCATAGTCCTCAGCGCGGCCGCTGCGCCAGGCCCCGCCGTGCACATACACCAGCACCGGCGCCAGCCCGTCACCGGCGCCGTGCAGGTCCAGGGCTTCGTTGGCACCGCTGCCGTAAGCCAGCCGCACCGGGGGGCCAAGCCGCTCTCGCAGTTGCTCGCTGCGCTGGGCGTATCGCTGGAGCACCTGCGCCCAATTGGGCGCCCACTGCGTCTGGTCATAGGCCCGATCGAGCGCGGACTGATCCAGATCCTGCCATACCGGTGCGCTCATGAGGTCTGGAGCTCCTGCGCAAAAGAAGACAGGGTCTGATTGAACAGGCCCGGCGCCTCGATCTCGGGCAGATGGCCTATGCCGTGCCAGACCTGCAGTTGTGCCTGGGGCACAGCGGCCAACAGGCGGTCGGCGTTGTCCTGCCGGGGGTTGACTGTGTCCTCGCTGCCCTGCACCATGCACAAGGGCATGGTCAGCGCCTGCGCCCGGTCGAGGCTGCAAAAAGACGACAAGCGAAACGCAGCGGCCTGCTGCAGGCCGCCCGCCTGAAGGCGGCGCGACAGGTCGGTCGCCCAAGCGCGCAGGGCCACTGGGGCCTGCGCGCCGAGTAAGTGGTCGGCCCCACGATCGCCATATTGGTACGCGCCCTTCCTGATGCGGGCGACCCGCTCTTCGAAAGACTGACGCCGCTGGACCGAGAGTTGCTGCTGGCCGATACCCGTACCGCTGAGCAGCAAGCCGCGCACGCGCCCGGGGTGTGCGATCGCAAAGGCCTGGGCTACCGCCGAACCGAAAGAATGACCCACCACCACACAGGTGTCGATCTCCAGGGCCTGCAGAAAATCAGCGACCGCCTGTGCGTAATCGCTGGCCTGGGGGTGACTGACGCGCAGCGGGTCACTCAAGCCGTAGCCCGGCGCGTTCCAAGCGATTACGCGCCATCGCAAGGCCAGCCCCGCCAGCTGAAAGCGGAAATAGCGGGCATCGGCGCCAATACCGTGCAAGAGGAGCAGGGGCGCGGCCCGATCTGGCCCAGACTCGAGATAAGACCACCGGTCTCCCTCATAGCGAGACTGTGCCGGCAAGGCAATGCGGGCCAAGCGCAAGTCAGGCAACGCCGGCCAGCTGCTGGGCTCATTCAGGTCAAGGTCAGGCTGGCCCACCGACCCCGGTATCAACGGGGCTGAGGACACCGCAATAGAATGCATGCGTTCTTTCATGACCATCTGACCGAGGGAGCCTGCATGAATCGTCGCTTGAAACTGGGCGTGTTGATGGCCACCTTGCTTTCGGCCTGCGCGCTGGTGCAGGCGCAAAGCACCGAGTGGCCCACGCGGCCCGTGCGGGTCATCGTACCCTACCCGGCTGGCGGCGGCGTAGACATCTTGGCGCGGGCCGTGGCACAAAGACTGCAGGAGCGCTGGCAGCAGCCGGTGACGGTGGACAACCGGCCCGGTGCCAACACCCTGGTGGGAACAGAAATGGTGGCTCGCGCCACCGATGGGCATACCCTGCTGGTGACCACCGATGCCACCTTCACCATCAATCCGCATCTCTACAACCGACTGCCTTATGACTTCGAGCGCGACTTCGCGCCGATTTCGCGCATGGTGGCCTTCAGCCAGCTGTTTGTGGCCAACGCCGCGTTGCCAGCCAACACCCTGCAGGAACTCATCGCGCTGGCGCGCAAGCAACCGGGACAGCTCTCGTATGCCTCCTACGGAGCAGGAAGCCAGCCGCAGTTGGCCACCGAAATGCTCAAGCAGAAGGCCGGCGTCTTCATCCTCCACATTCCGTACCGGGGCATCCCGCAAGCGGTCAGCGCCGTGGTGGCCGGCGAGATCGCACTCACCTGGGCCGGCATCCCCTCGGCACGGCCGCATCTACAAAGCAAGCGCATGAAAGCGCTGGCCTACGGTGGCAAGACCCGGCATCCGGCCTTCCCCGATGTGCCCACCGTGGGCGAACTGGGCTATCCGGAGGTGGACGCCAATGTCTGGGTGGGCCTGTTTGCTCCGGCGAGCCTGCCCACAGCGGTGCTGCAGCGCATTGAGCGCGAGGTGGCGGGCATCCTGCGGGAGAGCGCCTTCAAGGAGCGCGAGATTGACGGCAAGGGCTATGAACTGGTCGGCGGCAACGGCCAAGAGCTGGCCCGGCACATCCGCCAGGAGCTTGCCAGCCGCGCCGGTCCGATAAAGTACTCGGGCGCCAAGGTCGAGTGAGCTGGACCGCCAGGGCAGGCCCTCAGTGAGCGCGCCGCTTGCGCCTGGGAGCTCCGGTCTGCCCGATTCAATACGGCCGACGGTACTGCTGTTGTCGCTGGCCTGCTTTACCAGTATGGCCAGCCAACGCATCTGCGATGCCATGCTGCCCGAACTCTCGCGCCAGTTTGACAGCCCGCTGGCCGCTGTAGCCCAGGTGGTGTCGGCTTTCGCGCTGACCTACGGATTGACGCAGCTGATCTTTGGCCTGCTCGGTGACCGCTACGGCAAGCTGCGGGTGATTGCCTACACCTGCCTGGGGTCGGCCTTGGGCAATGTACTGGCGGCCCTGGCGCCGAGCCTGGAGAGTCTGGTGTTGGCTCGCGTCATGGCCGCTGCCTGTGCGGCGGCCATCATTCCCCTGGCCCTGGCCTGGACGGGCGATGCGGTGTCCTATGCGCGGCGTCAGGAAACCCTGGCTCGCGTGGGTCTGGGCACCACGCTGGGCATCTTCGGGGGACAGTTTGTAGGCGGAGTGCTTACCGACTCGGTCGGTTGGCGCTGGGCCTTTGTGCTGCTGACGCTGATGTTCCTGTCGGTAGGCCTGGTTCTTCAACTGCACCGTCGCCATCAGCGCGATGACAGTGGGCCCGCACCGGCCTCGGGGGCAAACACGCTCTTCGGAAAGACCAGCGAACTGCTACAGCAATCCTGGGTCCGCAAGATGCTGATGTTTTCTCTCTTTCAGGGCGCGGCCGGTTTCGGCACGATGGCCCTGGTGGCTTCCCATCTGCATGAGCGCCACGGGCTCTCGCTCTCGAGCGCCGGGGCGATCGTCGCGCTCATGGGCCTGGGCGGGGTCACCTACATGGCCAGCGCACGCCTGCTCATTGCACGGCTGGGCGAGACCGGCATGGCCTTGACCGGTGGACTGGGCACGGCGGTGGCCCTCGGGGTCTTGGCGCTGAGCCCATGGTGGCCGATCACCCCCTTGGCCATGCTGCTGGGCGGCTTCTTCTTTTTCATGCTGCACAACACCTTGCAAACGCTGGCCACCCAAATGGCGCCGCAAGCGCGGGGGCTGGGGGTGTCGATGTTTGCCACCAGCCTCTTCCTTGGCCAGGCCCTGGGCGTAGCCCTGGCAGCGGCTCTGATTGATCACATCGGATCGGCCGCGGTGCTCTGCGGGGCGGCTACGGTGATGATGGGCATCGGGACGGTATTGCGCCAACAACTGCGCGGCCGGGCCGATCAGGAAGCAGCCGACCGGGCCCGCACCGACTGACCCACGCTCAAGCGGCGCTCGTAACCCTCCAGCACCATCAGGTTCATGCCAAAGGTAACGGCGCCATCGAGGCGCGGATCGCGCCGGTTCGCATGCAGCGCCGCCAGCACCCCGGCATCGATGCGTCCGCTGGCCGGATCGACATCAACCATGCTGCACCGACTGCAAGGCTTGGCCGGTCGCAGGCGCACCGGCCCCTGCGGCGTGTCCATCTGAAACTCGGTGATGTGGTCTTCCTGGTGCGCCGGCCAGGTCTGTGGGTCTTGGGGCGCCAGCACAATATTGGGCCGAAAGCGAAGTATGTCAACCGGTGCCCGGCCACTGGCCTGCAAGCGCGCGTTGAGCGCCTGCAGCGAAGGCTGCGATAGCAGCATCAGCGGGAAACCATCGCTGAAGGTGTTGAGGACGGTCTGGCCCCCGGTCCAGCGGCGGTCGCAGACGCGTTCAACCTGCGGGTCAAAACGCACCAGGCGGGCCGGTCGACCCAGAAAATCGCTGAACCACTGCGCGGCCACCGCGCCCATGTCCCAGGCCTGCAAAGGCTCATCCCATATCTCGACTTGGGCCGGCGACTCGACACTCTCGAGTCCCAAGTGCAGGGCAAGCATGCCCGGCGCGCGCAGCACCAGATCGGAAGAACGCAGCGCAGGCTGCACCAGGGCCAGCCGCGGCTGCTCGCGCTGCGAAATAAATTGGCCGCGCTCATCGACCACCATCCAGCTGCGGTCGAGATCGAGCCCCTGATCCGTCAACAGAGCCTGGCCAAGCGCCACAGGCCCACAGGACTTGACCGGATAAATCAGCAACTGGGCAATTACCGCCTGTAAATCGGTCGCAGGAATGCTCATAAATAGGTCCATTGAAAAGAGCAGTCGCCTATTCTCGCTGCCTTTCTACAATGAGCCATGACCACTCAATTCGATGTCTGTATTCAGGGAGACGGTGTGGTGGGCCGCAGCCTGGCGCTGATGCTGGCGCGGCAGCGGCTCAAGGTTGCGTTGCTGCAATCGCACCAGGGATCGCCGATGCACGACATCCGGGCGTATGCGCTCAATCGCGCCTCGCGCGGGCTGCTGGAAGAAGTCCGGGCCTGGCCGGCTGAAGACGGGGCAACGCCCGTGTCAGCGATGCAGGTCTGGGGCGACGAGGGGGGCCAGATTCGCTTTGAGCCGGAGGCGGGTCAGCATGAGCTGGCCTGGCTGGTACCAGCCAGCCAATTGCTGGAGAACCTGGCCCAGGCCTTGCGCTTTGCTCCGCAGGTCACAGTCGTGGATTCGACCCAGGCAGTTCAGGCGGCGCTACAGGTCGTGTGCGAAGGTCGCGACAGCAGCGGCCGACAGGCGCTGGGCATCGGCTGGAACAGCCGGCCCTACGCCCAAAAAGCCCTGGCGGCGCGATTGCAGGGCGTATCACCCCACGGCGGCGAGGCCCGTCAGTGGTTTGTCGACGGCGAGATAGTGGCCTTGCTTCCTATGGGCGGCGCCAGCGGTCGCGAATGGGCGCTGGTTTGGTCAGTCTCGCTGGCCAGGGCCCAGGTCCTGCAAACCCTGGACGCCCAGGGCTTTGTCCAGGCCCTGCAAGCGCGCATCGGCGCGCAGGTCGGACCCTTCTCGCAGGTCGGACCCTTCACCCTGAGCAGCCCCGTGATGGGCTGGCCCCTGCATCTGTCACAGGCTGATCGCTGGGTCGGACCGGGCTGGGCGCTGGCTGGCGATGCGGCTCATACGGTGCATCCTCTGGCCGGCCAGGGTCTCAACCTCGGTCTGGCCGATGTGCGCGAGCTCGCCCGTGTCATCGGTGATCGCGAGTTTTGGCGGTCGCCGGGCGATCAGCGCTTGTTGCGGCGCTATGAGCGAGCACGAAAGGCCGAGGTGCAGGCCATGGGTCTGCTCACGGATGGCCTGCAAGGCCTCTTTGCTTACAACAGTTCACAATGGCAGGCCCTGCGCAACTGGGGCATGAATGCGGTGGGCAGTCAGCGCTGGATAAAATCATGGCTTGTTCGGCGAGCGATGGGCCAATCCCAGGAAGTCTAAGGGCATGAAGATGAGTTTTTTGGCAAGCTGGATGGCCCGGTCCTGGCTCCGGCCACTGCGCAGCCCGGTCGTGGCCGGCCTGCTGTTGGCCTCGCTGACGGCCCTGTTGCCGGGCCCGGCCCTGAGCCAAACCGGGGGGCTGACGGCCGCTCAGGAGTCTGCGCTGCGCAAGACCCTGAGCGAGCGCTTGCCCAATCTGCCCAGGATCGACGAGATCCGGCGTACGCCGATGAACGGCCTCTTTGAAGTGCGCATGGGCCTGGATATCGTCTACACCGATGCCAGCGGCGCTTTCCTGATTCAAGGTCAGCTGATGGACACGCGCACCCGGCAAGACCTGACCCAGGAGCGCCTGGACAAGCTCAATGCGATCGTTTTCGATAGTCTGCCGGTCAAGGACGCCATTACCATCGTCCGTGGCAGCGGCAAGCGCCGCCTGGCCGTTTTTCAAGACCCCAACTGCGGCTACTGCAAACGCTTTGAGCGCGATCTGCAGAAGGTTGGCGACATCACCATCCATCTTTTCCTGATGCCCATCCTGGGGCCCAGTTCGATGGAGCAGGCGCGCAATGTCTGGTGCGCGCGGGATCAGGCCCGCGCCTGGGCCGATCTGATGATCTCCGACCGGCCCGCACCGGCAGCCCGAGCCGACTGCGACGCCAGCGCCTTGAGCCGAAACACCGAGTTCGCACGCAAGATGCGCATTACCGGCACCCCGACGCTGGTCTTTGGCAATGGCAACCGGGTGCCCGGGGCCATTGCTGCCGAGCAGGTGGAAAAGCTGCTAGCCCAGGTGCCTTGAGGCTGGCGCCGGCCCGAGCCAGCCGGCGGGCCTGAGGTATTCTTGCGACATGTCCCCTGTCTATCGCGTCGAGATCGCCGATCTCAAAGCACACTTGCTGCGCGTTCACTTGAGTATCCCGGAACCAGCGGCCAATCAGACGCTGAGTCTGCCCGTCTGGATACCTGGCAGTTACATGGTGCGCGATTTCTCCGGACATCTGCAAGGTTTGCAAGCCAGGCAGGGCCGCAAGCGCCTGATGCCGGAGCAAATCGACAAATGCACCTGGCGCCTGCCCTCGAAAAAGGGCCAGGCACTGGAGGCGAGCTATGAGGTCTACGCCAACGACCCGTCAGTGCGCATGGCTCAGCTCAGCGACGAACGCTGCTTCTTTAATGCCACCTCCGTGTGCTTGCGGGTGCATGGCCAGGACGACCGCGCGCTGATTTTCGAAATCCCGCCGCCGCAGAGCCGCAAGCCATGGATCCTGGCCACCGGCCTGAAGCCCCTGAAAGTCGACCGCCGCGGCTTTGGTCGCTACCAGGCGGCCGACTACGATGAGTTGGCAGACTCCCCGGTGACCTGGGGGGCGCTGTGGCACGGCCAATTCGAGGTCGCAGGCGTCCCACACCGCCTGGTGGTCAGCGGGGCGCCGCCCACCTTCGACGGCCAACGCCTGCTCGAAGACACTCAAAAAATCTGCCGTACCCACATTCGCTTTTGGCACGAGGACGGCCGAGCCCCCTTCGAGCGCTATGTGTTCATGCTCGATACGGTGAACGAAGGCTATGGCGGCCTGGAGCACCGCAACTCAACCGCTCTGATCTGCGGCCGCAGGGATCTGCCCAAGGTCGGCTCGTCTTCGGCGAGTGAGGGCTACACCACCTTGCGTGGCTTGATCAGCCACGAATACTTTCACACTTGGAATGTCAAGCGGCTGCGGCCGGCCGAGTTTGCGCGCTACGACTACACGCGCGAAAACTACACCGAGCTGCTGTGGTTTTTTGAGGGCTTCACCAGTTACTACGACGATCTGATGCTGCGGCGCTGCGGCTTGCTCGATAACGCGGGCTACCTCAAGCTTTTAGGCAAAACCATCAACCAGGTCTTGCAGACCCCGGGGCGCAAAGTGCAGACGGTGGCCCAAGCCAGTATGGATGCCTGGGTCAAGTACTACCGACACCATGAGAACACACCCAACGCAACCGTCAGCTATTACAGCAAGGGCGCCCTGGTGGCGCTGTGTCTGGACCTGACGCTGCGATCGATGCGCGCCAATCTCAGCCTTGATGACATCATGCGAGGCCTGTGGCGACGCTGCGGTGCGGGGCCCATGACCGAGCAGGACCTGCTGGCGCAGCTTCGTGAGAGCAGCGGCCGCTCATTCGAGGCGCAGATCAAGCAGTGGGTTCACAGCACCGAGGAGCTGCCACTGCGGGACCTGCTGCAGACCCACGGTGTGGCCATCAAGGAGGAGCCCGATGCGCTGGCCCAACGCCTGGGACTGCGGGTCGATGAGAGCGCCGGCCTGAAGATTCGAACCGTCCTGCACGGCGGCGCTGCTCATGCGGCCGGTCTGAGCGCCGGCGATGAGTGGCTGGGCCTGGAAACCGGGCGGGCAACGAGTTGGCGCCTGCGTCGGCTTGACGACCTGATGCTCTATGCGCGCGCTGGGGAGAAAGTTCGGGCCTGGGTCTCGCGGGACGATCAATTGCTGTGGCTGCCCCTGAAGGTCCCCCAAGAAGGCAAGACCTGGCGCCTGGCGGTCCAGGAGGCCCAGACGCTGACCCGGTGGCTGTGCCCCGCCGAGGCCCACTAGTCATGGCATCATCGGCAGTGGCTGATGAGCCGGGGCCATCCACAGTTTGTCTTTCAGCAGGAGTTCAAAAGCACCATGCCCTTCGAAACCATTGAAACGAGCTTGCACGGCCCCGAGGGTCAACAAGTTGGCCTGATCCGCCTGAATCGCCCTAAACAGCTCAATGCCCTCAATGATCAGTTGATGGACGAACTCGGCGAGGCCCTCAAAACCTTCGACGCGGACGACCGGATCGGTTGCATGATCATCACCGGCAGCGAAAAAGCCTTCGCGGCAGGCGCTGATATCGGCGCGATGGCCAGCATGACTTTTGCCGAAGCTTATGGCCGCAACTTCATCAGTCGCAACTGGGAAAAGATAGGCCAGGTTCGCAAACCGGTCATCGCGGCCGTTAGCGGATTCGCCCTCGGCGGCGGTTGCGAGTTGGCGATGATGTGTGACTTCATCATCGCCGCCGATAACGCCCGTTTCGGCCAACCGGAAATCAAATTGGGCATCATCCCCGGCGCTGGCGGCACGCAACGTCTGCCCCGCGCTGTGGGCAAGTCCAAGGCGATGGACCTGGCCCTGACCGGCCGCATGATGGATGCGCAGGAAGCCGAGCGCGCCGGCTTGGTCAGCCGGGTGGTACCGCTGGACAAGCTGATGGACGAGGCCTTGGGTGCAGCGCTGCAGATTGCCCAGTTCGGCCGACTTGCGGTCATGGCCACCAAGGAGTCGGTCAACCGCGCTTTCGAAAGCCCGCTAAGCGAGGGCCTGACTTTCGAGCGGCGGCTTTTCCATAGCCTGTTTGCCACCGAGGACCAGAAAGAAGGCATGGACGCCTTTGTCAACAAGCGCGCCGCCCGTTTCCAGCACCGCTGAACAAGTCGATATAATTCCCCGCTACGGTGATATAGCTCAGTTGGTTAGAGCGCAGCATTCATAATGCTGATGTCGGTGGTTCAAGTCCACCTATCACCACCAAATCCCGTTAAGCCTCAGGGCAAGGGCTCTGAGTGCCTCTTGCGGCCCGACGGCTGCCCGGACCTCCCAGCCTCTGGACACACACCATGAACCGCTGCGAAAGCCCCGCCCGATTGCCACACGCGCGATCATGAAGGTCTACATCAAGACCTTTGGATGCCAGATGAACGAGTACGACTCGGACAAAATGTCCGATGTTCTGCGCGCCGCCGAGGGCTACGAGGCCACCGAAGACCCTGAGCAGGCCGACCTCATCCTCTTTAACACCTGCTCGGTGCGCGAAAAGGCGCAGGAGAAGGTGTTTTCCGACCTCGGCCGGGTCAAGCACCTCAAAGAGCGTGGCACCCTGATCGGAGTCGGCGGATGCGTGGCCAGCCAGGAAGGTCATGAAATCATCGCCCGTGCGCCGTATGTCGACTTGGTGTTTGGGCCCCAGACCCTGCACCGCCTGCCGCAACTGCTGCGCCAGCGGCGCGAGCACAACCAGCCCCAGGTGGACATCAGTTTCCCAGAGATCGAAAAATTCGATCACCTGCCCCCTGCGCGCAAGGACGGGCCGACAGCCTTTGTCTCCATCATGGAAGGCTGCTCGAAATTCTGCAGTTACTGTGTGGTGCCCTACACCCGTGGCGATGAAGTCTCACGGCCTCTGGAGAGTGTTTTGGTGGAGGCGGCCGAACTTGCCGATCAGGGCGTGCGCGAGCTCACCTTGCTCGGACAAAATGTCAATGCCTATCGGGGGGCCATGGGCCAGAGCTCGGAAATCGCCGATTTCGCCACCCTGATCGACTATGTGGCCGAGATCCCCGGTATCGAACGCATTCGATACACCACCAGTCACCCCAATGAATTCACACAGCGCCTGATTGAGGCCTACGCGCGCGTGCCCAAGCTGGTCAATCATCTGCACCTGCCCGTGCAGCATGCGAGCGACAAGATCCTGATGGCCATGAAACGGGGCTACACCGCTCTTCAATACAAGAGCACGGTGCGCAAGCTGCGCGCCATTCGGCCCGACCTGGCCATGAGCAGCGACTTCATCGTCGGATTCCCCGGGGAGACCGAGGAAGACTTCGACAAGCTGATGCGCCTGGTTGACGACATCGGCTTTGACACCTCGTTTTCCTTTATCTTCAGCCCCCGACCCGGCACACCGGCGGCCAATCTGGCTGACGAGACGCCGCACAGCGTCAAACAAGCGCGTCTGGCGCGCTTACAGGCCCGGCTCGACGAAGGCGTCAAAGCCATCAGCGCCAGCCGCGCTGGAACAGTGCAGCGTATTTTGGTCGAGGGCCCCTCGCGCAAGAATGCGCAGGAACTTATGGGGCGCACCGAATGCAACCGGGTGGTTAACTTCGAAGGCCCCCCGCGCTTGATCGGTCAGATGATCGATGTGCAGATCACCCAGGCCATGCAACGAGCGCTGCGCGGACAGGTGGTCACCAGTTCACGGGAATCGGCTCCAGCGCACTGATGCAGGCCACGAGTCGGGCAACCCTTGTCCGACCGCCCCCGGCGCTACCGGCCAGCGGGCCGAGACCCCTATCGCGGCATGCCGGGAAAGCCTTTCATTCCGCCCAGGCCCTTCATGCCCCCCATGCGCTTGAGCATTTTCATCATGCCCCCGCCCTGCATCTTTTTCATCATGCCCTGCATCTGCTCGAACTCGTTGAGCAGCCGGTTCACATCCTGAACCTGAACACCGGCGCCAGCAGCGATCCGCTTTTTACGGGTGGCCTTGATCAACTCGGGCTTGCTGCGCTCGGCCGGCGTCATGCTGTGAATGATGCCCTGCTTGCGAGCGATGTCTTTCTCAACCCGGTTCAAGTCCATGTCAGCCGCCTTGGCCGAGAGCTGCGAAGGCAGTTTGTCCATCAAGCTCGACAAGCCGCCCATCTGCTTCATCTGCTGAATCTGCCCCAGAAAATCATTGAGGTCAAAACCGGCGCCACTCTTGACCTTTGCCGCCAGCTTTTGAGCCGCCTGCAAGTCAACACCGGCGCTGACTTGCTCGACCAGGGCCAGAATGTCGCCCATGCCCAGGACGCGCCCGGCATGACGCTCGGCATCGAACACCTCGAGTCCATCGATCTTCTCGGAGACGCCGGCAAACTTGATGGGCACCCCAGTGACCTGTCGCACCGATAAAGCCGCCCCGCCGCGGGAGTCACCATCGAGCTTGGTCAGCACAATGCCCGTCAGCGGCAAAGCCTGACCAAAGGCCTTGGCGGTGTTCACCGCATCCTGGCCTTGCATGGCGTCAACCACAAAAAGAGTCTCTATGGGCGAAAGCACCTGGTGGAGCTCCTGAATTTCCCGCATCAACGCCTCGTCGATGGCCAGGCGGCCAGCGGTGTCGACCAACAGCACATCGAAGTAATGGCGCCTGGCATGATCGAGCGCGGCCCGCGCGATGTCGGCCGGCTTTTGCTCAGGGCTGCTCGCAAACCACTCGGCGCCGGCTTGTGCACTGACCGTCTTGAGCTGTTCGATGGCCGCGGGCCGGTAGACATCGCCCGAGACGGTAAGAACCTTCTTTTTGCGTTTTTCGATCAAGTGGCGCGCCAGCTTGGCGGTGGTGGTGGTCTTACCGGCACCTTGCAAACCAGCCATCAAAATGATCGCTGGCGGCTGGGTGGCCAGATTCAGATCGCTGACCCCCTCGCCCATGGTGGCCGCCAACTCGCGGTGAACGATGCCCACCAGCGCCTGCCCTGGCGATAGAGAACCGAGCACCTCCTGGCCCAGGGCCTTGTCCTTGACGCGGGCAATAAAGTCACGCACCACCGGCAGGGCCACATCGGCCTCGAGCAGAGCCATGCGCACCTCACGCAGCATGTCCTGTACATTGGACTCGGTGATGCGGGCCTGGCCGCGCAGTTGCTTGACCAGGCGGGAGAGTTTGTCACTGAGAGCTGAAGCCATGGCGTGCGACCGAAGAAACTCATCGGCACTCAAAGGGGGACCGCTATAAACTGTGCGCATGATTTTAGCCCTCAGCCCAGCCGCCTCCTACCTGGTGGCCACTGTATCGGCGCTGGCCTATCTGCTGCTGGCGCTCTGGAGCTTGCGCCTGGGCAAAGGCGCCAGTCGCGGCCTGTTTGGTCTGGCCTGGCTGCTGCATGCACTGAGCCTGGCCGAGGGCCTGTTCGGCCAACCGCCGCGCTTCGGCTTCGCGCCGGCTCTGTCGATGACCATCTGGTTGGTGTTGGCCGTGATCGCCATTGAAAACGAGTTGCTGCCCCATCTGCGATCGGGTTTCACCCTGGCCGGTCTGGGCACCGTGGCTGTATTGCTGCCCGAGCACTTCCCCGGGGTCAGCTACGAATCCATCGCCTCACCCTGGATGCCGCTGCACTGGGCCCTGGGCATGGCCTCTTACGGCCTTTTCGGGGCAGCGGTATTACACGGCTGGCTCGCGTCCCGAACGGAAAAGAGACTGCGTGAGATGAGCGATTTGCACCAGGGCATGCCACTGCTGGCCCTCGAGCGACTGACTTTTCGCTTCGTGGAGGCTGGCTTCCTCATGCTCACCGCCAGCCTGGCGGCGGGCGCGTACTTCGCGATGAGCTTTTACCAAGACCACCCCGGCGCTGCGCTTAACCACAAAACGGTATTCTCGGCGCTGGCTTGGATCATCTTTGCGGGCCTGCTCTTGGGCCGTCGTTGGCGCGGCTGGCGCGGACGGCAGGCGCTGCGGGTGCTCTATCTGGGCGCTGGTCTGTTGCTGCTGGGCTATCTGGGGTCCCGCTTCGTGCTTGAGGTCATCCTGGGCAGGGGCTGAGATGAAATATGTCCTGTTGATCGCCTTGGCCCTGGGCTTGATCTGGTGGTGGCGCCTGCTGGTGCGCAAGAACCAAGCCCGTCCCAAAGACGCTGCCCCCGCGTCGCCGCCCCCTCCAGGACCGGCCGATGACATGATCGCCTGTGACCACTGCGGGCTGCATCTGCCCCGAAGCGAGGCCCTGATCGGCGCGCGCGGCACCTACTGCAGCGCGGCCCACCGTGAGGCCACCGAGGGCCGGAGCCAGGGCTCATGAACCGGCCCGCCGCTAACGCGGCGTCAGCAGGGCTCTGGCTTGAGGGTTGGTATCGCCACGCCCACCGGCTCGATTCGCCCAACTTCGGGCCGCGTCCGGTGGATACCCCCGTCGACCTCATCGTCATTCATGCGATCAGCCTGCCGCCGGGCCGCTACGGCACGGGCTGCGTGCAGCGCTTCTTCACCCAGCAACTCGACTGGCAGGCCCACCCCTACTTCGGCACGATTCGCGAGTTGCGGGTCTCGGCGCATTTCTTCATCGAGCGTACCGGTGCGCTGTGGCAGTTTGTCAGTTGCAGCGACCGTGCTTGGCACGCGGGCACCTCGCGCTATCGAGGCCGCGATAACTGTAACGATGACTCGATCGGCATCGAGCTCGAAGGGCAGGATGGACAGGCTTTCGAAGCAGAGCAATATGAAACCTTGGGCAGCTTGTGCAGCGCCCTGATGCAAAGCTACCCGATCGAGCATTTCGCCGGGCACGAACACATCGCGCCCGGACGCAAGACCGATCCTGGGCCGGGCTTTTGCTGGACTGATCTGCAAAAATCCCTCGGCCTGCCCGATCCGTATTTCCCGTCGACCCAAGCTCCGGAGAAACCCGAGGAAGCGCCGCCCTGACTATGGCTCGTCCGGCATCAGCCGGCGAGGATCCCGCCGCCCTCGCCCCCGGCTCGAGCCAAGCCAGACGCGGTCTCGGCTTGAAAAGGATGTGGCAGGCCGCGCTATTTCGAGCGACTGACACGGGATTTCACATTTGACGGGGCATGCGATGGATTTGCAGCGCCCAATCAGAACGCAGGTGGCTCTAAAAAAGAAAAAAAGGGCCCCAATATCCCGGGGCCACGCCAGAAGTGGCCGAGGCGTTAAGATAGCGAAAACACTACATCTAGTGCTTGAAATCAAGCCAGGCCCTAGGTATAGTGCTTTGGCGCCGAGACACATTACTTGCCAATGCAACCCATCCAGTCACTTTGCACCGCTGACGCGATCGAGGCGCTCGCGACCGGACAAAGCCTGGATGCGATTCCAAGCCGTTTCAATCTGTCACATTGTGGGGCTGTGGTGACGGCAAGATCGGATTCACAAGCGCTATCTGCCTGATTGAGCAGTCAGGCTTCACAAAAATTTGAAGATCGTCAGAGGACACATGCAAACTGCCACCCACGCCACGGCCCCGAGCCCCAGCACAAGCGCCTTCGAAGCCACCCGAGCCGCCTCCAACAGCAGCCCCTACGCCAACTACCAAATCATCCGCCGCAACGGTGCGGTGGTTCCTTTCGAGCCCAACAAGATTGCGGTGGCGATGATGAAGGCCTTTCTGGCAGTGCACGGCACACAGGGAGCCGCGTCGGCCAGCGTGCGCGAGACCGTCGATCAGCTCACCCAGGCGGTGGTCAAGGCCCTGATGCGCTCGCGACCCGGCGGCGGGACCTTTCACATCGAGGATGTGCAGGACCAAGTCGAGCTCGGGCTGATGCGCGGAGGGCACCACGAAATCGCGCGGGCCTATGTGCTTTACCGTGAAAAGCGCACGCAGGAGCGGGCGCGCCAGGGCAATGCCGCCCCGGTCGGACAGCCTACGCTGTATGTCACCGATGGCCAGCAGCGAGTTGCCCTGGACCTTGACGGCCTGTACCGCCTGATCCAGGAATCCTGCGAAGGCCTGGGTGCCGATGTCAAGCCCGAGCCCATCGTTGCAGAAACCAAACGCAACCTCTATGACGGCGTACCGATCGATGAGGTATACAAAGCCGCCATCATGGCCGCGCGCACCTTGATCGAAAAAGATCCAGACTACACCTATGTCACTTCACGCCTGCTGATGCACACCATACGCCGGGAAATCCTGGGCGAAGAGGTCAAGCAGCGCGAAATGTCCAGCCGGTACCCCGAGTACTTTCCTCAGTTCATCGCCAGGGGCGTGCAACACGAGCTGCTCGACGAGCGGCTGCTGCAGTTCGATCTGGCTCGCTTGGGCGCGGCGCTCAAGCCCGAGCGCGACCTGCAGTTCGATTACCTGGGCCTGCAGACTCTCTACGACCGCTACTTCCTGCATGTACGCAAGGCGCGCATTGAACTGCCGCAGGCCTTTTTCATGCGTGTGGCCATGGGTTTGTCCCTGGGCGAGATCGACCGCGAAGCGCGTGCCATCGAGTTCTACGAGTTGCTTTCGTCCTTTGACTTCATGTCGAGCACGCCGACGCTTTTCAATAGCGGGACGCTGCGCTCGCAACTGTCGAGCTGCTACCTGACCACGGTACCGGATGACCTGGACGGCATCTACGAATCGATCAAGGAAAACGCGCTGTTGTCCAAGTTTGCCGGTGGTCTGGGCAATGACTGGACCCGCGTGCGCGCCCTGGGCTCGCACATCAAGGGAACCAACGGCGAATCGCAGGGCGTGGTGCCCTTCCTCAAGGTGGTCAATGACACGGCCGTGGCCGTGAACCAAGGCGGCAAGCGCAAGGGGGCCGTCTGCACCTACCTCGAAACCTGGCATCTGGACATCGAAGAGTTCTTGGAGCTGCGCAAGAACACCGGCGACGACAGGCGACGCACACACGACATGAACACGGCCAACTGGATTCCGGATTTGTTCATGCGGCGCGTCATGGAGAAAGCCCACTGGACGCTTTTTTCTCCGTCGGACTGCCCCGACCTGCACGATCTCTACGGTGAGGCCTTCGAGAAAGCCTACCTGGCCTATGAGGCCAAGGCCGAGCGGGGCGAAATCAAGCCCAGCCGCAAGGTCGAGGCGGTGGATCTGTGGCGAAAGATGCTCTCGATGCTGTTCGAGACCGGCCACCCCTGGATCACATTCAAAGATGCCTGTAATGCGCGCTCGCCCCAGCAGCATGTGGGGGTAGTGCATTCGTCCAATTTGTGCACCGAGATCACGCTCAACACCAGCGACAGTGAAACTGCAGTGTGCAACCTCGGGTCGGTCAACCTGGTGCGCCATCTCAAGGACGGCCGAATCGACCAGGACAAACTCAAGAAAACCATCAGCATCGCCATGCGGATGCTCGATAACGTGATCGACATCAATTACTACGCCGTCAAAAAGGCGCGGGACTCTAATATGAAGCACCGGCCCGTGGGCTTGGGCATCATGGCCTTCCAAGACTGCTTGTATGAACTGCGCATTCCCTACGGTAGCCAGCAGGCGGTTGAGTTTGCCGATCAGTCCATGGAGTCTGTCTGCTACCACGCTTACTGGGCGTCAACCGAGCTGGCGCGCGAGCGCGGCATGTACTCGAGCTACAAGGGCTCGCTGTGGGATCGCGGGATTCTGCCGCCCGATACCCTGGACCTGCTGGCACGCGAGCGCGGCGGCTTCCTGGAGGTTGACCGGTCAAGCACTTTGGACTGGGACGCACTGCGGCGCAAGATTGCGCAGGACGGTATGCGTAACTCCAACTGCGTAGCGATTGCGCCCACCGCCACGATTTCCAACATCATCGGGGTCGATGCCTGCATCGAACCGTGCTTTGGCAATCTGTCGGTCAAATCCAATCTCTCGGGCGAATTCACCGTCATCAATGCCTATCTGGTGCGTGACTTGAAGCGACTGGGTCTGTGGGACGATGTGATGGTGGTCGACCTCAAGCATTTCGACGGCTCTCTGCGGCCCATCGATCGGGTGCCGGCTGAAATCAAAGCCCTGTATGCCACCGCCTTCGAGATTGAGCCAACCTGGATCGTCGAGGCCGCAGCCCGCCGTCAAAAGTGGATCGATCAGGCCCAATCGCTCAACATCTACATGGCCGGAGCCTCGGGCAAGAAACTCGACGACACCTATAAGCTTGCCTGGCTGCGTGGCCTCAAGACCACCTACTACCTGCGCACCATGGCCGCAACGCACGCCGAAAAATCCACGGTACAGGCAGGTCAACTCAACGCCGTCTCCGCCTCGACACCGGCGGCAGGCGCGACCAGCGCCTTGCAAGCAGCAGCAGCAGCAGCGCGCGCGCAAATGGAGACGGCTACCGCAGCCACCGATATCAAGTTCTGCGCCATCGATGACCCGGGCTGCGAAGCCTGTCAATAAAGGCGGGGGGCCTTCGTCTGATCATGAGCACCTCTCATTTTTTGACCTCGCTCTTATTCCGAACGATGCAATTGAGCAACAGGTTTCATGCCTTCAAAGCAGAAATCGGTTCTCTTTGATCAAACACCTTTCTACAATCGCCATCATTGGAAATTCGTATGCTGTCCTGGGACGAAGAAGTCAAACCCACTTTGCAAAGCGTCAGGTCTCCTGCTCGCCCGGTCGAATTCCCCCCGGAGCCGTCGAGCCCGGCCCCCCGTCTCCTCGACGATGGTGCGCTGTCCCCAAGCAAAGCGGGCTCCACCAGCGCCTCAGCCGAAGGGACCAAGCGCGTCAGGATCGCTGACAAGCGCATCATCAACGGTCAGACGGATGTCAACCAGCTCGTACCCTTCAAGTACAAATGGGCCTGGGAAAAATACCTGGCGACCTGCGCCAACCACTGGATGCCGCAAGAAGTCAACATGACGCGGGACATCGCGCTCTGGAAAGACCCAAACGGCCTGACCGAAGACGAGCGACGCATCGTGATGCGCAATCTCGGCTTCTTTGTCACCGCAGACTCGCTGGCGGCCAACAACATCGTGCTGGGCACCTACCGCCACATTACAGCTCCGGAGTGCCGCCAGTTTCTGCTGCGCCAGGCCTTCGAGGAAGCCATCCACACCCACGCGTATCAGTACATCGTCGAGTCGCTGGGGCTGGACGAGAGCGAGATCTTCAACGCCTATAACGAGGTCGCCTCCATCCGCGACAAAGATCAGTTCCTGATCCCTTTTATCGAGGCGATCATGAATCCCGACTTCAAGACCGGCACGCCCGAGGCTGACCAGACGCTGCTCAAGTCACTCATCGTCTTCGCCTGCCTGATGGAAGGCCTGTTCTTCTATGTGGGCTTCACGCAAATTCTGGCGCTGGGCCGCCAGAACAAGATGACCGGTGCGGCCGAGCAGTACCAGTACATCCTGCGCGATGAGTCCATGCACTGCAACTTTGGCATCGACCTGATCAACCAGCTCAAACTAGAGAATCCGCACCTCTGGACCAACGACTTCAAAACCGAAATCAAGGGCCTGTTCATGAAGGCCGTGGAGCTGGAGTACCGCTACGCCGAGGACACCATGCCCCGCGGCGTGCTCGGGCTCAATGCCTCCATGTTCAAAGGCTACCTGCGCTATATCGCCAACCGCCGCGCGACCCAAATCGGCCTTGAGGCCCTATTCCCGAATGAGGAAAATCCATTTCCTTGGATGAGCGAAATGATCGACCTCAAGAAGGAGCGCAATTTCTTCGAGACGCGTGTCATCGAGTATCAATCCGGCGGCGCGCTGTCCTGGGACTGACTCCTTAAAAACGAGTGCATTTATACGCATGACCCAACCCCATCCTGAGCGGCTTCCGACACCTGCCATCGCGGCGGGCGGGGGCTGCTTGACCGTGTTCGCGGCGCTGGGCCACTTCGGTGAGCCCAACCCTGCGAATCGCTTTGCGGCTTCCAACCGCGAAGTGCTCTTTGCAATGTGATCAAGGAGAAAACTATGGCAACTGCAAAAAAAGCCGCGGCCAAAAAAGCCGCACCCAAGAAGGCAGCCGCTAAAAAGCCGGCCGCCAAGAAGCCGGCAGCTAAAAAGGCCGCCAAAAAGGTAGCCGCTAAGAAGCCGGCGGCCAAGAAGCCCGCCGCTAAAAAGCCGGCAGCCAAGAAGCCGGCAGCCAAGAAAAAGCCTGCTGCCAAGAAAGCAGCCAAGAAGGTAGCGAAGAAGAAGCCTGCCGCCAAGAAAGCGGCCAAGAAGGCTGCCAAGAAGAAGCCTGCCGCCAAGAAAGCAGCGAAAAAACCTGCTGCCAAAAAGGCCGCCAAGAAACCTGCTGCCAAGAAGCCTGCTGCGAAAGCACATGCTGCCCCGGCTGCCCCTGCGGCTCAGACCACTCTGAACCCGCAAGCCGCCTGGCCGTTTCCTACGGCCGGCAAGCCCTAAGCAGTAAGGTAACTCTGCCATCAAAGCCCAGCATCGAAAGATGTTGGGCTTTTTTCATGGCAAGGCCGCAGCTCAGGCAGGCCGCAAATGATCCAGGGTGTAATTTTGACAACCCGGCGTGGCGATCTTGTGCGCCCCAACACGGTTGCCCAACTCGCAACAACGCGCCAGGGACCAGCCGCGCTCCAGACCAAACAGCAGCGCCCCGCGAAATGCATCGCCACAGCCGGTGGGATCGGTCAATCGCTCAGCCCGCACCGGTTCAACCCGGGTGGTGTGACCGCCCTGCCAGACCTCACAGCCCTGCCCACCGAGGGTGACCACCAGGCCTTCGACTCGCTTGGAGATCTCGGCCATCGAGACACCCATACGCTCGCTCAGCATCCGCCCCTCGTAATCGTTGACGGTGACCCAGGTGGCCATTTGTACAAACTGGGCCAACTCCGCACCGTCGAACATCGGCAGCCCCTGACCCGGATCAAAGATAAAAGGAATACCGGCGGCATGCAACTGCTGGGCATGCTCAATCATGGCTTGGCGACCATCGGGGGAAATGATGCCAAGCCTGATCTCAGATCGGGGCTCGATACGCGTCTGATGGGCATGGCTCATCGCCCCCGGGTGAAAGGCCGTGATCTGGTTATTGTCCTGATCGGTCATGATCATGGCTTGCGCGGTGTAGCTGTCAGCTTGCTCAATAATGAATTCGGTGCTGATGCCCATGTTTTGAAAGCGCTGCCGGTAATCACGGCCATCGCTGCCTATCATGGCCATGGGCAGAGGTACGCCGCCGAGCTGGTGCAGGCTGTAGGCAATATTTCCGGCGCAGCCCCCAAACTCGCGCCGCAGCTGCGGCACGAGAAATGACACATTGAGGATGTGTAGCTGCTCGGGCAAGATTTGCTGAGCAAACCGCCCCGGAAAACTCATGATGGTGTCGAAGGCGAGAGATCCGCAAATCAGGGCTGGCATGGGATGATGCAATCAGACAAGGCCGAGCAGGCCAGACAAAAAAGCAGGCCTGTTCGACCTGCCTGACGAGCTGACATTGTAGGGCGGGCTCCACCCGCGGGCCTCAAAACCGGGCGCTCATCAAGACCCAGCCGTCTCGGGCCTGCAAGGCCTGCAGCCGACCGTAGGGCTGGTAGGCCAACTGCAACTCCTCAACCTGACGCTCGAGAATACCGGCCAGCACAAGATGCCCACCAGGGGCCACCATCGAACACAGCAGAGGGGCAAGAAGTTTGAGCGGCGTGGCCAGAATATTGGCCAGCACCGTGTCGTAGGGGCCGCGGGCCATCGCCGGCTCGCCCACAGTGGCCGCCACTCCATTGGCGCGCGAATTGGCCCGGGTCGCTTGCAGGGCCGCTTCATCGATGTCAACTGCGTCGACGGACTCAGCACCCCAAAGTGCGGCTCCGATCGCCAAAATCCCCGAGCCGCAACCGTAATCCATCACCCGGCCCAACCGCGGCGCCGCCTCCTGCGTTGGCAAGCCCCCTGCGATCCAAGCCAGACACAGTCCGGTGGTCGGATGTGAACCGGTACCAAAGGCCAAGCCCGGGTCAAGGCGGATGATGTGCCGTGCTTGTGCGGGCGCCTCGTGCCAGGTGGGCACGATCCAAAATTCGTCAGTGATCGCAATCGGCGCGAATTGCGATTGGGTCAGCCGCACCCAATCTTGCTCGGGCACCTCACCGATACCCAGAGCTTGGCAGCCGGCAAACTCATCTTGCAACAACAGCAAGTGCAGCGCCTGAGCCGCCGGCTCGGCCGAGCCGAACAGGGCCACCAGGCGGGAACGCTGCCAGCCAGGCTCAGGGGGCGGCAGGCCAGGCTCGCCAAACAAGGCCTGCTCCTGATCCGATTGCGCATCGGCATCCTCGACCGAAACGCTCAGGGCTTGCAAAGCCTCCAGGGCTTCGGCCAGCCATTCGACTCGGTCAACCGGGGCGAGCAGACGCAATTCGGCCAGGGCCATGACGGGTCTTCAGCGGCGGTGCTTGGACAACCACTCTTCGAGGTAGTGGATGTTGGTGCCGCCGCTCATGAACTTGGCATCGACCATCAGTTCCCGGTGCAGCGGGATGTTGGTGGAGATGCCCTCGACAGCCGTTTCGATCAAGGCCGAACGCATACGCGCCAGCGCCTGCTCGCGGGTGTCGCCGTGCACGATGATCTTGCCGATCATCGAGTCGTAATTGGGCGGAACAAAGTAGTTGGCGTAAATGTGCGAATCGACCCGAACGCCAGGCCCGCCCGGCGCATGCCAGGTGGTGATGCGGCCCGGCGAGGGCGTGAACTTGTACGGGTCCTCGGCATTGATCCGGCACTCAATGGCATGACCCTTGATCTCGATCTGCCGCTGACTGAAGGGCAGCTTCTCACCGGCTGCCACCAGAATCTGCGTCTTGACGATGTCCACGCCCGTGACCAATTCGGTGACTGGATGCTCCACCTGCACCCGGGTGTTCATCTCGATGAAATAGAACTCACCGTTTTCGTAGAGAAATTCAAAAGTTCCGGCACCGCGGTAGCCGATCTTCTTGCAGGCAGCAACGCAGCGCTCACCGATCTTCTCGACCAGCTTGCGGGCTATGCCCGGCGCTGGCGCTTCCTCAATCACCTTCTGATGCCTTCGCTGCATCGAGCAATCGCGCTCGCCCAACCAGACGGCGTTCTTGTGCTGGTCGGCCATGACCTGAATTTCCACATGCCGCGGATTCTGCAGAAACTTCTCCATGTAGACCTCGGCATTACCAAAGGCTGCACCAGCCTCGGCCTTGGTGGTCTGCACCGCATGGATCAGGGCAGCCTCGGTATGCACCACCCGCATGCCGCGCCCACCGCCGCCGCCGGCGGCCTTGATGATGACCGGGTAGCCCACTGCTTTAGCGATACGCTTGATGACGGCAGGATCGTCGGGCAGAGCCCCTTCGGAGCCAGGTACGCAAGGCACGCCCGCCTTGATCATGGCCTGCTTGGCCGAAACTTTGTCGCCCATGATGCGGATCGCATCGGGCGTCGGGCCGATGAACTTGAAGCCGCTTTTCTCCACCCGTTCGGCAAAATCGGCGTTTTCGCTCAGAAAACCATAACCCGGATGAATCGCCTCGGCATCGGTGACTTCGGCCGCTGAGATGATGGCCGGCATATTGAGGTAGCTCTGGGCCGAGGGCGGCGGTCCTATGCAGACTGCTTCGTCCGCCAACTTGACATACTTGGCGTCACGGTCAGCCTCGGAATACACCACCACCGCCTGCACGCCCATCTCACGGCAGGCGCGCTGGATTCTCAGCGCGATCTCGCCGCGGTTGGCAATCAGAATCTTCTTGAACATCGTGGCCGGCTCACTCGATCACCAGCAAGGACTGGCCGTACTCGACCGCTTGGCCGTTCTCGCAGAGGATCTGAGTCACCGTGCCCGATTTATCGGCTTCGATCTCATTGAGGATCTTCATCGCCTCAATGATGCAGATGGTCTGACCTTCCTTGACTTGACTGCCCACCTCGACAAAAGGCTTGCCCCCTGGACTGGAGGCGCGATAGAAGGTGCCCACCATGGGTGACTTGACCGCATGCCCGGCTGCCGCCGCGGGTTCGGATGCGGCTGGGGAAGGGCTTGGCTCGGCTGGCGCTGCAGTCGCCGGCGGTGGCGCCATCTGCGGGGCTACAGCCAGCGGGGCCTGAACCAGCACCGGAGCGCCTGTACCTTTGACGATCCTGACCTTGCCCTCGGCCTCGGTTATCTCCAATTCCGACACATTGGACTCGGAGACCAGATCGATCAGGGTCTTGAGCTTGCGCAAATCCATTCCTGCTACTCCTGAAGGTCCGGACTCTTAATCTGCCCGGATCAGTTTTTAAATGTCTACAAAATTGCCGAAAATATACGAAAAAAATCAAAAATTTAATAACTTCTCGATTGTATCGCCCAAAAGAAGCTCAGGAAGTCACCCCCAGAGAGCGGATGGCGCACCAATCAGAAGAGGGCTGCATGCTCAGCCGAGCTGCACTTTAGCGTAAATTCAACGCCAGATGCAGATCAATTCGACCAGGATACGATTTTTTATCGCCGAAGCCGACTCACAAACGGGCTGCCCATCGCTCCAGATCGTCCGCAGAAAGCTGCCCAAGCTTGCGCTCAAGAATGTCCCCGCTGCCCGCAAAAAGCACCGAAAACGGCAGACCTCCGGAGGTATTGCCCAAGGCTTGGCTCATCTGCGACCCTTCAAGGCCGCCCAAGGCGACCGGAAAGGAAAGCGGCGAGCGCTGCATCCAGCCACGCACCGCGCTGGGCTGATCGATCGCAATGCCCAGCATCTGCCAGCCACGATTGCGGTGGGCTTGGTGGAACGCATCGAGCAAAGGCAGCTCCTCGATGCAGGGCGGACACCAGGTGGCCCAGAAATTGACCAGCAAAGGCCGGCCGCGCAGGCTGGCCATGGCCAGGCTCTGACCGCCCGGTGTCTGCAGCGACACCGCCCAAAACGGATGGGAGTGAGCGCCGGCTGGCTGGATCTTCCCGGGTAGATGCAACCACCAAGCGCTCAGGGCACCGAGGGCACCGGCCGCCAAGCCGGCCGAGCCATAGATCCAGCGGCGTCGCTTCATACACCCGACTCCAGTAGGCGAGTAAGCGCCACCGCATCGCCGCGTGGGCTGCGTCCCCGCGCATCGGGCCGCAGGGCCCCATGCAGGTCGTCATGGTCGTAAATCATCAAATGCACTCCCACGGTTTCATTGAGCGGCTTGCACAGGCTGCGCAGGCTCAGGGCGTCCACCGTTTCGCCCTGAAAGCCCGTCACGCTGCGCACCTCGTAGTCGACCTGGTGCTCGATGAGCGCGATCTCGGCCGACTTGGGGTCGTCACAGAACAGCTGAAGATAGATGTCCGACAGCCGGGTGGCCGTGCCGTGCCAGACCGCCCCGCCCAGGTGCGGGCGGAACTCGGCCAGGCGCTGCATCCACAGCAGGGCCAGCTCGCGCAGCGCGCGCAGCTCGGCCGGCTGGGTGTCGGCACAGAAGATGGCGATGTGCTCGCGCACCGCGTCCTCCACGAGGTCGTTGTCAGGCAGTTCGGTGCGCGGGCTCATGCCCATGGCCTTGAGCGCGCGGCGTTTGGCCGGCCCGTATTCCAGCCCCTCCTCGACCACCATCACGGCGGCGGCCTGGGCGATCTCGGCCTTGAGTGAGCCCGCGTGCGATCCAGTCATGGCGCGTGATTGTGCCCGTGCCCCGCAGGCCCGCCGCGGCCAAGGGTTGAGCCGGGAGCCCCTCCTACAATTTGCCCATGCACATCCACATCCTGGGCATCTGCGGCACCTTCATGGGGGGCCTGGCGGCCCTGGCCCGCGAGGCGGGCCACCGCGTGACCGGCTGCGACGCTGCGGTCTACCCGCCCATGAGCGAGCAGCTGCGCGCCCTGGGCATCGCCCTGATTGAGGGCTACAGCGACAAGCAACTGGTGCAACCGGGCTTTGCGCCCGACATGTTTGTCATCGGCAATGTGGTCTCGCGCGCGAGGCTGCCGGACGGTACGCCCAAGTTCCCGCTCATGGAGGCCATCCTGGAGCGCGGCCTGCCCTACACCAGCGGCCCGCAGTGGCTGGCCGAGCATGTGCTGCAGGGCCGCCATGTGCTGGCCGTGGCCGGCACGCACGGCAAGACCACCACCACCTCCATGCTGTCCTGGATCCTGGAAGACGCGGGGTTGCAGCCAGGATTTCTGATCGGCGGCGTACCGCTGAACTTTGGCGTTTCGGCCCGGCTGGGAGGCCCGGGGGCCGGGCGTGCTGCGCAGGTCAAGGAGGAGCCCGCCCCGTGCCCGGGCCGCCCTTTCTTCGTCATCGAGGCCGACGAGTACGACACCGCCTTCTTCGACAAGCGCAGCAAGTTCGTGCACTACCGGCCGCGCACGGCCATCCTGAACAACCTGGAATTCGACCACGCCGACATCTTCCCGGACCTGGCGGCCATCGAGCGCCAGTTCCACCACCTGGTGCGCACCGTGCCCGGCAGCGGCCGGCTGGTGGTGAACGCGGCCGAGGAAAGCCTGGACCGCGTGCTGGCCCAGGGCTGCTGGAGCGAGTGCGTGCGCTTCGGCCCGGCGCAAGCCGGTCAGTCGCCGGGCTTGGAGGCACGCGGCGAGCCGCAGGACTTCGAGGTGCTGCGCCACGGCCAGCCGGTCGCGCGCGTGCAGTGGGCCTTGGGCGGCGTGCACAACCAGATGAATGCGCTGGCAGCCATGGCCGCGGCCGAGCATGTGGGCGTGACGCCCGCGCGGTCGGCCCAAGCCCTGGCGGGCTTCCAGAATGTGCGCCGCCGCATGGAGGTGCGCGGCACGGTGGGCGGCATCACGGTCTACGATGACTTTGCCCACCACCCCACCGCCATCCGAACCACGGTCGACGGCCTGCGCCGGCAGGTGGGCACGGCGCGCATCCTGGCCGTGTTCGAGCCGCGCAGCAACACCATGAAACTTGGCGCCATGAAGGCCCAGCTGCCCTGGAGCCTGGCGCAGGCCGACCTGGCCTTTTGCCACACCGCGGGGCTGGACTGGGACGCGGCCGAGGCCTTGTCGCCCATGGGCGCGCGCGCGCAGGTGGCGGCCGACATCGACAGCCTGGTGCGGCAAGTGGTGTCCGCCGCCCGACCGGGCGACCGGGTGCTGTGCATGAGCAACGGCGGCTTTGGCGGCATCCACGACAAGCTGCTGGCAGCGCTGGCGCCCTGAGGCAGCGAGCCGCTGGCAAGACGGCTGCAGTGCGAGCAGGCGGCAACTGCCCGCAGGCTGCACGGCCTCTGAACCTTTGGCCACTGCTGCCGAGAGCAGAGGTCACCAGGTTCTCACCAGACAACCGCCTGCCTGACTCACTTCAGGTCCAGATTGCGCGCACACCAGTGATCGGGGTTTTCGTAGCCGGTGATACCGAACTGTCTTTTGTGCGCCTCACCGCAAGTCACAGGATTGAGATCGCCCGGCCGTTGATGGATAGCCTGTAAACACAACTCAGGCTTGTCAAAGGCTTCCACGTTGTAGGCATTCTTCGATAGGGCTTGCACATCGCCTTGGGCATTTTTACGCATCGGCGCGAATTTGCTTCCGAACGGACGATACTGCCAATCGTTGAGCCGGTCCCTGCCAAACTTGCACCAATGACCTTCGGTGTCATAACCCGTGCCCCCCCAAACCGCGCGGTGAGCTGAACCGCAGGTTAATGGCATCACTTGGCTCGGCGGATGATCAGCCAGTCCACGGCAATCATCTTCGTTCGCCTTCCAAATCGGATGTCGTCCATCTTGTGAGATCGCCTCGACATCGCCCATGTCGTTCAGGCGCACTGGCGTGTGCATGCCCCCTGTCGAGGGCCCGACGATCTCGGGTACGCACTGCCACTGCCAGGCCTTTTTTGTCGGCGCGGCTAACCGCCGGGCGCCTCGGCTGATTGCTGGGAGTATTCCTTAGGTAGGAATCGACACCTTGCCTGTGCTCAATGAAAAAGCCGTAGCTCAGACTTTGAGTGCTATTCA
>VGHR01000020.1 GCA_016868205.1 Betaproteobacteria bacterium
ACCAGTCGCGCCATGAGTTGCAACTCGTGCTCGGCCAGGGCGCCGGCATCGTGAATGACCCAAATGCGCTGGGGCGCCAGAGCCACGCCCTCGGTCATGGCCTCGCGCAGGGTTTGTCTGGCGAGGGCTTCATTGAATTGATTGACCAGCGCTTCGGTGCTGGCCGGAAAGTAGGTCTCGATCTGGCCCTGGGGACAGGCGCGGCGCAGCCGCTCGGCCAGCAGCTTGCCATAGTGGTCCAGGGCCGCGTCATGCTGGCTCGAGAGGGCCACGCTGCGCGACTCCTCGGTCAGCGCAGCCACGCAGGCCTCAAGCCGCAGACGATCGGCGGGCCGGAAGAACAGCGAGGGCAGCGCCGAACCGTCGGCGGCCAGACTGAGCGACAAGTCGATGTTGGTGTTCATGCAGTCTCCAATCTGCCGTGGGCATCAAATCGCATCGAGGGCGGAACCACCGGCCTTGGCTTGGCCATCGGCTCCACGCCCGGGCGAACCTGCGCCAGGCTGAATACATAAGCGATCACTGGAGCGACCGCATGGTAGAGCGCCTCGGGGATGGGCTGATCGACCTCGGTGGTGAAGTACAGGGCGCGCGCCAGCTGGGGGGAAGAGAACATCTCCACGCCATGCTGCTGCGCCTCCTTGCGAATCATGGCGGCCATTTGATCGGCTCCCTTGGCCAGCAAAACCGGCGCACCATCGGAGCTTGGGTCATACGCCAGCGCGACAGCAAAGTGCTCAGGGTTGGTAATCACCACATCGGCGTCCTTGATCTTGCTGATCATGCGCGCATTGGCCATCTCACGCTGGCGACGACGGATCTGCTGCTTGACCTCCGGGCGGCCCTCCATGTCCTTGAGCTCGTCCTTGACCTCCTGCTTGGTCATGCGCAGCTTCTTGATGTAGCTCCAGCGCTGGTACGGGGCGTCGATGAGAGCAATCACCACCAAACTGAAGGTCAGCCAAAGCACCGACTGGATGATCATCTGACCGGTCAGACCCATGGCCGGCTCCAGGCCCATATTGGCCACCCGAATCAGATCGACCAGATAACGATCGACCAACCACCAGAGCACCAGGCTGACCACACTAAACTTGGCAATGGCCTTGAGCAATTCAACCAGGGCATGCAAACCCAGCATGCGCTTAAGCCCGCTGATTGGGCTGAGCTTGCTAAAGCGCGGCATGAAAGCTTTGGCGGCGAAATGAAAACCTCCGGTCACCCCGGAGGCAGCAATCGCAATGACGGCGGTGACCAGCAACAAGGGCAGCACCACCAGAAACCCTTCTGCGAGCGCATAGAAAAAAGTCGAGGGCATCACGGTGGGCATCTCCAAGGTCCGCCTGTCAAAGCTAAAGCCCTGCTGCATTTGCTGCGAAAAACGACTGACCCACCAACTGCCCATCAAGGCAATCACGATGGCTGCGGAGATCATGACGGCCGCTGCGGGCAGTTCCACACTGCGTGCAACATCGCCCTCTTCAACTGCCTTTCGCAAGCGCCGGGCGGTGGGTTGCTCTGTCTTTTGGGAACTGTCTTCGCTCATGCCTTGCTCCTCAGGACAGTCCCACCAGCAGGCGTGTCTGCGTCAGACCCTGGGTCCACAACCACTGCAGTCGGGCGCCGATATTGCCCAACGACAACAACAAGACCAAAAATCCGATGAAGATGGTCACCGGCAGACCCACTGCAAAGATATTGAGGCTCGGTGCGGCCCGAGTGATGACGCCAATACCGATATTGATAAACAGCAGCATCACCATCACCGGCAGCGCGATAAGGACGGCCCCCAGGAAAATCATTGAGCTCCAGGACAACAACTGGGCCCAGCTCTGATCCACCATCACGAGAGTGCCTACGGGAAGAGACGCAAAACTCTCGACCACCATGGCCAGCAGCAGGGCATGCCCCCCGAGCCCGACAAAAACCAGAGTCGCCAAGACGATCAGGAACTGCGCAATCGTCGGTACATTGCCCAGATTCGGATCGATCATCATGGCCATGGACAAACCCATGGAGTTAGAAATGGCCTGACCGGCGACCACCACAGCGGCTACAGCCACCTGCAAAATCAGTCCCATTAGGAGGCCGATGGTGATCTGATTGACGATTTCACGCAGGCCCTGCGCCGACAAAGGGTCGATGCGGGGCCAATCAAAGAGCGGGTAGACCATGACGGCCAGCGCCAGCGCAATCAGAATCCGCAAGCGGGTGGTCAGCGCTGGCAAGGAAAACACCGGGGCGTAGAGCATCAGGGCCGACATGCGGAGCATGGGCCAAAGGAGCGCATAAAAACGCTCCACAATATCAATGGCGGCCACGGTGATCATGGGTGCTCAGGTGAACAACAAGGGAATGCGCATGAACAAGGCCCGGGTGTAATCGACCAGGGTGGTGATCTGCCAGCCTCCCACAATCGCCAGGGTCAGGGCCATGGCGGCGATCTTGGGAATAAAACTCAGCGTGGCTTCGTTGACCGAGGTGGCTGCCTGCACGATACCCACGATCAAGCCAACCCCCAGCGCCACCAGCAGCAGTGGGGCCGATACCAGTACGGTGATCCACAGGGCCTGCGATCCCAATTCAACAACGGTAGAGGTGTCCATGGCAGCCTTTAGGGTCAGAAGGTGTAACTGGAGGCCAGCGATCCCATGATCAGCCCCCAACCATCCACCAAGACAAACAGCATCAGCTTGAAGGGCATGGAAATCATCATCGGCGAGAGCATCATCATGCCCATGGACATCAACACGCTGGCCACAACCAGATCGATGACCACGAAGGGGATGTAGATCAGAAAGCCGATCGTGAAGGCGCTCTTGAGCTCGGAGGTGATGAAGGCGGGCACCAAAGTGGTAAAGGGGACCGAGGCGGCATCGACCGGTTCGCCCTTGCGAGCGATTTCCATTAATAGCGCAATGTCATCCTGGCGCGTCTGCTTGAGCATGAACTCCCGGATCGGCGCTTCCGCCGCAGCAAGCGCACGCTCGGCGCTCATGCCGTTGTTCATGAAGGGAACCACAGCGGTCTGATATACCTCGGTCAGTACCGGCTGCATGATGAACAGAGACAAAAACAAGGCCAGGCCGACCAACACCATATTGGGCGGAGTTTGTCCGGTACCCAGCGCCTGCCGCAGCAGCGACATGACGATGATGATCCGGACAAACGAGGTCATCATCAAGAGCAGCGACGGCAGCAGCGTCAGCACCGTCATCAGCGCAAGCAGCTGCAGCGTGATGCTGTACTGGGTGCCGCGAGGGCCCTGGCTTGCGGTCACCATGGGCAGCCCCTGCGCCCACAACGGGTCTGGAACCAGTGCGGCTAGAACCACCAGGGCTGCCAGCCCAAAACGCAGGGCCAATGATTCACGCTTCACGGCGGGACTCCCGCTCCAGCAGGGCCTGGGCCGTCATCGGATAGATATCGCTTGGCGGCGTACCGGGTGCGACGCCCACCTCTGGCGCATCGACGGCCGGCCGTGCAGCCTCTGTGCGCCATTGGCCCAAGGCGGTGATCTGACCCGGTGAAACACCGACCAGCAACTCATGCCCACCCACACTCACCAGGGCCAGCTTCTGCCGCGTCCCTATGCTGGTGCTTTCAAGAATCTGCAGGCGTCGGCCTGGCACAGCCTGGGTGATGCGGCTTTGCATCTTTTTCAAGCCCCATAGAAGCGCGCCCATCAGTCCGAAGACCACCAACAGGCTGACGATGACGCGAACAGTTTCCATGGAGAGCGCTCAAGGGCTCACAGATTTTTCATGCGCTCGGAGGCAGGTACCACGCGGGTCAACCGGATGCCATAGCGGTCATTGACCAGCACCACCTCGCCCTGGGCCACCACGGTCTTGTTGACCAGCAGGTCCAGCGGTTCGCCAGCAATGTGGTCGAGCTCGACCACGCTGCCCTGCGTCAATCGCATCAGATCGCGAATCTTGATCATGGCCCGCCCCACCTCGACCGAGATGGTGACCTGGATGTTTTGCAGCACTTCCGGGTTGATCTGACCGTCACCGGCTGCAGTGGGGGGAGAAGTAGTTTCACTCATGATGGGGGTCCTGGGGTTTATTGCATGCCGGGAATAACGCTACGCTCGATCTGAACGGCCGTCTGGCTGCCCAGATTGCCGACCTTCACATCAAAAGCGGGCACCTCGCTGATGAGCATGCGCGCCAGGTCGGGCTTCTTGAAGAACAAAATGTCGCCCGGCTGCATCGCTTCGATGGCCCCAAGGCTGGAAGGAATCTCACCGAGCATGACGCGCAACTCGACGGCCGCGCTGTCGACAGCCGAGCCGAGGTCAGAGCGCCACTGGTTGTCCGATTCCTCGTTGCCGTCGCCCGTCTGTACCCGGCTGCGCAACAGATCGCGCAAAGGTTTGAGCGAGGCGTAGGGATAGACCAGGTCGATAAAGCCCTGGGTATTGGGGCCGGCATCGACCTCAAAATGCGAGACGATCACCAAGTCCTGTTCGTCGGCAATCTGGGCAAACTGGGGGTTGATCTCCGAGCTCACCACCTCATGATCGATCTCCATGATCGGCGACCAGGCGTCCTTGAGCGAGCGGAAGAACACCTCCATGATCATGTTGATGATCCGCGTCTCGGTGGGCGTGAAAAGACGGGTTGGCGGCAGTTGCGCCACGCCCCGTCCAAACCCCCCAAAAAAACTATCGAGCGAGCTGAACACCACCACAGGGTCGATCGCCACGATGGAGTAGCCGCGCAGCGGGTTCATGCGCACCATATTGACCGACAACGGAGCCTTCAAGCCCTTGAGGTAATCGCCGAAGCGGGCAATCTGCACGCGGTTGGGCGTTACGCGGGGACTGGAACGCAGCATTTCCAACAGCCCGAGACGAAATGTCCGGATGAAGCGCTCATTGATCATGTCGATGGACGCCACATTGACGCCCAGACTTGAATCCTCGCTGGCCAAGTCGTGCTTGCGCACGCGCATGGCCGTGTTGTAACCCGTGTCGACAGGAATACTGCCGTCACTGATACCCTCGGCCAGCGCCGAGAGTTCTTCCGCTGTCAACAGTTGATCAACCATGATAGGAGGGCCGTCTAAGACGGTCTGCCGACCTCACTGAATGATGAACGAGGTGAAAAACACATCTTCGACACCCCCAAACTCCTCGTACTTCTCGAGCAGACTGTTCATGGCGTCACGCAGCTTCTTGGCCAGTTCCACGCGGAACTCAGGCTTGTTGATATCGGACTCCTGACTCTGGCGCATGACATCCATCATGGCCGAGCGCAGGGCGAATTCGTGTTTCTTGATGTTGTCGACAACGCGCTGGTCGTAGCGTGTCATGACCGCAACCTGGATGGACATCACCCGCTTGGAGCCGGTGATATTGACCAGGAACTCGCGCTCCATCTGAAAATAGTTGAAGTCAAAGCGCTGCGCCTCGGGCGATTTTTTGAGCTTCTCGGGCTTGGCGTCTTTGCCGTCCTTGCCCTTCTCTCCGCCCTTGGCCGCGGCCTCGGGATCCGGATCGAGACCCAACGCGATGCGCTCCTCAGCAGTGAGCGTGGGCGGCTTGGGTTTGAAAAAGCCGGTGAAATACAGCGTGGCCAACATGGTGCCGGCCACGATCACGATCAAGCCAACCGCCCCCAGGATGATGGGGATCAGCTTGGATTTGGGCTTTTGCTCCGCACCTTCTTCGACAACTGCTTCTTCTGCCATGACTTACCCCTAAGGTGTCTCCTGTGCGATGCATCCAGCCTCTTCAGGCCAGCACATCCCAGGCACTGGTGCCCTGCCGCGTCCGATTGCCCGTTGCCTGCACAGGCAGGTCTTGCGACGGCTGACTGTGGTTGGCCGCCTGTTCACGAGGTTCAGGCGCGCGACGGGGTGTCGGATTTCCGCCAGACTGACGGCTCGAATCCCCTTGTACCCAAACATTAGCAACAGCCGTGCCCGACTGGCTCAGACTCTCTTTCAAACGCGGTAGACCCTGGGCAATCAGATCCCGGGTGATTTGATTGTCACTGCGAAACACGGCATCAAGAGCGCCCGAATTCATGTCTAAATCGAGATCAATGCGTCCGAGGTGGGCGGGGTCCAGGCGCATCTGCATCTTCCACTGACCTCGTTCAAGCTGGCTTTGCAGACGCTGCCCCAGGGCCTCACCGAGTCGCTGGGCCAGTTGTTCGTATTGTTCCGCGCGCTGAGCCGCCGTGCTGACCCAAGGGGCAGACGGGGCCGATGGACTGCTTGGGGCCGAGCGTCCGCCCTCCGGGCCCAGAGCCACCGGGCTCGAGGCAGCCAGCGGCTCGGCGTCCATTACCGCAGCCTCGATGCCCGGGGCGGCTGGCGCGGACGGAGTCAGGAGACCCAGATCGCGCACCTCAAGCCGCAACAGGGCCATGGCGGCCGGCTGGCCCGAAACCGCAGCCCAGCTCAACTGAGCGCCTGTCCCCGTCATTGCAGCCAGGCGCCGGGTGAGGGCCTCCTGGGGCGCCAGCCTCAGGCGCAAGACATCCATCAGGGGCGGTTCAGATCCTTGAGAATCGGGCCCGTCCGCTGGATTGAGTGCCTCGATCTGCGTGGCCGCAGACGCTTGCCAGCGCAGATCGCTCACCCGCGCTTGGCTGGCCACGGCGGTGGGCAAGGCGACCCCCTGAGCGGGTACGGCGGTCGCAGCAAGGGCAGACGGAACAGGGCTCGCCAATGCAGCGGGCGCGGCGCTGAGCGCCGGCGACTGCGGGGCTGCGACCTGCTGGCTCGCCGCCGAGGCGAGCACGGCGCCCGCCGCTGGAACCGGGGATGCGATCACCGGGGATGCGATCACTGGGGACGCGATCACCGGGGGTGCCGCCACCGATACGAGGGCAGCTGCGGGATCGAGGCTCTGGCCCGCATCGAGGGCCGGGGGCCCGGCTTGCGCCAGCGTCGTGTGGGGGAGGGTTGGCTCGGCGATCGGCAAGCTCCAGAGGGGGCGAATTGCAGCGGTATCGACCAGAGCCTTGGGCTGCTGGACTGGAGGGTTTGGCATGCTGGCGGCCTCGCCAGGGGGCAAGTAGACCGGCCGGTTCACATCGAGGGCCAGTGCCGATGTCAGCGCGAGACCTGGGTCTTGCGCCGGCGCGGGCTCCAACGGTGCAGGCACCGTTTGCAAGGGCGCCTGTACCCCCAGGACCTGCAGCGCTTGGGTCTGAAGGGCTTGCGCTCCCGAGCCCTGTGCCTGTCCCTCCGCGCTTGCAAGACCGGCCTGCGCCAACACCTCGCCCTCGTCAAACAGGGCCCGCAGGGTTGCCTCATCCAGGCCCTGGCCCCGCGCGAAGGCCAACAGGCTCGCCGCATCGGGCAAGGGCTCGGCGGCCGTGATGACCTCAATCTGCTGCCCAATGGGCACCGCCTGAAAACCCGAAGCGGCAAGATCTTGCCGCTCGGCCCGGTTCATCAAGTGACCCAAAAGGTTGGCGAAATCGGCGCCTTGCATGGCAGACGGCGGCGCGCTGGCGCCCGCATCGAGCGGCAGAGGCAGGGAGACGGATCCGGTCGAAGGAATCAGGGCAGCATCCATAGGGGGCTCATGTGTTGGTCAGGCGGGACCCGGTATCGGGCTGCCTGACTTAGCAAAAACCATGACCGGACAGGACTTGCCGGGTGGGCCAGACCGACTGGCTGTCAATTTTTCATGGCACGGAGCTTGCACGACCGAACCGAATACTGGTCCCCAAAAGCCTGAAAACCATCCCAAGCAGCGAATCAAACCGAATCGAGCCCCCAATGAGCACCCTGACCCTGTCAAGCCTCCGACAGAGCCTGAGCCAGTTCAGCGTCACCGGACTGAGCGTGCCGGCGCTGGTGCTGCTGATCGTGGCCATGCTGGTGCTGCCTTTGCCGCCCTGGCTGCTGGATGTCTTGTTTACCTTCAATATAGCCAGCGCGCTGTTGATCGTGTTGATTGCCATCAACACCCGCAAGCCGCTGGAGTTCTCCTCTTTCCCGACGGTGCTGCTGTTTGCCACCATGCTGCGGCTGGCGCTCAATGTGGCCTCAACGCGGGTGATTCTGGTTAACGGTCACGAGGGTGAGGACGCGGCCGGCAAGGTGATTGCCGCGTTCGGGCATTTTGTGATCGGCGGCAATTACCTGATTGGTTTCATCATCTTCATGATCCTGATGATCATCAACTTCATCGTGGTCACCAAAGGTGCGGGGCGCGTCTCTGAAGTGAACGCACGATTTACCCTGGATGCCATGCCCGGCAAGCAGATGTCCATCGATGCTGACCTCAACGCGGGCGTCATCGATCAGGAAACGGCCAAGAAGCGTCGCGAGGAGTTGTCGCAGGAGTCGGACTTCTTTGGCTCCATGGATGGCGCCTCCAAATTCGTCAGTGGCGATGCGATCGCCGGACTGCTGATCCTGGCCATCAACATCGTCGGAGGGCTGATCGTCGGCGTGATGCAGCACAACCTGCCCTTGGCCGAAGCCGGCCGGGTCTACACGCTGCTGACGATCGGCGACGGTCTGGTGGCGCAGATCCCGGGGCTGTTCCTTTCGCTGGCCACCGCCATCATCGTGACCCGGGTCAACACTGCGGAGAACACCACCGAGCAGGCCACCTCGCAATTGGCCAATCCCTCGGCCCTGTTCATCTCGGCCAGCTTCCTGGCCATTTTGGGCGTGATTCCAGGCATGCCGCATCTGGTGTTTCTCACTCTGGCTGCGGCCACCGCCGGTCTGGGCGTGATGATCGTCAATCGGGCGGCCGCTGCGGGCAGTCAGGCAGCGACGCAAAGCGCCGCCCTGGCCCCAGAGGCGCCCAAGGAACTCGACTGGGACGATGTGGACCAGGTGGATCTGATCGGTCTGGAAATCGGTTACGGATTGATCCCCCTGGTGAACCCGGACACCGGCGGCCAGCTGATGGCCCGGGTGAAGGGGGTGCGCAAAAAGCTCTCGGCCGAACTGGGCTTTCTGATTCAGCCCGTACGCATACGCGACGCCCTCAACATCGATCCCGACTCTTATCACATCGTGCTCAAGGGCGTGGTGCGCGGACGCGGTGAGGTCAAGGTGGGGCGCGAGATGGCCATCAATCCAGGCCAAGTCTATGGCACTCTGGAGGGCACCGCCTGCCGCGAGCCGGCCTTCGGTCTCGAAGCGGTCTGGATCGATCCCTCCCAGCGCGACCATGCCCGTACCCTGGGCTACACCGTGGTCGATGCAGCCACGGCCGTGGCCACCCATCTGAACAAAGTGCTTCGCGATAACGCCGCCGACCTGCTCTCTCATGATGAAGTGCAGCAACTTTTGGACAAGCTCGGGGCACGCTCTCCCAAACTGGTGGAAGAGCTGGTGCCAGGCAAGCTGTCCCTGGGCGTGATCACCCGCACACTGCAAAATGTGCTGACCGAAAATGTTCCGATCCGCGACATGCGCAGCATCGTCGAGGCGCTGTCCGAGGCGGCTACGCGCACGCAAGACCCGGAAACACTGACCACCCTGATTCGCCCCAAGCTCGGCCGCATGATCTGCCAGAGCCTGATCGATGAAAAAGACAGCCTGTCGGTCATCACCCTCGACCCGGGCCTGGAGCAGTTGCTGCATAACGTGATCCAGCAATCCCAACCCGGTCAGCCCATGGTGCTCGAGCCAGGTCTGGCCGAACGCCTGTTCTCGGCGCTGCGCCAAGGCGTGCGCGCGGTGGAAGAACAGGGGCATCCAGCCGTGTTGGTGGTCTCGCCCTCAATCCGGCCCTGGCTGTCCAAGGCTGCCCGCTTCCGGGTGGCTGATCTGACCATCCTGTCCTACAGCGAAATCCCCGAGGACCAGATGGTCAAGGTGATTCATACCGTTCACGCCGATCCGGCCCAGTAAACGAAAAGGTAAGCCATGGAACTCAAGCGCATACTCGCACGCGATACCCGCAGCGCCATGGAGCAGGCCATCAAGACCTATGGTCCGGATGTGCTGGTTATCTCCAACCATCAGGTCGGCGGGCAGACCGAACTGGTGGTCGCCATCGAGGCCGACACCCCACTGCAAGCTCAGGGCCTGGCCAGCGAACCGGCCGCCCCCGCAACAGCAAGCGCCCCGCAGGCTAAGGACGGATCGAGCCCCGATTTCCGCAAGAGCCTACAAGCGGCCTGGCTGCCGGTCGGCCGTCCGCTGCCGGCGCCCGGCGAGGGCGCAGCGATTGCACCGGAGCGGTCCGAAGAAGACGCCCGCGATTACTTGCGCGGCCGCGAGATCGTCGATCTAGTGCGCGACGAAATCGCCGCGCTGCGGCGCGAATTCAGAATGCGCCAGCAAACCTCGGCCTGGCAGAGCGGTCTGAACCTGACCCCCGCGGTGGCACCGTTGGCCCAAGCTCTTCAGGACGCTGAAATTCCAGGCGCCCTGCTGGCGCTTTTGCTCGATGGGGTCAGCCAGGCCGGTGATCTGCCGCAGGCCCTGCAGATCCTGCGCGAACAACTGCTGCATCCCCTGATGCGACCGGCCGCCCCCATGCCGGCCCGAGGCATACACCTTCTCGCCGGCCCCTCTGGCGCCGGTAAGAGCCTGATGGCCGCCCGCATTGCACGCCAGGCCGCACAAGCCGGTTGCGACCGGGTAGCGCTGATCAGCTTCCAGGATGTGCGTGCCGGTGCCTGGAGCCAGATGCAGATGCTGGCCGCCCAACTGGGGGTGGACGCCTTCCGCGCGCACGACGGACAGAGCCTGAAGCTGTTGCTCGAAGAGCTCTCTCCCCGCAGCCTGATCCTGATCGATACGCCCGGCGTGCAGATGGCCGATCAGGTGCGCCAAGTTTTGGCCCTGGCCCCAGCCTGCCAGTGCCATGCGGTGGTACCGCTTGATGCATCGGCCGCCACCCTGCAACGGGTATTTGGCCCCGGTCTGCCTTTCGCGAGCCTGATGCTCACCAAAGTGGACGAGGCTGCCTCCGGCTGGGCCCTGTTGCAATTCCTAAGTAATAATCCGCTGACGATTTCAGTGGCCAGTCGCGGCGCTGGGCTGGGCGATTTGAGCTCGGACTTCGACATCAATCAACTGGTAGATTTCGCCCTTTCTCCCATTCAAGCTGCCGTGAATCCCGATCACCTGGCCCCGTTCCTCCCCCGCTCTGATGCCCAGGCAGTCGGTTCGGGGCAGGAGCCCTTGGCAGCGGCGCTGGCCAGTATTGCGCAATTGCCGGCGGTACCGGCTTTTCTCTCGACCGCCGACATCCTGGGCGGGGGCGCAGCCAAGAAAACCACGCGTGCAAGCGCCAAACGCAGTCCTGCGAAGGCCACAGACAAGTCGCGCGGCAAAACGGTCGCCGCCCAAAGTCCTGCGCGCAAGCGTGAGACAGAACGCGCCGCCCCAGCCGGCCGCAGCACACGCCGCAAAGCGGCCGAGGTGGCAGCGCGCTCATGAAATCCAGGCCCACCCAGGTCATCGGCATTGCCAGCGGCAAAGGGGGCGTGGGCAAGACCACGGTCTCCGTCAATTTGGCCGTGGCCCTGCAGGCGCAGGGCGAGCGGGTCATGCTGCTCGATGCCGATCTGGGTCTGGCCAATGCGCAGATCGCCTTTGGAACGCCCTGCCCCGCCAACCTCAGTCACTTTCTGGCCGGACACAAATCCTTGCCCGAGATCATCGTGACGACACGATCGGGCGTTAAATTGGTCCCCGGGGCCTCGGGCATGCAGGAGATGGCCGGCATCAGCGCCCTGCAAACGGCGAGCATCCTGCAGGCCTTCAGCGAACTCGAAGACGAGCTCGATTACCTCGTGGTCGACATGGCTGCGGGCATATCTCCCTCCGTCATTGCCTTCATGCGGGCCTGTCCGCGCCGCTTCATCGTGGTTCGCGACGATCCCTCCTCGATCGCCGATGCCTACGGCACCATCAAGGTCCTGATCCAGGATTGCAATGTCGATGAGATCTACCTCATTCCCAACGGTATGAGCAGCCAACAGGCTGGTCAGCAATTGCACGAGAGAATCAACCAAGTTTGCGCGCGCTTTCTGGGCCGCAGCGTGGGCTATCTGGGCACGGTCGAACAGGACGAACTGATCCTCTCGGCCCTCAAAAAACACCAACCGGTGCTTGAGTTCGCGCCGGGCAGCGGCGGATCGCGTGATTTCCGTCGATTGGCCGACGCCACGCGGCAGTTGCCGGCCGTCGAGCGGGCCAGCGGGGAGCTGCAGTTTTTTGTTGAGCGCCTGGTCGGGCAGGTGCACTGAAGGGTAAGCGTGATGTCCGCCAGCACCCGGCTCTACGAGCAAGTCCAGAACAACCACAGTGCTGGTGGTACTGAGGAAGCTTTGGTCATGGCCCATCTGGGTATGGTCAAGCGGGTGGCCTTGCACCTGAAAGTGCGAATTCCTCCATTCATGGAACTCGACGAGTTGATCCAGGTCGGCATGATCGGATTGCTGGAGGCTGCGCGTGCCTTTGACCCAACCAAGGGCATTGAATTTGAGAGCTTTGCCCACGCACGAGTCCGCGGCGCCATACTCGATGAAGTCAGACGCCTGTCTTTCCTGCCTCGCTCGGCCGTGGCCTTCAATAAGAGTCACAGTAAAGCCACCGACGAACTGGCCGCCGAACTCGGTCGTACGCCCACCCAGGCCGAATTGGCCCAGCACATCGGCATGGATGTCGAAACCTTCGAGAAGGAGCGCGGCCAGGCCAAGCGCTTTGAGACCTACTCGATGGAAGTGGTCACTGAGGAGGTGATGGGCATCGCCGACGATGCCAGCCAACAACCCGAGGCCATCGTCGAGCACGCCGAATTCATGACCGCCGTGGTCCAGGCCATTGGCGATCTGCCCGAGCGCGAGCAATTGCTCATGAATCTGTACTATGTCGAGGAGCTCAACCTCAAAGAAATCGGCGAGGTTCTCGGGGTGACCGAATCGCGCGTCAGTCAGTTGATCAGCGCGGTGGTCAAAAAGCTGCGTGGCACTTTGCAGGTCGAACCGGTCCAATCGCGCCGCTCCCGGCCCTGAGACCGGGCTCGGCGGCAAGATCTTGCCGCCATCTACCGACCCACTCCTTGAGCGCTCAAGTTTTGTGCGCATCCGCCGATTCACGGGGGGCCAGCACTTACCAGGAGCCCTCCAGATGCGAGTTCATTTCAAAGCCATCGAAAGCTACAGCAGCGGTAGCACCGCAACCCAAGCGGCGGTAGCCAACCGCGTTGAGCTGATTCAGATGCTTTTTGACGGCCTGATCGACAGCCTCAACGCCGCAAAAGGCCATATTGAGCACCGCAATATCGAGGAGAAAAGCAAGGCTCTGGCCCGCGCCAGCCGCATTGTGGTGGGTCTGCAGGCCGCCTTGGACTTGGACAAGGGCGGCGATCTGGCCGCCAATCTCAATGAGCTGTACAGCTACCTGGTGCGCCGCATTCTCCATGTGAATATCCACAACGACCTCCTCGTGCTGGAGGAAGTCCGTAGCCTGATCAGCGAAGTGCGCGAGGCTTGGCGGCAAGTTCCCTCCTTGCTGCCAGCCGGCGCGACCAGCCTTCAGCACTGAGCCCCGGCGGCAAGGCACGGACATTGCTTAGATCCACCTGAGCCCAACCTGGCCCAGGAAGTAAAGGGGGCCCAGCCCCCTTTGTTGCTTTTGGATGCGATGTACATTACGGCTACCGATCAACTCACACCGTCCTCCCTGGGGACAGAGAACCGACTCACATGTTCAGCATCATAGGCATTGTCGTTTTGATGGTCTGCGTCTTCGGCGGCTACATCATGGCCGGTGGAAGCATGGCCCCCATCATCAAGGCCGCGCCGGTTGAGACCTTCATCATTGGCGGAGCGGCGGTGGGGGCCATGCTGATTGGAAACAGCCTGGATATTTTCAAGGGCGCCCTGGGCGGCATCGGTCGCTGCTTCAAGGGCTCCAAGTACAAAAAAGATGACTACCTGCAAGTCATCTTCCTGGTCTCCAAACTGATGAAGGTGCTCAAAGCTGAAGGCGCGGTGGCGCTGGAGCCGCACATCGAAAACCCCGACTCCAGTGCGATCTTTGCCGAATACCCGCCCATCCTCAAGGACGAAGGGCTGCTGCACCTGGTGACCGACACCATTCGATTGCTGGTGGTTTCGTCGAGCAATCTGAGCCCCTATGCGGTTGAAGAAGTGATGGACCAGGCGATCAAAACCCATCACCACTCCGAACTCAAGCCAGCCGAAGCTTTGGCCTCGATGGCCGGCGCCCTGCCGGCTCTGGGTATCGTGGCCTGCGTTCTGGGCGTGGTTAAAACCATGGGCGCCATTGACCAGCCGCCTCCCGTGCTCGGCGCGCTGATCGGTGGTGCCCTGGTCGGTACCTTTCTGGGCGTGTTCTTTGCCTATGGTTTCGTCGATCCCCTGGCCAACCGCCTCAAGCAGATCATTGACGACGAAGGTGAGATCTACAAGGTGGTCAAGCAGATCATCATCGGCACGATGCACGGACACCCGCCCCCGCTGATCATCGAAGCTGCGCGGGTGAGCATCAGCCATCACAACCAGCCCAGCTTTGCAGAGGTCTTTGACGGGCTCAGGGGCAAGTAAGGCCGGACGCCACTGAGCCGGACCCGATATGGCAGAAGCCGCAACCCCTGAAGCGCCCGCAGAGGCCACGCCTTCCGCGCCGGGAGAAGGCTCGGCTGCAGCTCCGGCCGAGGGCTCGCCGCCGGCCGAAGCTGCGCAGGGCAGCGCCGAAGCGCCGCCGGCCGAACAGCCCGCCACCGAAGAGGCCAAAGAAGGCGTGGCGCCGGTTATCGTCATCAAGAAAGTGATCGACGATGGGCACGGCGGTGCCCATGGCGGCGCCTGGAAGATCGCGCTGGCCGACATGATGACGGCCATGATGGCCTTCTTTCTGCTGATGTGGCTGCTCGGTGCCACCAACGCGGACCAGCGCAAAAGCATCGCCGATTACTTCAAGCCCACCTCGCACAGCAATGTCACCATGGGTAAGCTGGCCGGATCCAACGGTATCCTGGGAGGAAAGTCGATCATCGACACCGACGGCTTCCCGTTTAGCGCCAAGCAGACCGCCGCCATGGAGAGGCTGACCCCCAAATCCGAAGGCGGGCCCACTGCCAACGATCCCAATCCCAATAGCACCGAACGCTCCGATCCTTCCGATCCCTCGAAGATGAGCGAGGAAGAAAAAAAGGCGGTCGCCGAACAGCAAGACAAGGCGGCCTTCGAAAAGCTCGAGAAGGAAATTCGCGAAAAAATCGAACAAAACCCACGGCTGGCCAACTTGAAGGAACAGGTCAAGTTCACCCGGGAAAAAGAAGGCCTGCGTATCGATATCATCGACAAGGCGGACTTCGCCATGTTTGCGCTGGGCGGCACGCAGATGATGCCGCGCGCTCAACAGCTGGTCAATGAAGTGGCCAAGTCCCTGGCCGGCACTCCCAACAAACTGGCAGTCAGAGGGCACACCGATGCGGTGCCCTTTACCAATGCCGAGGGCAGAAACAACTGGTCGCTTTCAGCCGAACGGGCGGAGGCCACGCGCTCACAAATGGAAAAACAAGGCGTCTCTGGCGCACGCTTTGCCCGCATAGAGGGCGTGGCGGACACCATGCCCTTCAACCCGAATGATCCGCTCGATCCACGCAATCGCCGTATGAGCGTGACCGTGCTGCATAGAGACTAGGGGCAGCTGCCTCCCAGACCCGCAAGGCCTGCAAGGTCTCTCGCACATCGTGCACGCGCACGATCCGTGCTCCACGCTCTACCGCCAGCAGCGCCGCCGCCAAGCTCCCCGGCAGACGCGAATCGGGAGGGATCGATGCACCCGCGCCGCCCATGACCACCCCGAGCGAGGACTTGCGCGACCAGGCTGCCAGCAGCGGCAATCCCAAATCGAGCAGATCCCTCTGTTGCGCGAGCAGCTCGAAATTTTGCGCCACCGTCTTGCCGAAGCCCACGCCGGCGTCGATAACCAGCCGGCCCCGATCGACCCCGGCCTTGCACGCTCTTTGTACCTGCGCCTGAAGAAACTCCCGCACCGGCCCAAGGACTGAGCCTTGCATGGGCTGCAACTGCATGGTCTGCGGTTGCCGATGCAGGTGCATCAGGCAAATGCCGCAAGCACCGTGGTCGCTCACGGCCTGCAGGGCGCCGGGTTGGCGCAACGCCCAGATGTCGTTGATGATGTCCACGCCCATATCGAGCATCGTCCGCATGACCTCAGGCTTGCAGGTGTCCACCGACACCGGTACACCCAGGCCCACGGCTGCACGCACAACCGGTTGCAGGCGCCGCAATTCCTCCTCGACGGGAATGGGCTGTGCCCCGGGCCGGCTCGATTCAGCCCCAAGATCAAGAATATGGGCCCCCTCCTGGACCCTGCGCTCGCACTGGGCAATCGCTCCGCGGAGATCCCCGGCCTGCCAGAGCCCATCGCCCGAAAAAGAGTCAGGGGTGAGGTTGACGATTGCCATGACCTGGGGCTGACTCAGATCGATACGGAAGCGACTGGTTTGCCAAAACAAGGGGGGACTCCCAAGCGCACTGGGCGAGTAAAAACCGGGGCCTGGAGCCCCGGTCATTGCAAGACAGTCAGCCTCTCAGGCCACCGTCGGCGTCGGGTCGGGCCCCACCGCCGTTCCGCCGCCGGAGCCACCCCCGTCGGCTGAAGGATTGCGAGGCGACCAGTCCTTAGGCGGACGCGGCTCGCGGCCAGCCATGATGTCATCGATCTGCTCGCCCTCGATCGTTTCCCACTCGAGCAAGGCCTTGGCCATGGCGTGCATCTTGTCTTTGTTTTCCTCAATCAGACGCCGCGCCAGTCCATATTGATCGTCGATGATGCGGCGCACCTCCACATCGACCTTCTGCATGGTCTGCTCGCTCATGTTGGTCGTCTTGGTGACCGAGCGGCCCAGAAAGACCTCGCCTTCGTTCTCGGCGTAGACCATGGGGCCGAGCGCATCGCTCATGCCGTATCGCATCACCATGTCACGGGCGATCTGGGTCGCGCGCTCGAAATCGTTGGAAGCGCCGGTGGTCATCTGGTTCATGAACACTTCTTCAGCGATACGCCCGCCAAAGAGCATGCTGATTTGGCTGAGCATGTACTCGCGGTCATAGCTGTAGCGGTCCTTCTCGGGCAGGCTCATGGTCACGCCCAGGGCGCGGCCGCGCGGGATGATGGTGACCTTGTGCACCGGATCACACTTGGGCAACAGCTTGCCGATAAGCGCGTGACCGGACTCGTGGTAAGCGGTATTGCGACGCTCGCTTTCAGGCATGACCATGCTCTTGCGCTCGGGGCCCATGAGAATTTTGTCCTTGGCCTTCTCGAAGTCCTGCATCTCCACGAGCCGGGCATTGCGCCGAGCGGCCATCAGGGCCGCCTCGTTGCACAAGTTGGCCAAGTCAGCGCCCGACATGCCCGGTGTACCGCGCGCAATCACGCTGGCACTGACATCGGGGCCCAGGGGAACTTTACGCATGTGCACATTGAGAATCTGCTCGCGGCCACGAATGTCGGGCAAGGTGACATAGACCTGGCGATCGAAACGGCCGGGCCGCAGCAAGGCGGAGTCCAGGATGTCGGGACGGTTCGTGGCTGCCACCACGATCACACCCGCATTGGTCTCGAAACCATCCATCTCAACGAGCATCTGGTTTAGTGTCTGTTCACGCTCATCGTTGCCGCCCCCCAGACCCGCGCCGCGCTGACGACCGACGGCGTCGATTTCGTCGATAAAAATGATGCAAGGAGCGTTCTTCTTGGCATTCTCGAACATATCGCGGACGCGAGCTGCGCCAACGCCCACAAACATCTCGACGAAGTCAGAGCCAGAAATGCTGAAAAACGGTACCTTGGCTTCACCGGCAATCCCTTTGGCCAGCAGAGTCTTGCCGGTTCCCGGGGGACCCACCAGCAGCAAGCCGCGCGGGATGCGTCCGCCCAGCTTTTGAAACTTTTGCGGGTCCTTGAGGAAGTCGACCACCTCCTTGACCTCCTCCTTGGCCTCATCGCAGCCGGCCACATCGGCGAAGGTGACGGTGTTGGAAGACTCGTCAAGCATGCGGGCCTTGCTCTTGCCGAAACTGAAGGCCCCGCCCCTGCCGCCGCCCTGCATCTGACGCATGAAATAAATCCAGACGCCGATCAGCAGCAACATCGGCCCCCAACTGACCAACAAGGTCATGAGCAGGGACCCTTCTTCGCGGGGCTTGACATCGAACTTCACATCATTGGCGATGAGATCGCCCACCAAACCACGGTCGAGATAGGTGGCCGTCGTGCGCACACGGCGATCGTCCACCGTGATCGCTGCGATTTCGGTACCAGCCTGACTCTCGGAAATGGTGGCGGCCTTGATGCGACGGGCCCGCACTTCGTCGAGGAAGTCCGAATAGCCCAAGTACTGAGCGTTGGAGCTCGAGCGCGTGTCGAATTGCTTGAAGACGGTAAACAGCACCATGCCGATCACCAGCCAGACCGCAACTTTTGAAAACCACTGATTATTCAAAACAGACTCCAGTACAGATCCCAGCCAACTTGCTTGCAATTCTAGGCTTTTCAAGGGCCCCGGCCGGAATACAGCGGGGCCACCCTGTCAGAAGGACGGAAATAAGCCACGGCAGAGGCCAACTGTCTCGACGGAGCGCCCGAAAGACCCCATCGCGCACCCTGGTAATCGGAGCGGGCTGCTCAGGCTTGAGCTTTGAGCCCCAGACCGACAAGAAAAGTCTCGGCCGACTGGGGGCGGGAGGCCTTGGGCTTAATTTTCTTGACCGCTCTGAACCGGGCCTGGAACAGCCGGACCAGTTCATCGTAGCCACCGCCGTGAAAGGCCTTGGCCACCAGAGCCCCGTCCGGCTTGAGCTGCGCCCCTGCAAACTCAACGGCCAGTTCCACCAGGTGCACCAACCGGGCGGCATCGGCACTGGCGATCCCTGAGAGATTGGGCGCCATATCGCAGACCACCAGATCGAGCTTGGCATCGCCGGCTGCGCCCCTGACTGCCTGCTCCAGTTGCAAGAGCACCGGCTGCTCACGGAGGTCGCCCTGAATGAAGGTCACGCCCTCGATCGGCTCCATGGGCAGCAAGTCCACCGCCACGATACGGCCGCTGAGCTCACCGCCGGTCGGCCCGATCAAGCGCCGCCGCAAGTACTGGCTCCACGCGCCCGGCGCACTGCCAAGATCGGCCACCCGATCGCCCGGCCGGACCAGCCCCAGCGTTTCGTCGATTTCCTTGAGCTTGTAGGCTGCACGCGCGCGGTAGCCCTCTTTCTGGGCCAACTTCACATACGGGTCGTTGACATGCTGGTTGAGCCACGCCTTGTTGACCTTCTTGCTTTGGGTGCGCACTTTCATGGGCCCTATTGTCAGGCCCCGGCGGGACCTCGGACCTGGGTCGATAATCGCGCCATGCCTCAAATCAACTTGACCCCCGCACAACGCAAGGAACACCGCGCGGCCGCCCACCACCTCGATCCTGTGGTCATGATCGGCAGCGAAGGCCTGACCAGCGCCGTCCAGAAGGAGGTCGACCGGGCACTGCAATCGCACGGACTGATCAAGATCCGGGTCCTCGGCGAGGATCGGCAAGCCCGCGAAGTGCTCCTGTCGGAACTGGCCGACAAGTTTTCGGCCGCGCCCATTCAACATATCGGCAAACTGCTCGTCTTGTGGCGACCGGTTCCGGCCAAGGAGCGCAAGGTGGACGAGGCCCGCAAGCCGGGGCCGCGCGAGGTGAAAATCCTCAAGCAGACCCGGCCTGGTCAACGACCGGAGGTCAAAATCCTCAAGGTGCTGGGCAACCAGAGACTGACGCCCGGCGGAAAAATCAAGAAGGCGCGCAAGCCGGCGCAACGCAGCGTCAAGAAAAATCTTCCCTGATCGGCGCCCCTGGCCTCAAGTCGGCCGGGTCCGTGCCGACACCGCCTCATACCCTTGCGAGCCATGAACAACCCGCTACTCGACTTTTCAGATCTACCCGCTTTTGACCGCATCGCCCCGGAGCATGTAACGCCCGCGATGGATGAACTGCTGGGACGGGCCCAGTCGGCACTCGATCAAGTCACCGCTGAGGGCTTCCCCGCCAATTGGGGGGCCCTATCGAAGGTGCTCGATGTGGCCACCGAACAACTCAGCCGCGCCTGGGGGGCGGTGAGCCACCTCAACAGCGTGGCCGATACGCCGGCCCTGCGGCAGGCCTACAACGAGAACCTGCCCCGGGTGACCGAGTTCTGGACCCGCCTGGGCGCCGACGCCCAGCTGTTTGCCAAGTACAGCGCGGTGCAAGAAAGCGAACTCAACGCCGAGCAAGCGCGGGCACGCAGTCATGCCCTGCGTCATTTCGTGCTCTCCGGCGCTCAATTGCGGGGGCCGGACCGCGACCGCTTTGCTCGAATTCAGGAGCGGCAAGCTGAACTGAGTCAGAAGTTCAGCGAAAATGTCCTCGATGCCACCGAGGCCTTCGCCTACTACGCGAGCGCTGAAGAGCTTGTGGGTCTGCCGCTGGATGTGATCGAAACGGCGCGCGCGCAGGCGCAAGCAGAGGGCCGCGAAGGCCATAAGTTGACGCTGAAGATGCCCTGCTATCTGCCGGTGATGCAGTTTGCTCACAGCCGGTCCCTGCGCCAAAAGCTCTACCGCGCATACGGCACCCGGGCCAGCGACCAGGCCGAGTCTGCCCAGTACGACAACACCCTGATCATGCGAGAGCTGCTGGCCCTGCGGCGCGAGGAGGCCCAATTACTGGGCTATCGCGACTTTGGGCAGGTTTCCGTGGTGTCCAAGATGGCCCAATCGCCCGAGCAGGTGATTGCCTTCCTGCGCGACCTGGCCGCGCGCGCACGGCCTTACGCGCTGCGCGATGTCGCCGACCTGCACGATTACGCCCGACAAACCTTGGGGCTGGAGTCACCCCAGGCCTGGGACCTGCCCTATGCCAGCGAGAAGCTCAAAGAGGAGCGCTATGCCTTCAGCGAGCAGGAAGTCAAAGAATACTTCACTGCACCGAAGGTGCTGGCTGGCTTGTTCAAGATCGTCGAGACCCTGTTTGAAGTCAGCATCGTTGCGGATCGGGCTGCGGTGTGGAAGCCGGGCGTGGCGTTTTTCCGTATCGAGCGCGGTGGGCAACTGATCGGCCAGTTTTACCTGGACCAACCAGCGCGCAGCGGCAAGCGCGGCGGCGCCTGGATGGATGATGTGCGCGCCCGCTGGCTCAGGCCCGATCAGGGCCGCCTGCAAACCCCGGTGGCGCATCTGGTCTGCAACTTTGCCGAGGCCGTGGGGGGTCGACCGGCCCTGCTCACCCACGACGATGTGACCACGCTGTTTCATGAGTTCGGGCACGGACTGCACCACCTGTTGACCCGGGTCAATGAGCGCGATGTGTCGGGAATCAGCGGGGTGGAGTGGGATGCCGTGGAACTGCCGAGTCAGTTCATGGAAAACTTTTGCTGGGAATGGGAGGTGCTGCGGCACATGACAGCCCACGTGGAGACGGGCCAAAGCTTGCCACGGCCCCTGTTCGAAAAAATGCTGGCCGCCCGCAATTTTCAAAGCGGCCTGCAAACCTTGCGCCAAGTCGAGTTTGCGCTGTTTGACATGCTGCTGCACACGGAGCACGACCCCAAAGACGATGTAATGGACCTGCTGCGCAGAGTGCGCAGCGAGGTCGCTGTGATCGAGCCACCGGCCTATCACCGCGCGCCCCATACCTTCAGTCACATCTTTGCAGGCGGCTATGCAGCCGGCTATTACAGCTACAAATGGGCCGAAGTTCTTTCAGCCGACGCCTATGCCGCCTTCGAGGAAGCAGCCGGTTCGGGCGGCAGCCCGCTCGATGTTGATATGGGCAGGCTGTATCGCCAGCAGATCCTGGAAGTCGGTGGCAGTCGGCCGGCGATGGAGAGCTTCAAGGCCTTCCGAGGACGCGAGCCCAGGATCGACGCGTTGCTACGACATCAAGGCATGGCCTGAACTGCGTCGCTGGTCAATGCGGCCTCGCCGAACCCGGTCGATCCGGACAAAGCGGCGTGCAATAGCGCGGGCCAAGCATAAGCAACAGCGCCCCGAGAGGCAAAACGAAACTTTAGAAAGTCAGCGTCTTCACGCCCGAGGCGGTGCCGAGCAGACACACCGCGGCCTTTTGGTGAGCAAATACGCCTACCGTCACCACGCCCGGCCATTGGCTGACCCGGGTCTCAAAGGCCAGCGGGTCGGTGATTTTCAGGCCGCGCACATCCAGAATCTGCTGCCCGTTGTCGGTCAGGACGGGCGCACCGTCCTTGGTACGCACGGTGGCGCTGCCACCCAGGGCAGCGAACTGCCGGCTCAAGCGGGCCACGGCCATGGGAATGACCTCCACCGGGACAGGGAAGGCCCCGAGGGTCTGTACCAGCTTGCTTTCGTCGGCGATGCACACAAAGCGTTCAGATTGGGCGGCCACGATCTTCTCGCGGGTTAGCGCCGCGCCACCACCCTTGACCATGTAGCCTTGGTGATCGATTTCATCGGCACCATCGATGTAGACCGGCAGGCTGGCGACCTCGTTGCTGTCAAACACAGCGATGCCCAAGGCCTTCAGGCGCTGGGTTGAAGCTTCGGAGCTCGAGACGGCGCCCCGGATGCGGTCTTTCATGCCGGCCAGTGCATCTATGAATTTATTGACCGTCGAGCCGGTGCCCACGCCAACCAGCGCCCCCGGGGTCAGGTAGGCCAGCGCGGCTTGTCCCACCAGCGTCTTGAGTTCGTCTTGAGTCATGGGCATTCGGGGCCACAAAGAAGGGCGCCCCTTGTTTGAGACAATCGGGGGCCAGCCACACTGGCCGGCCACCTCCCATTATCCGATGCCCCTGCTGCCCTACGCCCTGGCCCGCCCCCTGCTCTTCAAGATGGAGGCTGAAGCCGCCCACGATCTGACGCTACAGATGCTCGCGGGCAGCCAGAGCACGCCCCTGCAGTGGGCTTATTGCGCCGAGCGCATCAGCGATCCGATCGAACTGGCCGGGCTGCGTTTTCCCAATCGGGTGGGCCTGGCAGCCGGGCTGGACAAAAACGCCCGCTGCATCGACGCTTGGTCGACGATGGGATTTGGCTTTGTCGAGGTGGGCACAGTGACCCCGTTGCCGCAGCCGGGCAGCCCCAAGCCGCGCATGTTTCGCCTGCCTCAGGCTCAGGCCCTGATCAATCGCCTGGGCTTCAACAATGAGGGATTGCAAGCCTTCGTTGAAAATGTGCGGGCCGCCCGTTGCCGACAGACACCCGAGGGCCGCGGCAGCATGCTGTTAGGCCTGAACATCGGCAAGAATGCCGCCACCCCGATCGATCGAGCGCAGGACGACTACTTGATCGCGCTGGAGGGGGTCTACCCCCATGCGGACTACATCACCGTCAACATTTCGAGTCCCAACACCCAGAATTTGCGAGCCCTGCAAAATGACGAGGCGCTGGACCGATTACTCGCTGCCCTGGCCCAGCGGCGGGCAGCGCTGATGCAGAGCCAGGGCAAACGGGTGCCTCTGTTCGTGAAGATTGCGCCTGACCTGGATGAGCATCAAATCCACTTGATTACACAAAGCCTGCGCCAGCACGACATGGACGGCGTGATTGCCACCAACACCACGCTCTCACGCGAGGCGGTGCAGGGTCTTGCGCACGCCCAGGAGGCCGGGGGACTCTCCGGCGCCCCGGTGCTGCAGGCCAGCAACCGGGTGATTGCACAATTGCGCGCGGCGTTGGGGCCGTCCTTCCCCATCATCGGGGTTGGCGGCATCCTCAGCGGCGAGGACGCGGTGAGCAAGCTGCGCGCTGGCGCTGATATGGTGCAGCTTTACACCGGGCTGATCTACCGGGGGCCCGAACTGGTGCACGAAGTCGCCAGGCAGCTGGCACGGCACCGACCTTAGGCCGCATGTCCTCCAGGCACATCGCTCCGGACCGCCAGGCCATTGAAGCCATGGAGCCCTTCGAACGGCTGGATCTGGACCGCATTCGCTGGGTGACCGAGGCCGAGCAGGCCGAACAGGCTTGGTCGGCTCTTGCGCACCAGGATGTGCTGGGCTTCGACACCGAGTCGCGACCGACTTTCGTGCGCCACCAGGCTTCGGACGGACCGCACATCGTGCAACTGGCCACGGCCGAGGCGGGCTATGTGTTTAGCCTGAGGGATCCGCACTGCGTTCTGAGAGTTGGCCAATTGCTGGCGGCGGCCCATATTCTGAAAGTGGGCTTCGGTCTCGGGGACGATCGCAAGCGCATCATTGCCAAGCTCGGCATCGAGCCGGCAGGGGTGGTCGATCTCAACCAGGTGTTCCACCAGCGCGGCTGGCGTCGCGACATCGGGGTCAAGGCGGCGGTGGCGGTGAGCTACGGCAAGCGCTTCATCAAGTCCAAGAAGGCCGCCACCTCAAACTGGGCCTCGGCCCAACTGAGCACCGCGCAACTGGTCTATGCCGCCAACGACGCCTGGGCTGCGCTGCGGGTCTATCAGGCGCTCATGCACGAGCCCTGAGGTAGGCGCGACAGGCGCACGAATCAACAGCTCAGCCAATCACATTGGCCTCACGCAGCGGCTGCCCGTCCAACCAACGCTGTAGCCCCAAGGGCCGCACATCCACGCTGCGCGGCTGTCCGTGCAGCAACCACTCCGCCAGCGCCAAGGCAGCACCGGGAGCGTGCTGCATGCCGTGACCTGAAAAACCACTGATCACCGCATAGGCGGGAAGCTGGGGGTGCGGCCCAATGAAAGCATTGTGATCAAAGCGGTTCATCTCGTAGTAGCCCGCCCAGGCCCGCTCAACCCGCAGCGCCTGCAAGGCCGGAATGCGGTGGGCCAGCCGCTCCCACTGAGCTTCGTCCATCTCGCGCCAATCGGGCTCCAGCGGCAGCTCAGGCTCTTGCTCGATCGGTTCGCGTCCAGTCATCAAGTAACGGCCTTCGGGCCTCAGCCAAAAGCCGCTGGTGTCAATCAGCAGGGGGCAGTCCGGCAAAGGCTGCGGGCAAGAAAGCACGAACACGCTGCGGCGGCCCGCCTCGATAGGCAGAGGCGGTGCACCCGGCGCAGACAGTCGGGCCGCCCAGGGTCCGCCGGCATTGACAAAGAGACCCGGCGAGAGGAGACCGGCTTGGCGCAGTGCAACCGACTCCAGCGCGCGGCCCCGCACCTGCAAGGCCAGCACTTCATCGTGCCAAAGCTCGGCGCCCTGCTGTCGGGCCGCCCGCAGCAGCCGCTGATGCAGACCCGGGCCATCGAACCAGCCCTCGCCACGCAGCCCAAGGCTCCCCAGGCTGATGTCCTCGCACTGCAACCAGGCAAAGCGCTGGGCTAGCGCCTGCGTCTCCAGCAGGGCCACTTCCACCCCATGCGATCGCTGCAGCGCATGCAGATCACGCAGGGCCGGCGCCTGGTCCCGGCCTGCCAGGTACAGGTAGCCGGCCTCATGAAGGCCCAGCGCGGCCTGGCTGCCAGGACCGAGCCAGTGGTCGGCCTGACGCAAAAAATCCACCCCGAACTGCGACAGCGCAATATTCACCGGGCTGCTGAACTGCTGTCGGATCGAACTGGCGGACAGGGAGGAGGAGGCCTGGACAAAGTCAGGCGCACGCTCGACCAGCACCACTCGCAACTGCCTGTTGAGCCGAGTCAGCCAAAACGCTGTTGCCGCGCCCATCACGCCGGCACCGGCAATCAGCACATCCACCGCAGCATCACGCTGCCCGATCGAAGTCGGCCGGCTCACGGCCGAGCCTGCCAGGCTTGCCAGACCAATTGGGCCGCCACCGCATCTTCCACCGCTTGTCCCAACGATTTGAAGATCACGGTACTGCCCGCTGGCGGCTTGGCCACGCGACCGGCCAGGACCTCGCCGATCTCGGCGCGTACGCGTGCCCCGGAGGCGATGACATCGCCTGATTCGTGCTCAGCCGCCTGGCGCTGGTCGGCCAGCACCCAATGGGCCATGACTGCATCGTCAAGCTCGCGCTGATCCGGCCGCGGGGCGCCGACTGCGGCCACGAAGGCGCCGGGCTTGAGCCAGGCACCCTGCAACACCGGCGTGCGCGCGTGAGTCACGGTGCAAACGATGTCGGCGCCGCGCACGGCGGTTTCAGCGCTGTCATAGGCTCGCCCGCCGATCTCCTGAGCGCAGGCCTGGGCATGGGCTGGCTGCGGGCTCCAGACGCGGATCTCGGCCAGGGGACGCACACGGCGAAGGTAGTGCGCATGGCTGCGCGCCAGCACGCCGCTGCCGAGCAGGGCCAGGACCTGCGGGCCCGGGCGGCAAAAGCAATCGGCAGCCACCGCCGAGGCCGCCGCGGTGCGCGCGGCCGTCAGGCCAGCGCCCTCCATCACCGCCAGGGTCTGCCCGGTGACCGGGTCCATCAAGACCACTGTGGCAAACAGGGTCGGTAAACCTCGCTGCGCATTGGCTGGAACCAGGGTGAGTAACTTGGTCGCCAGGGCCGCTCCGACCTGTGCGGGCTTGACGAAGAGCAGGCCCGGGGCCTCGGCGGCCGAAGGCATGGCCTGGGCCTGCGGATCGGCAAGGGGCATCACCAGGCGCAAGGGCTGCACCACCCGATCCTGCGACAGCGCAATCAGCGCCAGCCGCACCGCCTGCAGCAGCGCGTCGGGGTCGAGAAGGCGGACCACATCGGCCTCGCTCAGAACAACAGCCACAGTCACCCTCCGAAAAACCCCTTGGATGGGGAGCGTCATGATAGCCGCCCGCATCCAGCGGGGCGCCGAGCCACACGGGACGCTATCGGTCAGTTTCTCAGGCCATCAGCATCTCGGTGACATGGTCGGCCAGGGCCAGGCAACTGGTCAGGCCAGGCGACTCGATCCCCATCAGGTGCACCAAGCCGGCGACACCGTGCTCGGCCGGACCGATGAGCCGGAAATCGGCTGCTGGTTCATCCGGGCCGCTGATCTTGGGGCGGATGCCCGCATACGCAGGCTGCAGCGCGCCGTCGGGCAAGGCCGGCCAGTAACGACGCACCTGCTCGTAAAAAGCATCGCCACGCCGGGGGTCGACCTGCAGATCCTGCGGGTCGCGAACCCACTGCACATCCGGACCAAATCGCGCCTGCCCGCCCAGATCGAGCGTCAGATGCACGCCCAAGCCAGCCGCTTCAGGGACGGGATAAATAAGCCGAGAAAAAGGCGCGCGCGCAGTCAGGGTGAAGTAATTGCCCTTGGCACAGTAGGCCTTGGGCAACAGGTCGTGGGGCATGCCCTCAAAACGCCGCGCCAGATCGGGCGCCGACACCCCCGCGGCATTAACGAGCCATTGGGTCAGCAGGCGGCTGCCATCTGCCATCTCGATTGCCATGCCTTGCCCCGTGCAAGCGACCCGCGCCACCGCGCCATGGAAGGCAACCAAGCCGCCTGCATGCTCCAGATCACCTTGCAAGGACAGCATCAATCCATGGCTGTCAATGATCCCGGTCTGCGGAGAAAGCAGCGCCGCCGAGCAGCGCAGCGCCGGCTCGAGCGCGCGCGCCTGATTGGCAGTAAGCCATTGCAGTTCTTCCACCCCGTTGGCTGCGGCCTTGGCGGCCAGGGTCTCAAGTTGGGCCTGCTGGCCCGGCTCGGTGGCCACGATCAACTTGCCGCAGCGACGATGCGCCACACCACGCTCGTGGCAGTAGGCATAGAGCTGACGCCTGCCCTGCACGCAAAAGCGGGCCTTGAAAGAACCCGGCGGATAGTAGAGCCCGCCGTGAATGACCTCGCTGTTGCGCGAGCTGGTGCCGGTGCCGATCGTATCGGCCGCCTCAAGCACCAACACCTGAGCGCCACGCAAGCTGGGCGACAAGGCCAGTGCGCGCGCCACGGCCAGGCCGATGACACCGGCCCCAATGACCACCGCCTCAACCTTGTCCATGGCGCTTCAGGGGAACCCTGGCTGGGTTAGGGCGCGCACCGACGCCTGATCAACCGCTTCTTGCATGGGCGCGATTGTGCACGCCCCCGGGCCGGTTGACGCAGCTCATGTCCGCGGCGCCGCCGCCGGGCGAAAGCACCGTCCTACACGCGAGAGCTCGGTAGGCCGACATACGCGGCCCAACCTGCCACACAAAATCATCCAACGATGTTCGAGTGACCGCTCGGCGCCCATCCCCAACAGGAGTTATCTGTGCCTTCATCCCTGCGCAAGCTTTCCCTCATCGCCCTGAGCACCGCCTCGATCATGGCCGGCCCGGCCCACGCCCAGACCACGGGTGAGTCAGGCTGGTGGCCCACCAGCACCCTGTCCTATATCGGCCTGAATGCCGGACGCAGTCATTTTGATCAGGGGCGTGACGATGCCTACAGCGTATATGTCGGCACCCACTGGCCCTCGCAATTCGGTCTTGAGGCGGGGGGCACGGACTTCGGCCGCGCCCGCAATACAGAGGCTTACGGCTTTTATCTGACCGGCGTCGGCCGCATTCCATTGAACGACACCTTTGCCTTGTTCGGCAAATTCGGGCTGATGTACAGCCGAAGCGATAACGCCGGCGCGCGCGATCACGGTTTGGGCGAAACCTATGGAGTGGGGGTAGATATCCACATCAACCGGCAACTGGCCGCCGTTGTGCAATACGACCGCTCGGCCATGCATCTGAACACCGGCCGGGATCGGATCAATATGGCCTCCTTGGGCCTGAAGTTTCGCTATTGATGTGCGGGAGGGCGGGCCGTAACTGCGGGCCCCGTCCAACTGCAAAGCCGTCCCTGCCTGATGCTGCAGACCGCTCCGCGCCCCGACAAGATACTCATCCTCGATGACGACGCGCGGATCCGCGATCTGCTGCGGCGCTACCTGTCCCAAGAGGGCTTCGAAGTCACACTGGCCGAAGACAGCAAGGCACTCAACCGCATCTTGCTGCGCGATGCCATCGACCTGATCGTGCTCGACCTGATGATGCCCGGAGAAGACGGCCTGTCGGTGTGCCGTCGGCTGCGAGCCAGTCACGACAAGACCCCCATCATCATGCTGACCGCCAAGGGGGAGGATGTCGATCGTATTGTGGAACTGGAGGTCGGAGCCGATGACTATCTGGTCAAGCCCTTCAACCCGCGTGAGTTACTGGCCCGCATCCATGCCGTGCTCAGGCGCCGTCCGATCACCGAAGTGCCTGGTGCGCCCTCCAGCGAGAAGGAGGTGGTTCGTTTCGGTCCGTTTTCCCTAAACCTGGGCCTGCGCACCCTCGAGAAGGACGGCCAGGGCATTGCACTGACCACCGGCGAATTCGCCATGCTCAAGGCCCTGGTGCGTCATCCCGGCCAACCCCTGTCCAGGGAAAAGCTGGCGCAACTGGCGCGCGGTCGGGAGTTCGAACCCTTCGACCGAAGCCTCGATGTACAAATTTCAAGACGGCGCAAACTGATCGAGGTCGATGTCAGCGCCCCGCGCTACATCCAGACGGTCTGGGGCGTGGGTTATGTGTTCGTGCCCGATGGGGCGGGATAGTCTGATTGCGCGCCTGCGCCGCGCTGGGCAACCGGTCGGCGGTATCGCCCTGTTCTGGCGCACCCTGTCCCTGCTCAGTGCGCTGCTACTGGCCTGTATCGCGCTGTGGCTGCAGGTCTTCATCAGTCTGGAGATGGCCCCCCGCGCCCTCAGCGATGCGCGGCAACTGGCCTCGCTGGTCAACCTGAGCCGGGCGGGCCTGCAAGCGAGCGATCCGATCGGTCGACTGCTCCTGATCAAGACCCTGGCCGATGAAGAGGGACTGCGTATCTCGATCCGACAGACGCAGGACCGCTATCAGACGCTGCGCGAGGGTCTGTGGGACGGCCGCATCGTGCAATCACTGCGGCAGCAACTGGGCCCCCAAACCGTGGTGGCCGCTGCCGTCAACGGGGTGCCCGGGCTTTGGATAGGCTTTGACATCGAGGGCGATGCCTATTGGCTGCACACCGATCGCGCGCGGCTGGTACCCGGCCGGGCCGGCACCTGGCTGCTGTGGCTGCTCACGGCTGGAACCTTGTCGCTGCTGGGCTCGGTGGTCATCACCCGCATCATCAATCGACCCTTGCATGAGTTGGCTAACGCCAGCGCGGCGATGCAGCGCGGTCAGGCCGATCAGGAGCATCTGGACGAAAGCGCAGCCACACGGGAGATCCGCGAGGTCAATGTGGCGTTCAACCGTATGACCGAACAGACAGCGCGTATCGAACAAGAGCGAAAGCTGTTACTGACCGGCATTTCCCATGACTTGCGCACGCCGCTGGCCAGGCTACGCCTGGAGGCCGAAATGAGCGTGCCCGATGCGCGTGTCCGCGAACACATGGTGGCCGACATGGCGCAAAGCGCACCGGAGATGGCGCGCCTGCAGGCGGTGGAGCTTGAACCGCTGGTGCACCAGGCCTGCTTTGCCTTGTCCGACGACCCCCAAGTGCGCATCCATCAGCACATGGAGCCGGGTCTTCGGGTTCTGGCCGATCCGGTCGAGCTGCTGCGGGCGCTGACCAATCTGCTGGAAAACGCGCGCTTGCACGGCCGAAGCACCGATGGCATCAGCCATATTCAAATCCGCGCTCACGCCACCGCGGCCTGGGTACTGCTCGATCTGAGCGACCGCGGCCCGGGCGTTGCCGACGATCAATTGCATCAGCTCACCCGACCCTACTTTCGCGCCCGCCCCCCCGCTTCTGACTCCGTGCCTGCCGGCAGTGGGCTGGGCCTGGCCATCGTCGAGGGGGCCATGTTGCGCATGGGCGGCGGCCTTTCCTTAAGCCGGGTCCAGCCCAGCGGATTGCGCGCCAGCCTGCGCCTGCGCAAGGCCTGATCAGAGTGCCTGCAGCAAGGCGATCGCCTGAGCCTCCATGCTCAGCCCCTGGCCCACCGGTCCCATCTTTTCAGCGGTCTTGACTTTCACATTGACCTGGGAAAGGCCAATCCCCAGGGCCTGGGCAATGCATTCACACATGGCCGGGATGTACGGAGCCAGCTTGGGGGCCTGCGCCACGACGGTGGCATCGATATTGGCGATCTGCCAACCGCCGGCACGCACCCGGCGGGCCGCCTCAGCCAAGAGTTTGAGCGAGTCTGCGCCGCGGTAAGCGGGGTCGGTGTCCGGAAAATGCCGTCCGATATCCCCCAGACCGGCCGCGCCGAGCAGTGCGTCGGTGATTGCATGCAGCAACACATCGGCGTCGGAGTGGCCAAGCAGTCCCTTGGGCCAATCAATGCGCACCCCGCCGAGAATCAGCGGCCGGCCTTCGGCCAGCGCGTGGGTGTCCCAGCCTTGTCCAATGCGCAGGGAGACGCAGTTCAGTGAGCTCATGGCGATGGGGTCCGGTCTTTGGCGCACTGCAGCAGGGCCTGAGCCAGGCCGAAGTCCTCAGGATAAGTGATCTTGAAGTTGCGCATGCTGCCGCCCACCAACCTGGGGGCCAGACCCAAGGCCTCCATAGCGCTGGCCTCATCGGTCACCGGCAGACCCGTGGCCCGGGCTGCTTGCAGGGCCTCAATCAGCCGGCCGCACCGAAACATCTGGGGGGTCTGGGCCAGCCATTTGCCGCTGCGCTCCAGGGTCTGCAATACCCGGCCTGCGCTCTCGCTCTTGAGGGTGTCGGGCAGAGGCAGGGCCAGCAAGCCACCCACCTCGTCATCTTGGCACAGCGCCACCAGGTGCCGCACCAGATCCGGCTCGAGCAGACAGCGAGCTGCGTCGTGCACCAGCACCCAATCTTCGGGGCGCGGACCCGTCGTGCTGGCCTGCCATGCCTGCAAGCCCTGCAAGACGGTATCGGCCCGGGTCGCCCCGGCGCAACGCAGGACGATTTCTCTACGGCCCTGCAGCACCGAGTCGATGAATCCATCGCCTGCAGCCACGACCACCGCCACGGCAGTAACAAGGTCAGGCAGGGCTTCAAACACCTTCAGGGTGTGCAGGATCAGGGGCCGATCACAGACCCGCTGGTACTGCTTGGGGGTGGCGCTGCCAGGGGCCAGCGCCCGGCTGCCGATACCGCCACAGGGGACCAGCACAAACACCCGTGCGGGGACCTGGTCGGTTTCTTTAAGGAGCAAAGGCGAGTCCACCTTGGCATTCTAAAATCCCGCCACCACCCCAGCTTGTTCGAGCTGGGGTTTTTGTCGTTCCGGCTCCTACCGCATGCACAGTCCCAAACTCACGCCCGGCCAGCGTCTGGCCCTGACCCGGCCCGCGGCCTCCAGCGATGCCCTCATGCTGGCCCGCCTGGCCTTGCGCGAGAAACTGGCCGGCCGCCCGACCGCGATCTTTACCGCCGATGCCGCCGATGCGCAGCGTTTGCTGGCCGAACTGCCCTTCTTCGAGCCTGAATTGCGCTGCGCGCTGTTTCCGGACTGGGAGACCCTGCCGTACGACGGCTTCTCGCCGCATCAGGATCTGATCAGCGAACGGCTGGCCACTTTATGGCGTATCAGTCAGCGCGATGCCGAGCACGGGGCCGATGTGGTGATCGTGCCGGCAACGACGGCTTTGTACCGCTTGGCGCCACCGAGCTTTTCGGCCGCCTATACCTTTGCCTTCAAGATCGGACAACAACTCGACGAGGCGCGCCTGAAAGCGCAACTCACCCTGGCCGGCTACAGCCATGTGACCCAGGTAGTCGGCCCGGGCGAGTACGCGGTGCGCGGCGGTCTGATCGACCTGTTTCCGATGGGCTCCGTGGTGCCCTATCGGGTTGATCTGTTCGACAATGAGGTCGAGTCAATCCGCACCTTTGATCCCGACAGTCAGCGCAGCCTGTACCCGGTACCCGAGGTGAGACTACTGCCAGGGCGCGAGTTCCCGATGGACGAGGCAGCGCGCGCACGCTTTCGCAGCCGCTGGCGGGAGTTGCTCGAAGGCGATCCCACCCGCAGTCGCATTTACAAAGACATTGGTAACGGCGTCGCCACGGCCGGTATCGAGTACTACCTGCCGCTGTTCTTCGAAGAAACGGCCAGTGTCTTTGACTACCTCGGCGATCAAGCCTGCCTGGTACTGCACGGCGAGATCGAGGCGGCCTTCCAGCGCTTTTGGCAAGACACCCGCGAGCGCTACCGCCTGGTCCAAGGCGCGCCCGATCATCCAGCCCTGCCGCCAGAGAGCCTGTTTCTGGCCAGCGAAGAGTTCTACACCCGAGCCAAGACCTACGCCCAATTGGCGCTGCGGCCGACCAGGGGCACGCCGGGCGAGGGCGATGCACTGACCTTGCCCTCCGCGGTGGCCACCCTGCCCGACATCTCGGTGCAGCGGGGCAGCGATGAGCCCCTGCATCGGCTGCAGTTGCATCTGGCCACATCGGGACGACGGGCCCTGGTCATAGCCGAAAGCCCGGGTCGATGCCAAAGTCTTCTGGACTTTCTGCGCGCCAGTCGCATCGAGCCCAGCTCCTGCGCCAGCTTGCAAGACTTCTTGCAGGACACAACGCCCCTGGGCATCACCACGGCGGCTCTGGCCGAGGGTTTCATCTGGACCGAACACGGCCTGGACCTGATCACCGAAACCGAACTGTTTGCCGCCGCGCCAGCCGTCCGACGCAAAGGCAAACGCCAGGAGCAAATCAGCGATGTCGAAGCGCTGATCAAGGATTTATCGGAACTCCAGGTCGGCGACCCCGTGGTGCACAACGCCCACGGCATCGGGCGTTACCGGGGCCTGGTCAACATGGACCTGGGTCAGGGTCCGGGTGAGTTCCTGCATCTTGAATATGCCGATCAAGCCGCTCTGTATGTGCCGGTGGCCCAGCTTCACCTGATCAGCCGCTACACCGGCGTCTCAGCGACCGAGGCGCCACTGCACCGACTCGGCTCTGGTCAGTGGGACAAAGCCAAACGCAAGGCAGCCGAGCAAGTGCGCGATGCTGCAGCAGAGCTGCTCAACATCTACGCCCGCCGTGCCGCCCGGCAAGGCCACGCCTTCGGGTACTCGGCCCGGGACTATGAGCAGTTCGTCAGCGATTTCGGGTTTGAAGAGACGGCCGACCAGCGCGCGGCCATTCATGCGGTGATCCAGGACATGATCAGCCCGCGCCCGATGGACAGGCTCATTTGCGGTGATGTGGGCTTCGGCAAAACCGAGGTGGCCTTACGCGCAGCGTTCATTGCGGTCACAGGCGGCAGGCAGGTGGCCATCCTGGCTCCCACCACCCTGCTGGCCGAGCAGCACTACCAGACGCTGGTCGATCGCTTTGCCAAGTGGCCGGTCAAGGTTGCTGAAATGAGCCGCTTTCGCACTGCACGGGAGATCTCTGGCGCGATCACCGGGCTGGCCGATGGCAGCATTGATATCGTGGTGGGCACGCACAAGCTGCTCAGCGCCGATGTGAAGTTCAAGCGCCTGGGACTGCTGATCATCGATGAAGAGCATCGTTTTGGGGTGCGCCACAAGGAGGCAATGAAGCAACTGCGCGCTGAAGTGGATGTACTGACCCTGACGGCTACGCCGATCCCGCGTACCCTGGGTATGGCGCTGGAGGGCCTGCGCGATATGAGCGTGATTGCCACCGCTCCCCAGCGCCGGCTGGCCATCAAGACCTTCGTGCGCAGCGAGTCACAGGGCGTGATCCGCGAGGCAGTCATGCGCGAGCTCAAGCGCGGCGGACAGGTGTACTTTCTGCACAACGAGGTGGAGACCATCCTCAATCGGCGCGATGCCCTGCAAGCGCTGCTGCCCGAGGCACGCATTGCAGTGGCACATGGGCAAATGCCTGAGCGCGAGCTTGAGCGGGTGATGAAGGAGTTTGTGGCCCAACGCCATAACCTGCTGCTGTGCTCGACCATCATCGAAACCGGGATCGATGTCCCCAACGCCAACACCATCGTCATCGCGCGGGCTGACAAGTTCGGACTGGCCCAGCTGCACCAGCTGCGCGGACGGGTGGGACGCAGCCACCACCAGGCGTATGCCTATCTGATGGTGCCCGATCTCGAAGGCCTGCCCCGGGCGGCCCAGCAACGGCTCGATGCCATCGGCCAGATGGAGGAGCTTGGCTCTGGCTTTTATCTGGCCATGCACGATCTGGAGATCCGCGGGGCCGGTGAGGTCCTCGGCGACAACCAGTCCGGCAACATGATGGAAGTGGGCTTTCAACTCTACAACGACATGCTGGCCGAGGCGGTGCGCAGCCTCAAATCGGGTCAAGAGCCCGATCTTCTGAGTCCTTTGGCAGCCACCACCGAAATCAACCTGCACGCGCCGGCGCTGTTGCCGCCCGACTACTGCGGCGATGTGCATTTGCGCCTGTCTTTCTACAAAAAGCTGGCTACCGCCCGTAGCGCCGAGCAGATCGATACGCTGCTCGAGGAAATTGTGGATCGCTTCGGCAAATTGCCCGCCGCCGCGCAGACCCTGATCGATGTGCATCGCTTGCGCGTGTTGGCGCGCCCCTACGGCGTAACCAAGGTCGATGCGGCACCGGGCATGATCCATATTGGCTTCCGCAAAGACGCTCCCGTTGATCCTGGGGCCATCATCGCCCTGGTGCAAAAAAACCGGCACATCAAGCTCGCCGGTAACGAACGGCTGCGCATCGAGCGCAGCCTGCCCGAGCCGGCTCAACGCGTACAGATGGTGCGCGATGTGCTGCGCAGCCTGGGCCAGCCTGCGCAGCGCTCTCTTAGCGCCTGAGCCATCGCCTGCAGACTGAGCCGGCCCGCCCTGGACCGGCCCTGATCGCCCCCGCTCGC
>VGHR01000021.1 GCA_016868205.1 Betaproteobacteria bacterium
GACATGAAGACCGTGCCCTGCTGGCCCCAGATGTTGTCTTTCAGCGCGTAATTTCGTAGCGCGGAGCTTGAGTTTTCCACGGTCAGTCCTTTCTTTCCAAGAAAGAAAAGCTTATGCTTTAAGGACAAGAAAATTATTTCTTTTGGTCCTATAAATGGCCTACAGCAATATAAAAAATCTTCGATATGGCTGAAAAAGAAAACATTGATGTTTATTCAAAAAAAATCCTGGAAGCCTTGCAACAGGATTCACGCCTGAGCGTGCAGCAGTTGTCCGAGCGTGTCGGCCTGTCGCCTACGCCGTGCTGGAAGCGGATCAAGGATCTGGAGGCCCGTGGCGTCATTACTGGCTACACGGTGCGTCTAGACCGCAAGCGCTTGGGCCTGAGCTTGATGGTGGCCGAAGTCAATCTCAATAGACACACCCCGGAAACGGTGGCGGCCTTCGAGGCGGCGGTGACCGCCTCGCCGCACATCTTGCGCCGCTATTCGACAACGGGGCAGGCGGATTTCCTGCTGACCTTGCTGGTCAAGGACATCGATCAGTATGAGCAAATCCTCATGGGACAGCTTTTCAAGCTGCCGGGCGTGGCCCATGTTCGCTCAAGCGTGGTGCTGCGCGAGGTCAAGTCCGATGGAATCTGGCCGCTCTGATGCGCGCAGCCTGCCAGCGCGTCGCGCAGGCTTCAGTTGAGTTTGAGAGGCGCCGCATAGCCGGTCATCTCGAGGTAACCCAGGCCCAGGCGCCGCCCCTGGGTGTCGGTCAACTCGCTCAGCCCCTCCCAGTAAAAGGCGCCGGTGCTGTTACGGCTGTCGAGTTCCTGATTGTCCAGCAGCGCCGTGACCGTGTGGCGGCCGACAGGGGTGTCGATCTGCCATTGCACGGGGTAGCGGGCTTGCGACAGGGGGCTGGTCCACTGCCGCAGGGCCCGCATGTCAACCTCGTGAGCCGCAAAGTTGCGCCTCTGGCCATCGGGGCTGCGAAACGATCCCCCCGCCCACAGCGCACTACCGTCAGCGCGGCGCAAGCGAAACGCGGTTAGTGCGCTGCCATCGTCCAGGTTGATGCCAATCCAGTCCCAGCCTTGCGCCTGCGGATGCAGCAGTTCCTCGCTCCACTCATGGTCCAGCCAAGCGCGTCCCTGCACCGTCGAGCGTTGTCCCCGCAGTTCCAGGCTGCCTTCGGCGCGCAACTGGGGTTGGCTGTAGTAGTAGCTCGCCTGGCGCGCCTCGGGGCCCTTGCGTGAAAGACCTTGCTGACCCTGCAGCAAGACGGGCTGTGTGGTGTGCAACACCAGATCCAGGCCAAGCTGCCGGCCGGACAGGCGCGCGCGGTAGGTGCTGGTTTGGGCCGAGCCTTCCCGCCTGAGGTGCCAGCGCCCCAATTTCACATCGGTGTCGTTTTCGCTGGCCTGGGCGATGCCAAAACCTTCGCGCGCAATGGCCTGCTCGTGCCAGATCCGCCCCCTCTGCACATCAGTGACTGCCACATGGGCAAAGATGAGTTGACGCGCTGCAAAGCGCGATGTCAGGGACTGCGCGATATCGATTCGGCTGCGGAAGAAGGTCAGCTGAAACCCCATCAGGCGGCCGTCTGCCTGGAGGCTGTAACCGGTGGCGTACCACCATTCGGTGCGCAACTGCGGGTGGGCGCCAAAGTCGCGCGGGAACTCCAGGGCGCGCGGCGCCAGCCCCCGTGCGGGCCCGGCCAGCAGCCCTGCGCAGGCGCCGAGCCAGCGCAAAAACAGTCGACGCGCGGAGCTTCTCACCAGTCCTCCTTGACGGCCATGACCGCCTGGCGCGAGGCGGCACTGCGGCCGGCCAACCAGGCGGTCAGGGTGCCGGCCACGATCACGGCGCCGCCGAGGGCGGCCAGCCGTAGCACGGGCAGGTACAGGTCCATGGTCCATCGAAAACTCTGCGGGTTGATCACATGCACCAAGACCACGGCCACGGCCAGGCCCAGTAGCAGGCCGGCGAGGGCGCCGGCGGCTGTCCAGGCCAGTCCCTCGCCAGCAACGATGCCCAGGATCTGCTGGCGTGTGAGCCCGAGATGGGCCAGCAGACCGAACTCCTTGCGTCGCGCCAGAACCTGCGCGCTGAAGCTGGCGGCCACGCCGAACAGGCCAATGCCAATAGCTACCGCCTGCAGCCAGTAGGTGACCGCGAAACTGCGGTCGAAGACCTGCATCGAAATCGCACGGATCTGTGTGCTCGAGGCCATTTCGAGCCCGGCGACGGTCTGGCTGCCGTTGTGCGCCCGTACGCGTGAACGCAGCTCGGCCTGGACTTTTTTTTCGTCGGCGCCTGCAGCCAGCCAGATTGCCAGGTCGTTGACTCGCCGATCCCCCGTCAGACGCTGGTAATCGGCTTCATCGATGACGATGGCGCCGAACTGCCGCGCATAGTCGCGCCAGATGCCGGCCACCAAGAATCCGGCGGCCGGCTCGCTGCCGCGACCGAGCACGCCTTCGAGTGCCTTCAAGCGCTGGCCGGGACGCGCTCCATAGAGATCGACCATCGCCTCGCTGACATACACCGCCACCGCCCCTGGCGGGACGGTCTGCGGTTCATCCAGAAGCGGCAGACTGCGCCGTGGCTCCTTGAGCTCGCGGGCAATCAGGCTGATGGCGGGGCGACCGGTTTGGAGGGTTAGGGTTGTGACGCGCAGGGCCTCGACCCGGTCGACACCGGGGGCTGCGCGAAGTTGGGCCACCAGTGCCGGTTCGAAGTACACCGTGTCGGCGGCCGCCAAGCTCTGACTGCTGCGCAGGTAGAGGTCGGCCGGCAACACGCTGTCAAGCCATTGGTTGACCGACATCCGGAAGCTGCTGACCATGATCGTGAGTGCGGCGGCCAGACTCAGCGCTGCCACCACCCCGCTGACCGAGATCGCTGCAGTCTCGCGAACTCGGCCTGCGCGCTCGACCGCAAGCAAGGCCAGCGGCCAGTGGCCCAGGATGCGACGGGCCAAGGGATGGGCCCAGGCCACCAGGCCGGGCAGGGCGGTGATACCGCCGATGAGCAGGAGCGCCACAGCCAGGTAGGCGCCCAGAGCCACACCGTGCACAGGCGGTAGCAGGGCCAGCAGTCCCCCGGCTAGCAGGAGCAGCAGGCTGGGCAGCAGCCGACCCGGGCCGCCTGTGCTCAGGCCCAGACCCTTGAGGGTCTGCGCCGGTGGTAAGGCCGCCGCCGCTCGGGCTGGCCACCAGCCTCCGACAGCCGCGGCCAGCACGCCCAGGGCCCCGTAGGCGAGCGCCGCCAGGGTGCTCCACTGGAGGCTGGGCTGCGTGCCCGGGAAATAACCGCCGCCCAGGTCGCCGCCCAGAAGCTCGAGCCCGAGGGCTGCGAGCGCGGTACCCAGAGCCAAGCCGGCAGCGCTGCCAACTGCACCCAAAAAAAGCGATTCACAGAGCACCCAGCGCAGACGCTGGCTTGCACTCAGTCCGAGAACGCCCAGCAGCGCCAGTTGCCCCGCGCGCTTGGCCACACCCAGCCAGAGCACCGAGAACACGAGAAAGGCGCCGGTGAACAAAGCCACCAGCGCCAGCACGGTCAGGTTGACCCGGTAGGCGCGTGAGAGCTGGCTGATGCGCGAGGCTGTTTCCTGTGCTTGGGCCACCAAAATCTTGTCCGGCCAACCAGCCTGGGTTTGCCAAAGCCTGAGGGCGGATTCGCGGTCGTGGCCGGGCGCGAGCCGGATGTCGATCCGGGAGATCTCGCCCAAGCGCCCGAAGAGGTCTTGCGCTGCGCCCAGGTCCATGACCGCCAGCGGCGGCCCTCCGGCGGCGACGGTGCCAGCCACCTGGACCTCGATCCGTCGGTCGCCGGCTTGTACTTGCAGCGTCGCCGAACCCATCTGCTGCGCCGCGCTGCTATTTAGAAAAACAGTGGCTGGCGCAAACCAGGCCAGGCGCGGCGCTCCTTCATGGGCCCTGGGCACCAGCGCGGGCGTGACCTGCCCTACCCGTAAGGCGTCGATGCCCAGCAGCCGCAGGGCGACCGTGCGGTCTCCCACCAGCGCCTGCGTCGTCATTTCCAAAACCGGGCTGGCCGCCTCCACGGCGGTCGATCCGGCAACCAGTGGATACAGGTTTTCATCGAGCGTGCTGAAGGAGGGGCGCAGCTCAAGGTCGGCCTGGCCGCTGGCGGTTCGCGTCGCCTGCGAAAACTCACCCAGTGCTGATGCATTGATCAAGTGCACTGAAAACGCCAGCGCCACGCCCAGCATCACCGCCACCAGCGCGGCTGCATGACGCCAGGGATGGTGGCGCAGCTCCTGCCAGGAGACTGTGCGCAGCAGGTACCTCAGGGCCATGACCAGGACGCGATGCTCATGCGGGTTCCAGACCGTTGGCGCTCAGCCGCAGAACCCGGTCGGCGCGTGAGGCCGCCTGCTCCGAATGCGTTACCAGCACCAAGGCCGAGCCTTCACAGCGGGTTTGATCGATCAGCGCCTGCATCACCAGGCCTGCGGTGCGGGGATCGAGATTGCCGGTGGGCTCGTCGGCCAGCAGTACGCTGGGTCGGTGGACCAGAGCCCGCGCGATAGCCACCCGCTGCAGTTGTCCCCCGGAGAGCTGCTGCGGCAGACGCGACTCCAGCCCCTGCAGACCGACTGCTTCGAGCATGGCCTGCACCCGCCGTGGGTCATCCCGCTTGAGCAGCATCAAAGGCAGCGCCACATTCTGTCGGACATCCAGGTGGGGCAACACATGAAACGCCTGGAACACAAACCCCACATACTGCCTCCGAAGGAGGGCTCGCTCATCATCGCGGGCTGTCTGCAGGCTATGACCGCACAGCTGCACTTGGCCCGCGTCCCAGGTGTCCAGCCCAGCCATGCAGTTGAGCAGGGTGGATTTGCCGACCCCGGAGTCGCCCACCACCGCAACAAACTGCCCGGCTCCCACCTGCAGGTTGACAGACTCGAAAACTGGACTGGCGCCGTAGCGTTTAGCTAGATCCTGCACCTGTACAACCCATGGGCCCGGCGCCGCGCTCATGGCATACCCCAGATGGACTGAACCTGACTGAGCAAGGCCGCAGGCAGACCCGGATGGTCGCAGACCAAGCTGCGGCGCTCGTCCATGCTGCGCAACCAGGTCATTTGCCGCTTGGCCAGTTGCCGGGTGGCGGCGATGCCCGCTTGCATGATGCTGTGTTCTTGCGCCGCGTTCAGTGGCGGCAGTGCTGCCCCGGGGGCCGGACGGCCAGCGAGTTGCTCGAGGGCTTGCCAGCACTGGCGATAGCCCACGCAGCGCATGGAGGGCAGATCGGCATGCAGATCAGGGCGCTGCATCAGCGCCCAGACTTCTTCCATCAGACCCTGAGCCATCATTTGCGCGTAGCGTTGCGCAATGCGCTGGTGCAGCCAGGTCCGGTCTTGAGGCTCCAGGGTCAGCACAACCACCGGCAGGCGAGAAGTAGCTGCGCTGCTGCGATGAAAGCTCGACAGCGGCCGTCCCGATACCTGCCAGACCTCCAAGGCGCGAGCGATGCGTTGCGAGTCGCCCGGTGCCAGCCGCTGCGCCGTCTTCGGGTCGATGCGCGCAAGCTGTGCATGCAGCGCCGGCCAGCCTTGCGCGCGCGCTCTCGTTGCAATATCCTCGCGCACCTGTGGCGTGGCAGCGGGCATGTCGTCTATGCCGACTATCAGCGCCTTCAGGTAAAGCATGGTGCCGCCGACGAGCAGGGGCCTGCGGCCGCGCTGCTGGATTTGTTCGATGAGCGCGAGCGCATCGCGCGCAAACTCCGCGGCGCTGTAGGGTGCCATCGGATCCCGGATGTCGATGAGGTGGTGTGGGACGGCGGCGCGCTCCCCGGCGCTGGGCTTGGCGGTGCCGACATCCATGCCGCGATAGACCAGGGCCGAATCGACACTGATGATCTCCACGGGCCAACGCTCGGCCAGGGCCAGGGCCGCAGCCGTTTTGCCCGATGCGGTCGGACCTGCCAGGGCAATCGGGGGAGGCTGGTTCATGAAGGGTCCCACGGCCAAGCAGGTGGGTCAGGCTCAATCGAGTGGGCTGAGACCTGTGGTGGTCTTCGGGCGCCGGACAGGAGCGTACCAGATGCCAAGCCCGCGGTGTCCGCAGAACGCACTTGCCTGAGGGACTGCGCCAGCGTGGATGGGCTCTTTTAAACTGCGGGTTTTTCGGTGTCGCCATGTCGCCTTCCTCCGGCCCAGTGCCCTCAACCCCTTCCGTATCGCAACCCGGTCGCATGGCCTGGGCTCTGGGCTTGGCTGGCTTGATTCCTTTTGTCGGCTTGGCTTGTGTGCAGGTGTTCTCGCCCCCGGGCTGGCGCATGCTTGCTGCTTCGGCTTTGTTGAGCTATGGCGCCGTGATTGTGAGCTTTTTGGGCGGCATCCACTGGGGTTTGGCCCTGCGACAGAGCAGGGCGTCGGCCGGTTCGTGGCTTTGGGCAATCACAGCAAGTCTGCTGGGTTGGTTCGCCGCCTTGCTGGAGGGCCTGTGGGGTCAGGCCTTGTTGGCCCTGACTTTGCTGCTGTGCCTTTGGGTCGACCACAAGGTGTACCGGCGCCTGGGTCTCCAAGCCTGGCTGCCCCTGCGCCGGCTTCTTACCGTGGTGGCTACGCTCAGCGTGGTTACCGCCGCGGTGGGCTATTGGGTGCTTTGAACCTCGACACGCGAGGCTGCGGTCGGGCTTAACGCCCCCGCATAAACAGGGCATCGAGCTCGCGCAATGTGATTTGGCGCCAGGTGGGGCGGCCGTGATTGCACTGGTCTGAGCGCTCGGTAGCCTCCATCTGGCGCAGCAGCGCGTTCATTTCCTCCAGGCTCAGTCGGCGATTGGCGCGAACTGCACCGTGACAGGCCATGGTGGCCAGCAGTTGATTGCGCGCCTGGGTCAGTACCCGTTGGCCTTCGTGCTGTGTCAACTCGGCCAGGACGCTGCGCGCCAACTCCACCGCATCGCCCCGGGCCAAATGGGTGGGGACGGCCCGCACGGCCAGCGTCTTGGGAGACAGGACACTTAACTCCAGCCCCAACTCGCGCAGCGTGTCGCCGGCCTGCTCGGCTGTGGCGATTTCCTGGGCGGTAGCGGCAAAGCTGGCGGCAATCAGGAGGGGCTGGCTGGCAATTCCCGCTTGGTCAAGCTGCTGCTTAAGTCCTTCATAAACGATGCGCTCATGGGCTGCATGCATGTCAACCACGATCAGTCCCGCCTGGTTTTCAGCCAGGATGTAGACCCCCTGTAGTTGCGCAATTGCGCGGCCCAGGGGCCACTGGCCTTGCGGCAGTACCGAGTCGAGCGCCGCGCTGGGCAGGGCCTGTGCTTGTGGCGTGGACATATCCGCCACGCGGTCGGGCTCTTGCGCCCTGGGCCACATCGCGGCAAAGCCGGCGCTGCCCGCGGGCCTGTCCTGGAACGACAAGCCGTCCTGATGCCAGGGTATCGGGTTCGGGCTGGTCTTTGCCAGACCGACGGGGGAGGGCGCAAACGGGGTAGACGGGGGGTCGACGCCGACCGGCGAGGCGGCGCGACCGGCGCGGGGAGCAGCCAGGGCGTTTTCGACAGCGCGCAACACGGCCTGATGCACCTCGCGCCCATCGCGAAAACGCACCTCAATCTTGGTCGGATGCACATTCACATCGACGCGGCTCGGATCGATCTCCACATACAGGGCATACACCGGTTGGCGATGCCCGTGCAACACATCCTCGAAGGCGCTGCGCACGGCGTGGGCAATGACCTTGTCGCGGACAAAGCGCCCGTTGACATAGGCGAACTGCTGATCGGCCCGGGAGCGGGCCAGATCGGGCAGGCCGATGCGGCCATGCACGCGGACGGCCGGCCCTGGCCCGTTGCCGCGATAGTCGACGGCCAGCGACTGTTGGGCGAACTCCCGGCCCAGCACCTCGCCCATACGCAGGCCGGCATCGGCTTGTCCGCCGGGGTCCAGTGCGCGCCATTGTTCAATGAGCTTGCCCTCGTGCCAGATGGCAAAGCCGACATCGGGTCGCGCCAAAGCGTGTCGCCGAACCGCATCGACGCAGTGCACCAGCTCAGTGGAGTCGGCTTTGAGGAACTTGCGTCTGGCCGGCGTGGCGAAAAAAAGTTCTCGCACCTCTACGGAAGTACCCACCGCGCGGGCGGCGGGCTTGAGTTCGCCGGTACGCGCATCGAGTTGCCAGGCATGCGCAGCCTCAGGGGTGCGCGAGAGCAACTGCACCTCGGCCACCGAGACAATGGCCGCCAGTGCCTCACCCCTGAACCCCATGGTGCCCACCGACTCGAGGTCTTGCAGCGAGCCAATCTTGCTGGTGGCGTGGCGCCGCAAGGCCATCGGCATTTCTTCGACGGTGATGCCCTGTCCGTTGTCCTCGACCCGGATCAGTCGCACGCCTGCGGCCGACAGGCGCAGCACTACTTCGCTTGCGTTTGCATCGAGGGCGTTGTCGATGAGCTCGCGAACCACCGAGGCAGGCCGCTCGATCACCTCTCCAGCGGCGATCTGGCTGATCAGCTCGTCGGGCAACTCGCGAATCGGTCGACGGTGGGGGGCGGATGGCACAGATCGATTGTAGGCGGGGCTTCGCGCTGGGCCGACTCGGAGCCCATGCCAGAATCGCGTTATGGAATGGATAGCCCTGCTGATCGACTTTATCTTGCATGTCGACCGCTACCTGGAGGCATTCACCCAGGATCACGGGGCCTGGGTGTACGCCCTACTTTTCTTGATTGTGTTCGTTGAGACCGGTGTGGTGCTGATGCCCTTTTTGCCCGGGGATTCTTTGCTGTTTGTCGTGGGCACCCTCTGTGGTGCCGGGCTGCTCAGCCTGCCCTTGGCGATGACGCTGCTGCTGATCGCGGCTATTGCCGGCGATCAGTGCAATTACCTGATCGGCCGCCAGGTGGGGCCACGGGTGTTTGCCTGGCCTGACTCGCGTCTGTTCAATCGGGCAGCTTTTGACCAGGCTCATCTGTTCTATGAGCGCTACGGCGGCATCACCATCATCATCGCCCGCTTCATGCCCTTTGTGAGAACTTTCGCGCCTTTCGTGGCGGGTGTTGCCGAAATGGACCGTACCCGCTTCTTTGCCTTCAATGGGATGGGGGCGCTGTTGTGGGTGGTGGGCCTGTGCACAGCGGGTTATCTTTTCGGCAATCTGGACTGGGTGCAGAACAACCTGAGCAAGATCATCTGGGCCTTGATCATCATCCCGGGGCTGCTTGCCCTGTTCGGGTCGTGGCGGGCGCGCCGGCTACGGGCTTGAGACCTGTTGGCTTGGGCTGGCGCATCGCCGTCATGCCAGCGGCTGACCTCAAAGCGGGCGGTTGCGCGCCAGTGGCGGGTTGCGGGCAAAGTAGCGCTCGATACCGCGCATCAGCGCCTCGGCCAGTTGCAGCTGAAAACCGCTGTCACGCAGCCGTACTTCTTCCTCCGGGTTGCTGATGAAAGCCGTCTCGACCAGCACGCTAGGGATGTCCGGTGCCCTGAGGACAGCAAATCCGGCCTGCTCGACGCGGGGCTTGTGCAGCCTGCCGACGCGGGAGAGCTCTCCGAGCATCGCGCCACCGACCTGCAGGCTGTCATTGATCTGTGCGGTGGTGCTCATGTCCAGCAGGGCTTGGCGGACGCTGGCATCGCCTACCTTGAGGTTGATGCCTCCCACATGGTCGGCAGCGTTTTCCTTGTCGGCCATCCAGCGTGCGGCCGCGCTGCTTGCTCCCCGTTCGCTGAGCACGAATACGCTGGCCCCCTGTGGGCGCGGGGTGTAGAAGGCATCGGCGTGGATGCTGATGAATAGATCGGCTCGAACCCGCCGGGCTTTTTGCACCCTGACATGCAGCGGCACGAAGTAGTCTGCTTCGCGGGTCAGGAAGGCGCGCATGCCGGGGTGGGCATTGATGCGCTCGCGCAGCAGCAGTGCCACCTGGAGCACCACATCTTTCTCGCGCGTGCCGCCCGGTCCGACGGCGCCTGGATCTTCGCCGCCGTGACCGGGATCGAGTGCCACGATGATCAGGCGGTCGGCCGGGTTGGTCGTCGGGGCAGGGGGTGTCGAGGCCTGGGGTGGGCCTGCCGGCCCGGGCTTCGAGGTGGGGCCAGCAGGGGCCACGGCCTGTGCGGGGTCGCGCCGGCTGCGCTCAGCCATGAGTTGACCGAGGGGATCCTGACTGCCGGCCTGTGGTGCCAATTCTCCCGACCGCTGCTCGATATCGCGGATCAGCACTTCCAGCGGGTCGGGCGGTCGGCTGGGGTACAGATCGAGCACGAGTCGATGCTGGTAGCTGGCGACGGGCCGCAGGCTGAAGACCTGCGGCGCAATCGTCTGCTTCAGGTCGATGAGCAGTTGTACAGATCCGGCCGATTGCTGCGTCAACCGGATGCCGGCCACATTAGGGTCGTCCGGCCTGACTTTGCCCATCAGTTCGCGCAGTGTCGCTTGCAGCTCCACGCCCTCGATGTCCAGCACCATGCGTGCTGGATCGGCCAGCAGCCTATGACTGACCCGCAGGGCTTGGTCTGACTCCAGCGTCACCCGGGTGTAGTCTTTCGAAGGCCAGAGCCGGACCGCCAAAATCTGAGCACCCCAGGCCAGTTGCGCGGGGCCTAGCAGCAAAACCAGGCTGCCCCTGAGCAGGGCACGGCGGCCTTGGTTGTGGGCGGGCTTCATCGCAGCGCCTCTGCCAAGGCCCTCCCCGTGGGACTGAAGGCTCGCACCTGCACCTCGCGCAGGGCGGTCTCATCGGTCACCGGCCGCAGGGAAATATGCAGATTCAGGTCGGCCGGCGGTAGCCGCGATCCGGCGCGCTCGGGCCATTCGACCAGCTTCAGGCCCGGGGCAGCGAAGACATCGCGCAGTCCGGCGTGCTCCCATTCGTCCGGATCGTTCAAGCGGTAGAAATCCAGGTGCCAGATGGCCAGTCGGCCTGGCCGGCTGATAGCCTCGTAGGTTTCGACCAGACCATAGCTCGGACTCTTGATGCGCCCCTCGATCCCCAGCGCCCTCAACAGGTGCCGCACCAGCGTGGTCTTGCCGGCGCCCAGTTGTCCCTCCAGGGTCAGCAGGGCATGACCGGCCTGGGGCAGGGCCAACAGCGCGTCGGCCAGCCTCGCTGCCCAGGCGCGGGTTTCTTCCTCGGTGTGCCAGACCGTGCTTTCTACAATCGTTGCATGCGGCAGGACGCTCATCAGCTTGTGTCATCAATCCGGGTGTGGGCCCGCGAGCTGGGATTCTCGCAAATCGGCATCGCGGGGGTGGACTTGTCCTCGGCCGAACCCGGGTTGTCGGCATGGTTGGCCAAAGGCTTTCATGGCGGCATGCGCTACATGGCCGACCATGGCATGAAGCGCGCCCGACCGGCTCAATTGGTGCCCGGGACGGTCAGCGTCATCAGCGCTTGCATGGATTACCTGCCGGCCAATACGGCGCCAGATTGGACAGATGCAGAAATGCGGCGGCTGACCCGCCCCGGTGAGGCGGTGATTTCCCTGTACGCCCGAGGCCGTGACTACCACAAGGTGCTGCGTTCGCGACTGGCCCAATTGGGCTCGCGCATCGAGCAGGCGGTGGGGCCGCTGGGTCACCGCGCCTTTACCGATTCGGCGCCGGTACTCGAGGCCGAACTGGCCGTGCGCAGCGGCCTGGGTTGGCGGGGCAAGCACACGCTGGTGCTCAATCGGCAGGCGGGCTCCATGTTCTTTTTGGGTGAAATTTTTGTCGATCTGGCGTTGCCGCCGAGCGAGCCGGTTGAGGCCCACTGTGGCTCGTGCAGGGCCTGCATTGAAGTTTGCCCGACGCAGGCCATCGTGGCGCCCCACCAACTCGATGCACGGCGCTGCATCTCCTACTTGACGATCGAGCACGAGGGGTCCATCCCTGAGTCCCTGCGGCCGCTGATCGGCAATCGAATTTACGGTTGCGACGACTGCCAGTTGATCTGCCCCTGGAACAAATACGCCCAGCGCAGTCCTTTGCCGGATTTTCAGGGCAGACCCGATCTCGAACATCGGCAACTGCTGGAACTTTGGGCCTGGACTGAGACCGAATTTCTCAGACGCACCGAGGGCAGCGCGATTCGCCGTATCGGCTACCCGCGGTGGTTGCGCAATTTGGCAGTTGCCCTGGGCAACGCCCTGCGGCAGGGGGGGGGCGAGGCCGCGCAGATTCGCGGTGCCTTGCAAAGCCGTCTTGAGGATCCGAGCGCCATGGTGCGCGAGCATGTACGCTGGGCTTTGCAGACCGAATGAGTGTGCCGACTTAGCGACCCGCCAGGGTCATCGCCAGCGGCAGGCTGACCAGGCCCATCAGGGTCGAGAGCGTCACCAGGCCGGCAACCAGGGCACCGTCGTAGCCCATGCGCGCCGCCAGCACATAGGCGCTGGGGGCAGTGGGCAGGGCTGAAAAGGCCATGAGCACCAAGGCTTGTGTGGCTTCAAGCTCGAGCAGGTGCACCAGCAAAAAGGCGATCAGGGGCAGCGCCAGGTGCTTGATACCGATCAGATAAAGGCCGAGCCACCGGGCCCGCGCCAGGGCGCCCCACTGCATGCCAGCACCGGCAGCCATGAGCCCGAGGGCCAGCGAAGCCGCTCCGATGCGGCTGAGCATGGGCTCGAGGGCCGCGGGCAGGCGAAGGCCCAGTACATTGGCGAGCAAGCCGCCGAGGGTGGCCAGTATCAGGGGATTGCCCAATAGCTCTCGACCTAAATGACGCTGCGTCTGCCGTGCCATGGGCCAGACGGCAGCCGTGTTGAAAATCGGTACGCAGATGCCGATCAGTACCGCAATCAGCAGCAAGCCTTGCGCGCCGGCCAGCCTGTCAGCCAGAGCCAGACCAATAAAAGAGTTGAAACGAAATCCAATCTGCGCGGCTGCGGCATGTTCGCGCCGGTCGATCCGGGGCCCTAGCAGCGGCCAGTGGGGGAGCAGATAACTCAGGGCGATGCCTGAAGCGGCCAGCATCAGGCCACCAGCGACCAGCCCCGAGGCGGCTTGCAGATCCAGGGGGCTCTTGACGATAGAGTGAAAGAGCAGAACCGGGAACAGAAAAAAATAAACCAGCTTCTCCACCTGCTCCCAAACCGGGCGGTTCAGGGCGGTGTGGCGGCAGATCAAAAAACCACACGCGATCAAGATGAAATCGGGCAGCAGCAGGGTCAGGTAGCTCACCGCGTGAGAATAACCGTTCCGGCTGCGGGGTTCTCCCGATGCATCGCCGAGGTATGCCGACTAAGATGCCATCGCCTCGCGCAAGTAGTGCCCCGCTTCTGATTCGTCCAGGACTTTCCATCATGATTCAACGCCGATTTGTGTTTTCTGCCGTTTTCCTCGCCAGCCTATCCGGCCTGGCCCTGGCCCAGCCCTATCCCAACAAGCCGGTGCGACTGCAGGTGCCGTTTGCTCCTGGGGGGACGACCGACATCATCGCGCGGGTGATCGCCGATCCTCTGGCCCGGGCGATTGGGCAGAGCGTGGTCATAGAAAACCGGGCGGGTGGCGGGGGCGTGGTCGGCGCCAACGAAACAGCCAAAGCGGCCCCGGATGGCTACTCGCTGGGCGTGGGGACAGTCTCCACGACAGCCTCCAATCCCGCCATCAACCCCAAGATTCCCTACAACGTTCTCACCGATTTCACGCCGATCATCAACATTGCGGCCACGCCTAATGTGATTGCGGTGCATCCGAGTTTCCCAGCCAAGGACTACAAGAGCTTTGTCGAGGAAGTCAAAAGGAACCCAGGCAAGTACTCCTATTCGTCCTCGGGTACCGGGGGCATTGGGCACTTGCAGACCGAGCTCTTTAAGAGTCTGACCGGAACCTTCATCACCCACATCCCTTACCGCGGGGCGGGTCCGGCGCTCAATGACACGGTGGCCGGTCAGGTCCAGATTATTTTTGACAACCTGCCCTCGGCCCTGCCTTTCATCCAACAGGGCCGCCTGGTTCCCATCGTGGTTGCAGCTCCGCAGCGTCTGTCGGTATTGCCCAATGTGCCCACCTTCAAGGAGGTGGGTCTCGAGCCGGTCAATCGCATGGCGTACTACGGTATCGTGGGGCCGCGCGGCCTGCCCAAAGATGTGGTCGAAAAAATCCACGCGGGTACCCGCAAGGCCCTGGAGGACCCGGCAGTGCGCAAACGCATTGAGGACACCGGCTCGCTCATCATCGGCAACACTCCCGAGCAGTTCGCGGCCCAAATCAAAGCTGAGTTCGAGGTCTACAAGAAGGTTGTGGACAGCGCCAAGCTGCGTCTGGACTGATTTTCCGGCAGGGTGTCGAACCGCTGTCGCGTCCACGCTGCAGCGGTTTTTTTCTGCACGGTCGGTTCGCAGTCATGAAGGCATTTAGTGATCCCGCCATCGACGCCTTCGTCGATGCCCTGTGGCTCGAGGACGGTCTGGCGCCCAATACCCTGGCCGCCTATCGGCGCGACCTGAGCCAATACGGCCTTTGGCTGCGCGCGCGTTCCAGGAGGGTTGACCAGACCCAGGAGTCCGATCTGCACGACTACTTTGCGATGCGGCATGGTTCGACCCAGGCGACCTCGGCCAACCGCCGTTTGACGGTCTTCAAGCGCTATTTTCGCTGGGCCCTGCGAGAGGGCCGTATCGCGGTGGATCCGACTTTGCGCCTGCAGTCTGCGCGGCAGGCGCTGCGCGTTCCCAAAAGCCTGAGCGAGGCCATGGTCGATCAACTCTTGGCAGCCCCTGACCTCGATACCGCCCTGGGCCTGCGTGACAAGGCCATGCTTGAACTGCTGTACGCCAGTGGGCTGCGTGTGAGCGAACTGGTTGGCCTCAAGACCTTCCATCTGGGCATGAATGAAGGCATCGTGCGTGTCATGGGCAAGGGCAGCAAAGAGAGGCTGGTACCCTTCGGCGCGCTGGCCCGGGTCCATTTGCAGGCCTATCTGGGCCAGGCCCGCGCCGAGATTCTGGCGGGTCGGCAGTGCGAGGATGTGTTTGTCACCGCGCGCGGTCGGGGCATGAGCCGGGTGATGTTCTGGGTGCTGATCAAGAAGTATGCCTTGCAAGCCGACATCAAGGTGCCGATCTCACCGCACACGCTGCGCCATGCCTTCGCTACGCACCTGCTCAACCACGGCGCTGACCTGCGCGCGGTGCAAATGCTGCTGGGGCATGCCGATATATCGACCACAACGATCTACACCCATGTGGCGCGCGAGCGACTCAAGCAGTTGCATGCGCAGCACCATCCGCGGGGCGCTTGAGCGTCTCGTCCTGCCCGTGCTGCGGGTACATGTGATCGCGCCGGAAGGGGTGGTCGGACCGCGCGCCCCGGAGCGAACCGTGGTCGGCCCGACCGGTGGGGCGGGTGGCCAGAATCTGGTACAGCGAAATCCAGCCTTGCTCGAAGGCCATGGCGCAACCGGCCAGGTAGAGTCCGTAGGCCCTCAGGATGCGTGAGGCTGCCTCGGCGCTCCGGTCCCGGCTGAGCACGGCCTGCGCTGTCTGGAGCTTTGATTCGAGCGCATCAGACCAGGCCCACAGGGTGCGCGCGTAGTGGGGTCTCAGGTTCTCGGTGTCCACCATTTCCAGTCCTGCATCGGCCATCTCGGCCAACACCGCGCTGGTGTGCATCAACTCCCCGCCGGGGAAGATGTATTTCTCGATGAAGTCGCCCAGACCGGCGCCGAGCTGGTCGTGATCAGTGGCGCCAGCGGTGATGCCGTGATTCATCAGCAGTCCACCCGGTCGTAGCAGACTTTTGAGCTTGGCAAAGTACGCGCCCATTCGGGCACGGCCCACATGCTCAAACATGCCGACGGAGGCAATCTTGTCGTAGCCCGGTTCGGTATCCAGGACCCGGTAGTCGAGCAGACGAATGCGGCCCCGGTCCTGCAGGCCAAGCCGCTCTATCTCTTGGTTGGCATAAGCCCATTGATTTTTTGACAAGGTGATGCCGGTGGCGTCGACCCCGTGATGCTGAGCCGCCCAGATCAGCAGCCCCCCGAGCCTGCACCGATATCCAGGAAACGTTCGCCCGGTTTGAGCATGAGCTTGCGGCAGATATGTTCGAGCTTAGCCTGCTGCGCTTGGCCAGGTCCAGGCCGTCGCTGCGGTAGTAAGCGCATGAGTAGACCCGCAGGGGATCGAGCCACAGCGCGTAGAAGTCGTCGCTGAGGTCATAGTGAAACTGAATCTGCGCCCGGTCTCGATGGCGGGTATGGGCCCGCAGCGAGAACCACCGAGCCAGGGCCTTGTCGGGCCATCGCCTGCGGTGAGTTGGCAGACCCAGCCAGTTGGCCGCAGCGGCCATTACCTCGCGCAGGGAGCCTTGCAACTGCAGCCGTCCCTCCACATATTCCTGCGCCAGCCCCCCGAGCTGCAGGCGCCGTACATGTCGCAGGCTGGACCAGGATCGCAGGTTCAGATGCACGGTGGCCTCGGGGCGGCCTAAAGTTTGTCCCGAGGGCAGCCGGATTTGCACTTGCGGGGGCATTGCCCGGAGCGTCCGGGGAAATAGCGTGGCGTGCATGGGGCTCTACCAGATCATCAGTGGGCATGCCGCGGTGGGTGGGCGCGAGGAGGGGCAAGGTCAGACTAGGCTAAAGGCCAGCGGGGGCCTGGCGCAAGCGCAACAGTGCCGGCGCAAAAAAGTCAGGCCTCTGGCGGACCTGCGCGTGCTCCACTGGCTGTCACGCCAACGGGTTCTGGGCCGACCCGTCTTTAGTGCGTTCGCTCAAGCTCGGCCAATTCGTCCTCGGAAAAGCCCGCTGCCCGGCGCGCAGCCTTGTTCAGGGGGCCTTTGGGTTGCGGCGCGCCGTAGCGTTGCATCAGTTGCCGCTGCTGCGTCAGGGGGTCCAGGCCTCGCTCTTTGCACAGCCAGCCGAACCAGCGGTTGCCTATCGCTACATGTCCGATCTCATCACGCAAAATGAGATCCACGATCTGTGCGCCGGCTCGGTCACCGGCCGACAGTAGCTTGTAACGCACCGCGGGCGAGGCATCGAGCCCGCGCGCCTCGAGCACCCGCGGCACTACCGCCAGTCGTCCCAGCAGGTCGCCCTGGGTGCGCCTGGCCATGTCCCACAGGCCCTCGTGCGCATCGAAATCCCCGTAGTGGTAGCCCAGAGCCTGTAGATGCTGGCGCAGCAGTTCAAAGTGCAAGGCCTCCTCTTGCGCCACCTTCAGCCAATCCCGGTAGTAGGCCTCGGGCATGCCGGGAAATCGCCAGAGGGCATCGAGGGCCAGATCCATGGCATTGGCCTCGATATGGGTCAGGGCGTGGATCAGTCCAGCTCGGCCTTGCACGCTGCCCACGCCACGCATCGGCACCTGTTGTGGCGGCCGCAGTCTGGGTCGTTCTGCCCGGCCGGGCAGGCCGGGTGGCTCAGCCCAGCTGGCTTGGGTATCCAGCGGCAGACGGACCGGCCAGTTTGTCAAGGCCTGGGCCTTCTCGCCTGCCGAGCGCATCAGGATGACAGACAAGGCGTGGCTGCGCAGACAGGGCATGGGTTTGCAGAGCGATTCCGGGACTGAAGGCGGCTAGAGTAAGCGTGCCCGCATCTTACAATTGCGCTCCTTTACGGAGCCGTTTTATGGCGCTTTACCAGCTCGATGGGGTCAGTCCCGAGATTCACGAAACCGCCTGGGTCGCCGATAGCGCACAGGTGATGGGACGGGTGATTGTGGCGGAGGAGGCCAGCATCTGGTTTGGTGCGGTTGTTCGCGGCGATACCGAAATCATACGCATTGGCCGGCGCAGCAATGTCCAGGACGGCAGCGTTTTGCATGCCGACCTCGGCCAGGCGCTGACCCTTGGCGATGATGTCACCGTAGGTCACCAGGTGATGCTGCATGGGTGCACGATCGGTGATGGCTCCCTTATTGGTATCCAGGCGGTGGTCCTCAACGGCGCGCGCATTGGGCGTCATTGTCTGGTTGGGGCCGGATCCCTGGTCACCGAGGGCAAGGAGTTTCCGGATGGGTCCATGATTTTGGGCAGCCCGGCCAAGGTGGTTCGGCAGCTCAGTCCTGAACAGATTGAAGGGCTCAGGCGCAGTGCAGCCGGCTATGTGGACAATGCCCGGCGCTTCCGTGCAGGTTTGCGCAAGATAGCTTGACGCGCGAATACCTCATGTCGGAACTGCACAAATTTGTTTTCGATGGCCTGCCGGTGCGAGGCATGCTGGTGCGCCTGACACGGGACTGGCAGGAGGTCCTGCGCAGGCGGCGAGAGGCCGGCGGCTATCCGCCGGAGGTCGAGAACCTGCTTGGTGAAATGGCGGCAGCTGCGACGCTGATGCAGGCCAACATCAAGTTCAACGGGGCCTTGGTGCTGCAGATATCGGGCGATGGTCCTCTCAAATTGGCGGTGGCCGAGGTTCAGTCGGATCTCAGCTTTCGGGCCACCGCCTCCTTTGGGCCGCAGGGCCGGGCGGCAGTGCCAGCCGGTGCCAGCTTGAGCCAGTTGGTCAACCTTGATAATAAGGGGCGCTGTGCGTTCACCCTGGACCCTAAAGACCGCCTGCCCGGTCAGCAGGCGTATCAGGGCGTGGTGCCGCTTTTTGGCGATCGGCATGAAAAGCTGGAGAAGCTCAGCGAGGTGCTCGAGCATTACATGCTGCAAAGCGAGCAACTTGACACCCGCCTTGTCCTTGCGGCCAACCATGAGCTGGCCGCCGGTCTGCTGATTCAGCGCTTGCCGGTGATGGGCCAGGGCAATCTGGCTGGTCGCATGGACCGTGACGCCAATGAAGACCAGATCGGGCGCAGTGAGGACTACCAGCGCATTGCGATGTTGGCCGGGACTTTGCAGGCCGAGGAACTGCTCACCCTGGGCGCCGATGAAATTTTGCACCGTCTTTTTTGGCAGGAGCACCTGCTACGGTACGAGCCGATGCAACCGCGCTTTGCCTGCAGTTGTTCGCGTGCGCGTGTGGGCTCCATGCTGCGCAGTCTGGGGCAGTCCGAAGTGAACCAAATTCTCGATGAACAGGGTCAGGTGGAGGTGGGCTGCGAGTTTTGCGGCGTGCAGTATCGATTCGACCCGGTCGACTCGACTCGCCTGTTTACCGCAGTGGCCGATCAGGCCCCTGGCTCGACCGGGCTGCAGTGATGCATTCAAGGCCCCGTTGCCGGGCCCAAGGCCTCGGTCGCTAAGGTTCGGTCTTGCCCTGTTCGAGCCTGGCGAATAGCCGCCGTTCGCAGTCGGGATCGTCGCAGTTTTCGCACCAGTTGCGCCAGAGCCCCAGTGTTTCTGCCCCCTCGGGCCGCAGGGCTGGAAGCCAGCGTGAAAGCGCCGAGAGCGCTTGGTGCAGCTGTTGGGCCGCGCTGCCGCGCAGGACCTCGAAGGAATGAGCGCGCTGGTGCAGGGCCTGTCGCATAAGCCGGTGCGTCCGCAGGGCCTCTAGGGTCTGCGCATCGACGGCCTCATCCACTCCCAGAAGGAACCACAAGTCGCCTCTGACGGACGGGTCGACCCGGTCGCTGGCCAGGCACTTTCGGTCCGGATGGGCCAGCCCCCGTCGTTGGATCGCTCGCTCAATAGCCAGTACCAGGGACTGCGCCTGACGCAGTCTGTGGCTGAGCACCACGACCTGCAGCGCGGGCTGCAATCGCGCCTGTGGGGTGGGTCCGGGCCGGCCCTGGGGCCTACTTTCGGGCTCGCTCGTACTGGACGAAGATTTCATTGGGCTTGACCATGCCCAGCTCGCCGCGCGCCTTCTCTTCGACCATTTCCAGACCTTCCTTGAGGTCGCGCACCTCGGCCGACAGGCGGTTATTTTCAGTTTGTGCCTTATTGTTCTCAAGGCTCAGCGCCTCCAGACGCTCCTGCATCTGCTGCACGCTGGGTAAGCTGCCGCGGCCAAACCACAGTTGGCCTTGCAAGATCAGCAGCAGGCCCAGAAGGATCGCGGTGACGCTACGCCTTCCCATGAGAGCCTTTCAGAATAAGTTAGCGCAGATTGTAGAAAGCCGCGCGACCCGGGTAACTGGCAATTTCACCGAGGTCCTCCTCGATCCGCAGCAACTGGTTGTACTTGGCCATCCGGTCGGATCTGGAAAGCGAGCCGGTCTTGATCTGACCTGCATTTGTGCCGACGGCAATGTCGGCGATGGTCGCATCCTCGGTTTCTCCCGACCGATGACTGATCACGGCGGTGTAGCCGGCCCGTTTGGCCATTTCGATGGCGGCAAATGTTTCAGTCAGAGTGCCGATCTGGTTGATTTTGATCAGGATGGAGTTGGCAATGCCCTTGTCGATGCCTTCTTTAAGAATCTTGGTGTTCGTGACGAAGAGATCGTCTCCAACCAGCTGCACCTTGCGGCCCAGGCGCTCGGTGAGTTGCTTCCAACCGTCCCAGTCAGCCTCATGCATACCGTCTTCGATGCTGATGATGGGGTACTTGTCCACCCAGGTCGCCAGCATGTCGGTCCACTGCGTCGCAGACACGACCAGGCCCTCGCCGGCCAGATGGTATTGGCCATCCTTGAAAAATTCGCTGGCTGCACAGTCCAGGCCGAGGGCGATTTGTTCGCCCGCCACATAGCCGGCCTTGTCAATGGCCTGCAGGATCATCTCCAGGGCTGCCTCGTGGCTGGGCACATTCGGGGCAAAGCCGCCCTCGTCGCCGACAGCGATGCTTATCCCTTTGTCATGCAAAATTTTCTTCAGTGCATGAAAGACCTCGGCGCCATAGCGAACCGCCTCTCGTAGGCTCGGCGCTCCAACCGGAATGATCATGAGTTCCTGCAGGTCCAGGTTGTTGTTGGCGTGCGCGCCGCCATTGACCACATTCATCATGGGGACCGGCATTTGCATGCCGCCGGACCCACCGAAATAGCGGTACAGCGGCAGGCCGGCCTCCTCGGCGGCTGCCCGGGCCACGGCCATCGACACAGCCAGCATGGCGTTAGCCCCCAATCGACTCTTGTTGTCGGTGCCGTCCAGATCGATCAGGGTCTTGTCCAAGAAGGCCTGCTCGCTGGCATCCAGGCCGAGTACCGACTCAGAAATTTCCGTGTTGATATGCTCGACTGCCTTGAGCACACCCTTGCCGAGATAGCGAGCCTGATCGCCGTCGCGCAATTCGATGGCCTCACGCGACCCGGTGGAGGCGCCGGAAGGTACGGCTGCCCGCCCCATCACGCCGGACTCCAGCAGCACATCGCATTCGACGGTGGGATTGCCCCGACTGTCCAGAATTTCGCGGCCCACGATGTCGACTATTGCACTCATTTTCTTTCTTTCTTCGTTGCAGGAAAAACGCTGATCAGCTTCCTTCGACCAGCAGCATGCGCATCACCGCCGCACCCTGGCGGGCGGCACGCGCGGCCGCGTATTCGGGCGAAGCCTCAAAACGCCGCGCTTGTTCCAGGCTGGGGAACTTGAGGATCACCAGGCGCTCGGGATGCCAGTCACCCTCGATAACCTCGATGGCCCCGCCGCGAACGCAGACTTCGGCCTGATAGGTCTGCATGGCCAGGGTCGAGAGCTTCTTGTACTGCTCGTACCGGTCCGGATCGGTGATGCTCACCTGGGCAATGATGTAGGCGCTGGGCATGATTCAGGTGCAAAAACTCGTTTCAAGAAAGCCGGCCTGTTTGGTGGCGCGATCGAGGCTGACCAGCGTCTCCAGCAGGGCCCGCATGTGATGCAGCGGTACGGCGTTGGGCCCATCGGACCAGGCCTGGGACGGTGCGGGATGCGTTTCCATGAACAAGCCCGCCACGCCGGCGGCAACACCGGCGCGCGCCAGCACGGGCACCATCTCGCGAGCACCGCCGCTGCTGGTGCCCAGGCCGCCAGGCTTTTGGACCGAGTGGGTTACATCGAAGACCACCGGTGCACCCGACTTGCGCATTTCGGCCAGGCTGGTCATATCGGCCACCAGGTTGTTGTAGCCAAAACTCACGCCTCGTTCGCAGGCCAGGAAGCGGTCCTGCGACAGACCGGCTTGGCGCGCGGCGTCTTTGGCCTTGTCGATCACATGCTTCATGTCCCAGGGTGCCAGGAACTGGCCTTTCTTGATGTTCACCGGCTTCCCCGACTGGGCGACGGCCCGGATGAAGTCGGTTTGGCGGCACAAAAAGGCGGGGGTTTGCAGTACATCGACCACGCTGGCGACAGTGGCCACCTGCGAGGGGTCGTGCACATCGGTTAGGATGGGTAACTCGAGTTGCTTGCGCACTTCATCGAGAACTTTCAGGCCAGCCTCAAGCCCCAGGCCTCGCTTGCTGTCGCCCGATGAGCGATTGGCTTTGTCGAAGGAGCCCTTGTAGATCAAGGGGATGCCCAGAGCCGCGCAGATTTCTTTGAGCCGGCCAGCGACATCCAGGGACATCTCCAGTCCTTCGATGGAGCAGGTGCCTGCAATCAGGAAGAAAGGCCGATCCAAACCGACCTCGAAGCCACAGAGCTTCATGCAGCCACTTTCAGCGATCGTCCGGAGCCCCGGTAGTCCATGGCTGCCTTGATGTAAGCATTGAACAGAGGGTGGCCGTCCCAGGGGGTCGATTTGAACTCGGGGTGGAACTGCACGCCCATGTACCAAGGGTGCACGCTCTGCGGCAATTCCACGATTTCGGTGAGTTGCTCGCGCTGTGTGAGGGCAGAAATCACCAGGCCGCTGCGGCGCAGCTGATCGAGGTAATGCACATTGGCTTCATAGCGGTGCCTGTGCCGCTCGGTCACCACATCGCCGTAAATCTGGTGCGCCAGCGTGCCCTTCGATACATCGGAACTTTGTGCGCCCAGGCGCATGGTGCCGCCAAGATCAGACTTTTCGTTACGGATCTTGACAGTGCCGTCGGCGTCTTTCCATTCGGTGATCAGTGCAATCACCGGATGCGGACTGTCGGGGGCAAATTCGGTGGAGTTGGCCTCGCTCAGGCCGGCCACATGGCGCGCAAATTCGATGGTGGCCACCTGCATGCCCAGGCAGATCCCCAGGTAGGGCACCTTGTTTTCGCGGGCAAAGCGGGCCGCGCAGATCTTGCCTTCGATGCCGCGTTTGCCAAAACCGCCGGGCACCAGGATGGCATCGAAACGAGCCAGTTGCGGCACATTTTCGGCCATGATGGTTTCAGAGTCGACATAGTCGATGAGGACGCGGGCGTGATTCTTCATGCCAGCGTGACGGATGGCTTCATTGAGCGATTTGTAGCTGTCGGACAGATCGACATATTTGCCCACCATGGCAATGCGAACTTCAGTGGCGGGGTGCTCGGTCTCATGAACCAGTTCGTCCCAGCGTGCCAGGTTGGCTGGCGGGGTGTTGAGCCGCAATTTGTCGCAAATGAGTCCGTCCAGGCCCTGTTCGTGCAGCATGCGCGGCACCTTATAAATGGTGTCGACATCCCACATGGAGATGACGCCCCATTCGGGGACATTGGAAAACAGTGAAATCTTGGCCCGTTCCTCGTCGGGAATGCGTCGGTCGGCGCGGCACAGCAGCACATCGGCCTGGATGCCAATCTCGCGCAGCTTTTGTGCGGTGTGCTGGGTCGGCTTGGTCTTGAGTTCGCCAGCCGCGGCAATCCAGGGCACATAACTCAGGTGCACGAAGGCTGCATTGTTGGGGCCGAGCTTGAGGCTCATCTGGCGCGCCGCCTCGAGAAAAGGCAGCGATTCGATATCGCCGACGGTGCCGCCGATTTCGACGATGGCCACATCGACCGCATAAGGGCCGCCCACGCCAGCGCCGCGCTGGATGAACTCCTGGATCTCGTTGGTGATGTGCGGGATCACCTGCACCGTCTTGCCCAGGTAATCGCCTCGGCGCTCTTTTTCAAGGACGCTCTTGTAGATTTGTCCCGTGGTGAAATTGTTGCTGCGCTGCATGCGCGTGGTGATGAAGCGCTCGTAGTGGCCCAAGTCGAGGTCGGTTTCGGCCCCATCATCAGTCACGAAGACCTCGCCGTGTTGAAACGGCGACATGGTCCCGGGATCGACATTGATGTAGGGGTCGAGCTTGATCAGAGTGACTTTGAGGCCTCGCGACTCCAGGATCGCTGCGAGGGAGGCTGAGGCGATTCCCTTACCGAGGGAGGACACCACACCGCCAGTGACGAAGACGAATTTGGTCATGTCAATAAGGAATCGGGGATTCCTTGGGGGGTGAAAAACAAATTATAAAGGTCAGCTCCAGGCTCGGGGTGAAATCGCAAGGCCTGTAGTGGGCCGGCCTTGAGTCTGATCCGTTACAGTCGCGCCATGGAGCAAGAAGCGTACGCCGGTCCCCTGTCGGGGCGGCACCTGGTGCTGGGTTTGTCGGGCGGCATTGCCTGCTACAAGGCGGCCGAGTTTTGTCGCGCCTTGGTCAAGGCCGGCGCCTCTGTTCAGGTGGTGATGACGCCGTCGGCCTGCCAGTTCATCACGCCGGTGACCCTGCAGGCGCTGAGCGGCCGTACGGTGTTTACCGACGCCTGGGACGCTCGTGAGGGCAACAGCATGGCCCATATCAATTTGTCCCGGCAAGCCGATGCGATTGTGGTGGCCCCGGCGAGCGCCGATTTCATGGCCCGCTTGCTACACGGCCGGGCTGATGATCTGTTGAGCCTGATGTGCCTGGCGCGGCCCCTGGGGCGGGTGCCCTTGCTCCTGGCGCCGGCGATGAACCGGGAAATGTATGCCCATCCGGCGACCCAGCGCAATTTGGAGCAACTGCGCGCCGATGGGGCGCGGGTGCTCGGCGTTGGTGCGGGTGATCAGGCTTGCGGCGAGACTGGCGACGGTCGAATGCTCGAGCCGCAGGAGCTGCTTGAAGAGGTGGTGGCTTTTTTTACGCCGAAAGTCCTGGCCGGCCAGCGGGTGGTGGTGACGGCCGGCCCGACCTATGAGGCGATCGATCCGGTGCGCGGCATCACCAACCTGTCGAGCGGCAAGATGGGCTTTGCGCTGGCCCAGGCGGCCTGGCGAGCCGGCGCTCAGGTTACCCTGGTGGCCGGGCCGGTCAGCTTACCCACCCCGCGTGGGGTGCAGCGTGTCGATGTGCAGTCGGCTCAGGCTATGTGGCAAGCCACCGAGCCGCTGGCTGCGCAGGCCAGTGTCTTCATCGCTGCGGCCGCCGTCGCCGACTGGAGACCGGCTCAGGTGGCCGGGCAGAAAATCAAAAAGACTGCGGACGGCCAGGCGCCCGCGCTGGAGTTCGTGCAGAACACCGACATCCTGGCCAGCATTGCGCGCTCCGATCGGGCCCGCAGCGGCCAGCTGTACTGCGTGGGCTTTGCGGCGGAAAGCCAGGACCTACTGAATCAGGCGCGCGAAAAGAGGGTGCGCAAGGGCGTCCCGCTTTTGGTCGGTAATTTGGGTCCCCAGACCTTCGGGCGCGATGACAACGCCTTGATTGTTGTGGATGCTGCCGGCAGCGAGGAATTACCCCGGGCCTCCAAGGCGGCCCTGGCCACGCGACTGATCGAACGCATTGCCCTTGAACTGAAGAAAGCCGCATCATGAAGGTCGATGTCCGGGTGCTCGATGAACGCTTGCGTCAGGCTATGCCCAGCTATGCCACGCCAGGCAGCGCCGGGCTGGATTTGCGAGCCTGCCTGAACGAGCCTTTGACCTTGCAGCCTGGGTCCTGGCAACTGGTACCCACTGGAATGGCCATGCACTTGCGCGATCCGGCCTATGCGGCCCTGATCCTGCCGCGGTCGGGGCTCGGCCACAAGCATGGCATCGTGCTGGGTAATCTGGTGGGCTTGATCGACAGCGACTACCAGGGGCAGTTGATGGTCAGCGCCTGGAACCGCAGTGCCCAGGCTTTCACCATTGAGCCGATGGAGAGAATCGCTCAATTGGTGATCGTGCCGGTGGTCCAAGTCCGCTTCAACCTGGTCGATGAGTTTGTCGCCAGCCAGCGCGGCGAGGGTGGCTACGGCTCCACCGGCAAGGCGTGAACTAGCAGCCGGGCCGGCTGCTAGTGCAGGGTCTGGTTCTTGGCCTGGGCAGGCGCTGACTCGAGCTTGAAGAAGCCGGTGCCGAGGCTGCCGGCGCCGATTTCTTCCATCCGGGCTTGCCGGACCGATGCGACCCGAAGGCGCAAACGCAGGGCGATGCCCGCCAGGGGATGGTTGCCGTCGAGTACGACATGATCCGGATAGATCTCGGTGACGGTGTACATCAAGTCGCTCGGCAGCGGATCGCAATCGGAGGGCGGCAAGGCGCTGCCTTCAATCAACATGCCTTCCTCAAGGTCCGAGGGAAACAGGGCGCGGGCTTGCAAAAAGACGCGGTTCTCGTCGTAGTCCCCAAAGGCCTGCTCGGGCTCCAAGTGAAGATCGACCTGATCGCCGGGCTGTTTGTCCATCAATCCCACTTCAACGGCTTGCAGGAGATCTCGGCCACCGATCAGAAACTCGACCGGTTCGTCAAGTTCATCGAGTACCTGTCCCAGGGTGTCTTTCAGGACCCAGGTCAGCCCGACCACGCAGGGTGAAAAAATTTTCATCGGACAATTGTCCCATGGATATCACGAGCGCCTTGAGACTGCTGGGGGGATTAAGCCCGGCGCAATTCATGCGGCGACACTGGCAAAAGCGTCCCCTGTTGGTACGGCAGGCGATCGACGCCTTCAAGCCGGTGCTCACGGCCCGAGAGCTTTGCGAGTTGGCCAGCCGCGAGGAGGTCGAGTCTCGCCTCGTCGTGCGTGCGGCGCATTCGGGCAAGGGCGTCGATCGCTGGACGCTTCGGCAGGGACCTTTTTCGAGGCGCGCCTTGCCGCCCCTGAGGCAGCCCGGCTGGACGCTGCTGGTGCAGGGGGTGGATCTGCACCACCGTGCGGCACACGACCTGCTCCAGCGTTTTCGGTTTTTGCCGGATGCCCGTCTGGACGATCTAATGATCTCTCTGGCCAGTGAGGGCGGGGGCGTCGGACCGCATTTTGACAGCTACGATGTATTCCTTTTGCAGGCCAGCGGCTCAAGACGATGGCGTATCGGCCCTCAGAGAGATTTGAGTCTGCGCGCAGATTTGCCGCTGAAAATTTTGCGCCGCTTTGAGCCCCAGGAGGAGCATGTCCTGCAGGCCGGTGACATGCTCTACCTGCCGCCGGGCTATGCGCACGATGGCCTTGCCATGCCTGGCCGGGGCGAACCGTGCATGACCTATTCCATCGGTTTTAGGGCCCCGAGCCGCGCGGAACTGGCTTCGGCCTTGCTGGTGCGCATGGCCGAGTCCCTGGAGGAGGCGCAAGAGCCTGCCCGGCCGGTGCTATACCGCGATGCCGGTCAGCCCGCTACCGCGCAACCGGCCGTTCTTCCTGAGGCTCTGATTGGATTTGCCCAGCGCTCGCTGGAGAAAGTCTTGAAGGATCCCAAGGCCTTGCGCGATGCCCTGGGTCGTTATCTCAGCGAGCCTAAACCAGGGCTTTGGTTCGAGCCTTGCGACGAGACCTGGGGGCCCGGGCAAGGGCTTGCGGCTCATGGGCGTACCCGCATGATGTACGCCGGCTCCTTCCTTTTCGTCAATGGAGAGCGCTTCCAGATGGGGGGCGCAGATGCGCGCTGGCTGCGCCGTCTGGCCGATGAGCGACGGCTGGGTGCTGATGAGGTGCAGCGCTTGAGTGCGCAAGCCCGTCTTGTTGTGTTGCAGTGGCTGGCCGACGGCTGGTTGACCCTGCATCGGGACTCAAGCGGGCAATAAGTGCGGCCCCAGGCGCACACTAGTCGCCGCCCTGACAGGATTTGTAGTTGGCGGCATTAGGGCTTATACTAACTAGCTGGTTCGGACGAGCTCGAGTTGTCCGGGCTGGAGAAGGTGCGAGCCCTTGGGGCAACACCTTCGTTGAAGTGGAAAATATTTTTCTCATCATCAAGGAATTAAAAAATGAACAAGTCTCTCGCTCTGGCAGCTATCGTTGCTGCAGCCGCCCTGGCCGCTTGTGGCAAGAAAGAACCCGCCCCGGCTCCCGCCCCGGCTCCGGCCCCCGCCGCTGCTCCGGCACCGGCACCGGCTCCTGCCGAGGCTCCGGCTGCTGCACCTGCTGCCCCCGCCGCTCCTGCAGCGCCAGCAGCTCCTGCCGCCCCCGAGAAGAAGTAATTTATTGCTTCTCAGAAAAAGCCGCCTTCGGGCGGCTTTTTCTTTTGGAAGCGCCAAGGGGCGCGCTTTAAGCGGGGTCGATCCAATCGGTTCCCATCTCTGCATCGGCCACCGACAATTCGGTCGAACTGCCCAAGGCCCGCTCCAGGGCCGATAGCGCCAGCGCAGCTCGGTTGTTGCTGCGGCTCAAATGCGCCGCTACCACTTGCTCAAGCTGGCCTTTCTGAATCATGCCCGCGATTTGCGCTGCCTGTTCGTTGGACAGGTGACCCCGGTCGCCGGCAATCCGGCGTTTGAGAAACTCCGGATAGCTCGACCGGGTCAGCAGTTCAGTATCGTGATTGCATTCGAGCATCAAGACCTGGCAGGATGACAAGTGCTGGACGACCGACTCGGGTGCGTGCCCGAGATCGGTCAGGATGCCGATGCGCTGGGCCCCGTCGTCGCAGGTGAGCTGCAGCGGTTCGGCAGCGTCGTGGGGGACCGAGAAAGCGTGAACCTCCAATTCGCCCATATCGATGCGCTGGCCGTCGGCGCAAAACCGCAATAGCCCCGCGAAGTCCGCACCACCTCCGGCGCGCCATGTTCCCTCGCTCATCCAGACGGGCAGCTTGTGGACGGTGGCGATTTTGTGGACCTGTCCGATGTGATCGCCGTGCTCATGTGTGATGAATACAGCGTCCAGGTCCCCGATGTCGAGGCCGCACCGGGCAAGCCGTTGGGCTAGAACTTTCGGGCCCAGACCGCAGTCCACCAAGAGGCGGCGCGTGCGCAGACCCCTGGCCTCGATGAGGGTTGCGTTGCCGGAACTGCCGCTGCCCAGGCTGCGCAGTCGAATCACGACCGATGCTTACTTCAGATCGTCGGCTATCAACTGGACGACGCGTCGCGCGTTAGCCGATGTATCGACCGCCCCTTCGGCGTTGAGTACGGTGACGGCGGTGGCTTGACCCTGAGCGGCCACTGCGATGCGGTACTTCAAGGGGGCCACGGCCGTGCTGCTGCGGCTAAAGAGCCGGCCAAAGAAGCCCGGCTCCTTTTTGTCGGCTGTCGGCTCCACATAGCGCACGAAGAACACGCCCCGGGCGCGGTCGCGGTCTTCCACGGTAAAGCCGGTTCGGTCCAGGGACAGACCCACCCGACGCCAGGCGCGGTCGAATTCCTCGTCAATGCGCAGCAGCGCCTGGTTGTTCGGACCGGACTCAATCCGCGCGATACTGGGTCTGCTGGTCGCGGTGGCGGAGCGGGCCTGCTCGGCGGGTATGCCAAGCTTGACCATCAGTCGCCTCAGAAACTCGTTCTCCAACTCAGGATCGGCAGGGCGAGGCTGCCAGACGGTGCTGCCGCTGCTCGCATTGCCTGGCACGGTTTCCACCATGCCGCGATGGCTGATGTAAATCTCGGTACCTTCCGCAGTTCGCTCGAGCCGGGTGCGAAACTTGTCGCGCTCACCGGTGGAGTACAGGCTGTCGAGCACCCGGCCCAGGGTGCGTCGGATGATGTCCTGGGGCAGTTTGGCCCGGTTTTCGGCGAAATCGGTTTCCAGGATTCCAGTTTCTTTCTGCTCGACCGCCAACAGGAAACCGCTTTCTTGCCAGAACTCGCGCACCGGCTCCCACAGTTGGTCGGGCGGGCGTTTAACCACAAGCCAGCGCTGATTGCCCGCCCGCTCGATTCGAACATCGCCCATTTGAGCCACGGCGGTCGATTCGCCGCGCTTGGCATTGGCCGCCGCCTGACCGGCCTGGAAAGACTCGGCCGACACCACCGTGCCGGGCACCGCGAAACGGGCTTCGCGCGAGAGCTGGGTCAGATCCGGAGGCACATCCAGGCTCGGACCCTTGCCTCCGGCGGACTTGTAGTCGATTCGGTCCCCACTGATCAGGCTGCCCAGGCTGGAGCAGCCTGGCAGCACGCCTAGGGCCAACGTCAAGCCCAGGCCCAGCGCAATTCGCTGACTTGAGGAACAGGTCGCGGGTGCGGGAGTCATTGATTGGTTCACGGGGTATTCCTCGCGGTTCGCAGTTGGCATCGATCAGAGCAGGCCGCTATCGCGCAGCGCATTTTCCACGGTCGCGTGGTGCGCCGTATCGAGAGGGGTCAGCGGCAAGCGCAGCGTCGGGCCGCACAATCGGAGCCGATGCATCGCCCACTTGAGGGGAATGGGGTTGGCTTCGACGAACAGATGCTTGTGCAAGGGCAGCAGCCCGAGTTGGATGCGCATGGCGCCCTTGACATCGCCAGACAGGGCTGCCTTGCACAGTTGCGCCATCCGCCCAGGGGCGATGTTGGCGGTCACGCTGACATTGCCTTGGCCGCCGCAGAGCATCAGGGCCACCGCGGTGGCGTCGTCGCCCGAGTAGAGCGCGAAGTGATCGGGCTTCTCCTTGATCAGCCACTGGGCGCGCTCGATGTTGCCCGATGCCTCCTTGATGCCGACGATGCCAGGTATCGCAGCCAGGCGCAGGGCGGTGGCCGGTGTCATGTCGGCCACCGTGCGTCCCGGCACGTTGTAGAGCACCATGGGGAGGTCGACCGCCTCGGCGATGGCCTTGAAGTGCTGGTATTGGCCTTCCTGGGACGGCCGGTTGTAGTAGGGCACGACCTGCAGCTGGCAATGGGCGCCAACCTTTTGGGCATAGCGAGCCAGCTCAATGGCTTCAGCCGTCGAATTGGCGCCGCACCCCGCCATGATGGGCACCTTGCGCGCGTGCCGGGCAGCTTGTTCGACCGAAACCCGGATGATTTCGCAGTGCTCCTCCACATTCACTGTGGGGGATTCCCCTGTGGTGCCGACCACGCCAATGCAGTCGGTGCCTTCCTCGCTGTGCCAGTCAATCAGCTTGCGCAGACCGGGGTAGTCGACGCTACCGTCTTCGTGGAAGGGAGTGGCCAGTGCAACGATGCTGCCTGTGATCATGGGCTAGAGCGGGAAGGACAAAGGTTGGGGGGAAGGCGACCGCCGTCGCCGGCGAGTCGCGCAAAGTTTGATTCTACCCAGCCCCACTGCGCTCGACGAGAAGACGGGTGGTTGGGCGATGCGCTAAAGCGGCGATTCCAGCATCGCAACCCCAAGGCCGCGAACCGCAGCGATGCGCTGGATGAATCGCGCTGGGGCCTGCGCCGACTGCGGTTGATGGCCGTCTTCGAAGGCCACAATGCGCAAGCCCTGGCAGATCTCGATCAGCTCTCCAGGTCGCAGCAAGAATTCGGGGCGCGATGGTCGGCCCAGGCTTTCCTGGCCTTGGGCAAAGGTCTCATAAATGAGCACGCCTGCCTCGGCCAGGCTCTCAATCAGATGGGGCATCAGAGGTCGCCACAGGTAGTGGGTGACCACGACGGCACTAAAGCGCCTGCCCGGAAGCGGCCAGGGGCCCGCTTCGATATCGGCCAGTACGGTTTCGCAGGCGGCTGCGGGCAGGCCGATGGCGGCCAAGGCCTGCGCGGATCGGTCCACCCCCACGACGGGGTGCCCGCGCTGCGCAAACCAGCGCAGATGACGGCCGCGGCCGCAAGCCAGATCGAGCACCGGTCCTGGCGGCACCAGATGCGACCATCGCCGCACCCAGGCGCTGGGTTCTTGATCGTCAAGCGCGTTCGCGACCTCCACCATGGCTTTGAACACCTGCTAGAAGCAAGCCCAGACCTGTTCAGCCAGCAGCACAAGAAACGCAGGTTGCAGGTACAGGGCAAAAGTGCACGCCACCAGCAACGGGGCGATGGCCCAGCTCAGGCGAATGAAGCGGGCTGATGGCATCAGGCGCGAGCCGGGCCTGCGGCGCGTTCAATCGGGGCTTCGCGCACCGGCAGGTTGACCAGTGCGGCAAAGACGCCCAAAGCGATGGCAATGGTCCACACCACATCGTAGCTGCCGGTGCGGTCATAGAGGTAGCCCCCCAGCCACACGCCCATGAAGGAGCCGAGCTGGTGGCTCAGAAACACCGATCCACTAAGCATGGACAGGTAGCGAACGCCAAAAATATGGGCGATTGATGCGTTAGTGACCGGCACGGTAGACAACCACAGCAGCCCCATCACGGCCGAGAAGATGTACACGCTCCAAGGGCTGAGCGGGGCCCACAGAAACACCACGATGGCCACCGAGCGCGCCGAGTAAATGAAAGCCAAAATCATTTTCTTGGACCCGGCCTGAGCCAGCGAACCGGCCAGGTAGGTGCCGAATATATTGAACAGGCCGATCAGGGCCAAGGCCATGCCAGCAACCCCGGGCTCCATGCCGGCGTCCTTGAGGTAGCTGGGCATGTGCACCCCGATAAAGACCACTTGAAAGCCACAGACGAAATAGCCGGCCGTGAGCAATTGAAAGCTGGGGTAGCGTACGGCCTCTCGCAAGGCTTGGCGCATGGTTTGCTCTTGGCCCCCGGCGTTGGGGACCATCTTTTCATTCAGGCCGCGTGCCAGGGGCAGCATCAGCAGGCAGGCTGCGGCCATCACGAAGAGCGCTGTCTGCCAGCCCCAGTGGGTAATCATCAGTCCCTCCAGCGGCACCATCGCAAACTGCCCGAACGAACCGGCCGCTCCCACCAGCCCCATGGCCCAGGCGCGACGCTCGGCTGGCACATTGCGACCGATCACCCCGTAGATCACCGCGTAAGTGGTGCCGGCCTGCGCTGCGCCGACCAAAATGCCGGCCGCGAGAGTGAACTGCCAGCCTTGGGTGGCCATTGCCATGCCGCACAAGCCCAGCAGGTACAGCACCCCGCCGGCCATGACCACCCGCATGGCCCCCAGGCGATCGGCCATCATGCCGGCAAAAATACCCAGCACCCCCCAAGCCAAATTCTGTACCGCAATGGCCAGCGAGAAGGTCTCCCGGGTCCAGCCGTGGGATTGTGTGATCGGAAGCAGCCAGAGGCCGAAGCCGTGGCGCACGCCCATGGACAGTGTGACGATAAGGGCGCCGCACAGCAGCACCTGGGACATCGGCAAGGAAGGTGCCGGGTTGGAGCCAGATAGATTCATGCCCCAACTGTAACCACTGGCCTGCAAGCTGATCTGGTGGCCCCTTCACAGTCATGAGGCTGTATATGTATCCAGCCCCGTGCCGCGGCAGCCCTACAATTTGCCTTTGCTTCGTATCGCCATGAACGCCAACACTTCCCCGCAGTACTCCGAAAGCTCGATCCGCGTGCTCAAGGGCCTGGAGCCCGTCAAGCAGCGCCCGGGTATGTACACCCGCACCGATAACCCCCTGCATATCGTGCAGGAAGTCATCGACAACGCGGCGGATGAAGCCCTGGCCGGCCATGGCCGCAGGATCGGGGTGCTTGTGCACGCCGACGGTTCTGTCAGCGTGGAGGACGAGGGGCGCGGCATCCCCTTCGGCTTGCATCCGCAGGAGAAAGCGCCGGTGATCGAGTTGGTCTTCACCCGACTCCATGCCGGCGGCAAGTTTGACAAGGGTCAGGGCGGTGCCTACAGCTTTTCGGGGGGCTTGCACGGCGTGGGGGTGAGTGTCACCAATGCCCTGTCGCGACAGCTTGAAGTGAGCAGCTATCGCGATGGACAGGTGGCCAGCCTGATTTTTTCAGGCGGCGATGTGGTGCAGCCGCTCAAGCTGCGCAAGGCGGGTAGTGGCGATCGGTCGCAGGGCACGGTGGTGAGGGTCTGGCCCGATCCCCGGTATTTTGATTCGCCGGCCCTGCCGCAGGCCGAGTTGCTGCATTTACTGCGCAGCAAAGCCGTGCTGATGCCGGGCGTGAGCGTCAGTCTGAGTCACGAAAAGACAGGCGAGCGTCAAACCTGGCTCTACAAGGGCGGCTTGCGCGACTACCTCATGCAGACCCTGCAGGCCGATCCGGTGATTCCGCTCTTCGAGGCGGAAGGGTTTGCCGATGCGTCGCACGACAACTTTGCCGATGGCGAGGGGGCGACCTGGTGCGTGGCTTTCACCGAGGAGGGGCAGCCGGTGCGAGAGAGCTATGTCAATTTGATCCCGACGACCGCCGGCGGCACCCACGAGAGCGGGCTGCGCGAGGGCTTGTTCCAGGCGGTCAAAGGCTTCATCGATCTGCACGCCTTGCTGCCCAAGGGGGTCAAGCTCATGCCCGAGGATGTGTTTGCCCGGGCCAGCTATGTGCTTTCGGCCAAGGTGCTCGATCCGCAGTTCCAGGGGCAGGTCAAGGAAAGGCTCAACTCGCGCGATGCCGTGCGCCTGGTCTCCAGTTTTGTTCGACCGGCCCTGGAGCTTTGGCTCAATGCCCATGTGGACTACGGCCGCAAGCTGGCCGAATTGGCGATTCGCGCCGCGCAGACGCGCCAACGCGCCGGTCAGAAAGTGGAAAAGCGCAAGGGCTCTGGCGTTGCGGTGTTGCCGGGCAAGCTCACCGATTGCGAGAGTCGGGATCTGTCGCTCAATGAGGTGTTTCTGGTTGAGGGTGATTCGGCCGGCGGCAGCGCCAAGATGGGCCGCGACAAGGAAACCCAGGCCATATTGCCTTTGCGCGGCAAGGTGCTCAATACCTGGGAGGTTGAGCGGGATCGGCTGTTCGCCAACACCGAGATTCACGATATCTCGGTGGCCATTGGCGTCGACCCGCACGGCGCCGGCGATGAGCCTGATTTGAGCGGTTTGCGCTACGGCAAAGTCTGTATTCTTTCGGACGCGGATGTCGACGGTTCGCACATCCAGGTTTTGCTTCTGACCCTGTTCTTCCGTCACTTTCCCAAGCTGATCGATCGCGGTCATGTCTATATCGCGCGACCGCCGCTGTTTCGGGTTGATGCGCCGGCGCGTGGCAAGAAGCCGGCGGCCAAGATGTACGCGCTCGACGAGGGTGAGCTGACGGCCATCCTGGACAAGCTGCGCAAGGAGGGCGTGCGTGAGGGCGCGTGGACCATCAGTCGTTTCAAAGGCCTGGGCGAAATGAGTGCTGAGCAACTCTGGGAGACGACCCTCAACCCGGATATCCGTCGCCTGCTGCAGGTCAGCCTTGGTTCTCTGGATTTGCCGCAAACAGAGCAGTTGATGAGCAAGTTGATGGGCAAGGGCGAGGCTCTGGCCCGACGGGAATTGATGGAATTGCACGGCGATCGAATAGAGATCGACATCTGATATGCCTTTGCATCGCCTCTTTGTGTGCGTCCTGGCCCTGCTCGCGGCCACAGCGGTACGAGCCGAGGTCTGGGCCTTTGTCGATGCCGATGGAGTGCCCCACTTCGCCGGCCACCAGGTCGATGCCAGGTATCAGCTGTTCTTCAAGGGCAAGGCGGCCGAAGTGCTGGCTCAGCCCCTTGCATCCCCGGGGCGCGCGGCGGGGCCTGCCCCGCCAGCGGCCGATGGGCGTGTCAACACCTCCCGACCGACTGACTCCGTGGTCTCTGCCGTCGCCGCGCTCACGCCCTCGGTGCGTCCGCGTCTGCTCGGGATGC
>VGHR01000022.1 GCA_016868205.1 Betaproteobacteria bacterium
CCAGGGGCGCGCTGGCTTGCGGGAAAGCAAGCATCAGGGTCCAGCATGGCGCGACCCGGACCGCCTGTAGGCGTTCCTGAATTTCAGCGCCGACCTGTGAGGCGCGCAGCAGCGCTGCAGCCTGCACCGAGGGCAGGGCCAGCATGACTGCATCAAAGCCCGCATGAACCTGGGCCTGTGCTCCCGGCCCCTCGGTTTGCAACTGCCAGCGGCCGCTGCGCAGTCGATCGGCTACGATGCGCGTGACCAAAGTCTCCAGGTGAATGTGGCTGAGCGGCTCGGCCCACAGACGCGGAAGGCCCTGCATACCCGGGGTGGCCACCCAATGCGGCTCGGCATCGGGGCCAGAGGCTGCGGCGATTCGGCCGGCCTCGTCCATGATGCGCACGGTGCTGACCTGCCAGCGCGAGAGCACGCCACCGGCCGTCTCGAGGGCCCGCTCGAAACGCTTGTCCCGGACGGTGAAATACTGGGTACCGTGGTCAAAGCCGCCAAATTCGGTACGCCGCGTCGCCATACGGCCACCCGGCCCCCGGCTTTTCTCGAACACGCTGACCTGGTGACCAGCCTGCGCCAAAGTACGGGCGCAGGCAATGCCTGCCATACCAGCCCCGATCACGGCGACTGACCGGGGTGCGGTCAAGGCCGTTGGGGAGGTGGTGTTTTTTTGCTGGGCCATGACTGGACTCTACACCCTTCAGATCTGCGGGTTCGGGATTCAATCCTACGCGATTGTCTGGTATTGAAAGCATCTTACAGTGGCGTCCGAGTGATTAAAAATTGTCCAGTTTCTGACCCAGCTTCAACATAGCGCCTGCCCATGCTTACCCTCAGACCCTCGCGAGATCGCGGCTATGCCGATCACGGCTGGCTCAAGTCGTTTCACTCCTTCTCCTTTGCGGGGTATCAAGACCCGGCGCACATGGGTTTTGGCAATCTTAGAGTCATCAACGAAGACCGTATCGAGCCCGGCACCGGTTTTGGCACGCACGGTCACCGCGATATGGAGATCATCAGCTATGTGATGTCTGGGGCTCTGGCCCATCAGGACAATATGGGCAACGGCGCGGCCATACTGCCCGGAGATGTGCAGCGCATGAGTGCCGGCCGTGGCGTCATGCACAGCGAGTTCAACCACAATGCGCAGGGACAGACGCATTTCTTGCAGATTTGGATACACCCGTCCCGTCAGGGCATAGACCCAGGCTACGAGCAAAAGAGTTTTTCCCAGGCGCAAAAGCGCGGCCAGCTCCGCTTGGTGGCCAGCCCCGATGGCGCCAAGGGCTCGGTTACCCTGCATGCCGATGCGCGCCTGTATGCGGGCCTGTTTGACGACCAGGAGTCGGCCTCGCTGGCCCTGGATCCTCGCCGCAAGACCTATGTGCACCTCATCAAGGGTCAGTTGCGGGTCAACGGCTACGATCTGCAGGGGGGGGATGCGGCCAAGCTCGATGGCGAGACGCGTTTGCACCTGGAGCGCGGCCTCGATGCCGAAGTGCTGGTGTTCGACTTGAGCGCCTGATTTTTTTCCCGGAGTTTTCTATGTCTCAGATAACGGTTGTCTACCACTCGGGCTACGGCCACACCCAGCGCATGGCGCAAGCCGTGGCCGAGGGGGCGCAAGCAGGGTTGATCGCAATTGATGCCGAAGGCAATATCCCGGCTTCGGCCTGGGACACGCTGGCCGAAGCCGATGCCATCATCCTGGGCTCGCCCACTTACATGGGGACGGTCAGCTGGCAGTTCAAAAAGTTCGCTGACGCCTCGTCCAAGGCCTGGTATGCCCAGGCCTGGAAAGACAAGCTCTTTGCCGGCTTTACCAACAGTGCGGCCCTCAACGGTGACAAGGGGTCGACGCTGACTTATCTGTTTACCCTGGCCATGCAGCATGGCGGTCTGTGGGTCAGCCAAGGGATCTTGCCCAGCAGCACCAAGACCGCCCGTCGGGACGACCCCAATTACCTCGGCTCCTATGCCGGCGCCATCGCCCAATCGCCGGCCGATGCCGGTGCGGGCGAGATGGCAGCCGGAGACTTGCAGACGGCTCGCGCCTTCGGCGCTCGTGTCGCTGAAGTCGCCACACGCTACCGCCGACGCTAGCCAGCACTTAATTGGGGTCAGAGTCCGATTTTTCATGGGGCTTCCCGACTCTCAGGGATGAGAGTCTCGTGACCTGAGCTGAGCCTAGAATCGTTCGCATGTTCGTTCACCTGCGCACCCACACCGAGTTTTCCGTCGTCGACGGCATGTTGCGAATCGACGATCTGGCGCAGGCTGCCGCCGCTGATCGGCAGCCTGCGCTGGCTATCACCGACCTGAACAACCTGTTTGGCGCGGTCAAGTTTTACAAGGCGGCGCGTGCGTCCGGGGTGAAGCCCTTGATCGGCGCTGATGTTTGGGTGCAGACACCGGGCCGCGAGGAGAGCGCCGCCGCGGCGCGCTTGCTGCTGTTGGCGCAAAATCAGCGGGGCTACCTCAATTTGTGCGAGCTGCTGACCCGAGCCTGGACTTCCAATGTGCAGCGCGATCTGGCTGTTATCAAGTCAGTCTGGCTGGAGGAGTTGTCGGAGGGCTTGATTGCGCTCTCGGGTGCAAACAGCGGTGCAGTCGGCCAGGCTCTGCTGCAAGGCGACGAGTCGCGCGCCAGTGCGATCGCCCTGCATCTGGCCAGCCTGTTCCCTCACCGCTTTTACCTGGAGCTGCAGCGGGCCGATCAACCCGACGATGAGCGCCATGTGGTCGCTGCGGTGCGTTTGGCCAGTCGGCTTGGTCTGCCGGTGGTCGCAACCCATCCGGTGCAGTTCGCCTGCCCCGATGACTTCGAGGCGCACGAGACCCGGGTGTGTATTGCACAGGGACAGACGCTGGGCAATGCGCGTCGGCCGCGTTGGTTCACTCAGTCTCAGTATTTCAAGTCGCGAGCGGAGATGGCGGCCCTTTTTGCCGACATCCCGTCGGCGCTGGCCAATGCGGTGGAGATCGCCCGTCGCTGCAGTCTGGTGCTTGAACTGGGCAGACCGCAGCTGCCTGACTATCCCACGCCTGTTCAGGATGGCGTTCCCATGCCCATCGACCAGTATTTCAGGCGTGCTTCGCGCGAGGGCCTGACGCAGCGTCTGCGGGCCTTGTTCCCCGACCCATCGTTGCTCGAGACCCGTCGTGCCGAGTACGAGCAACGCCTTGAATTTGAGATCGATGTGATTCTCAAGATGGGGTTTCCAGGCTATTTCCTCATCGTCAGCGACTTTATCAACTGGGCCAAAACCCACGGCTGCCCGGTGGGACCGGGTCGCGGCTCGGGCGCCGGGTCTCTGGTCGCCTACGCCCTGGGCATCACGGACCTTGATCCGATCCAGTACAAGTTACTGTTTGAGCGCTTCCTCAATCCTGAGCGCGTTTCCATGCCCGACTTCGATATTGACTTTTGCCAGGCCAACCGCGATCGGGTCATCGACTATGTGAAAGCCAAGTACGGTCACGAGGCGGTCAGTCAGATCGCCACCTTTGGCACGATGGCCGCGCGAGCGGTGATTCGTGATGTAGGCCGTGCGCTGGACATGCCGTATGGCCTGTGTGACGGCATCGCCAAGTTGGTGCCCAACAAGCCCGGTATGACGGTGACCCTGCAGTACCCGCCCAAGCCCAAACCTGAAGGAGACAAAAACAACTATGTCCTCGAGCTCGAGCCAGTCCTGGCCGAGCGGGTGGCGCGCGAAGAAGAGGTTCGTACGCTGATTGAATTGGCCCAAAAACTCGAGGGGCTGACCCGCAATGTGGGTATGCACGCGGGCGGTGTGCTGATTGCCCCGGGCAAGCTCACCGATTTTTGCCCGCTTTACGCCCAGCCCGGCAGCGACGCGGCGGTCAGTCAGTTCGACAAGGACGATGTCGACTCCATTGGCCTGGTCAAATTCGACTTTCTTGGCTTGGCCACCCTGACCGTTTTGGAGATGGCCCGTCAGCTCATCGTCGAGAGGCATCCGGCTCAGAAGAACTTTAGTTACGAATCGATTGCCCTCGACGACACTGCGACCTTTGATTTGTTCAGTCGGGGCCAGACCGAATCGGTGTTCCAGTTTGAAAGTACGGGGATGCAGCGCATGTTGCGCGATGCCAAGCCCACCCGACTGGAAGACCTGATTGCACTCAATGCCTTGTATCGACCCGGGCCGATGGAGCTGATTCCCAGCTTCGTTGCCCGCAAGCACGGTCGTGAGCCGGTTCAGTACCCGCACCCGCTGGTCGAGTCGGTGCTGGCCGAAACCTACGGGATCATGGTGTATCAGGAGCAGGTGATGCAGACGGCCCAGCTGCTTGGCGGCTACAGCCTGGGCGGCGCTGATTTGCTGCGACGGGCCATGGGCAAGAAAAAACCTGAGGAGATGGCCGAGCATCGAGTGATCTTCCGCAAAGGTGCAGCCGCAAAGGGTATAGGCGAGCAGCAGGCTGATGAGATTTTCACCCTGATGGAAGCCTTTGCCGGTTACGGCTTCAACAAGTCCCACGCAGCTGCCTATTCTCTGCTCGCCTATCACACCGCCTGGCTCAAGGTGCATTACCCGGCGGAGTTTTTTTGTGCAAACATGACGGTGGAGATGGACGACACCGACAAGCTCAAGGTGTTGTACGCCGATGCAGTGCGCATGGGCCTGGTCTTTGAGGGTCCTGATGTCAATCGCGGCCAGTATCGATTCGAGCCCATTGGCGACCGGCAGATTCGCTATGGGCTTGCCGCCATCAGGGGAACCGGCGAGCAGGCCATTGCCGCCATCGTCGCCGCCCGTGACGCGCAGGGGCCGTTTACTTCCTTGTATGACTTTTGCGTCCGCGTTGATCGCACGCGGCTGAATCGACGCACTGTTGAGGCCCTGATCAAGGCCGGTGCCTTCGACAGTTTGCAGCGCAACCGTGCCGCACTGCTGGCCTCGGTCGACCTGGCTCTCGACTTTGCCCAGGTGGCGCAAGCCAATGTCAACCAGGGTGGCTTGTTCGATGCCGATCCGCAGCAGTCGCAGTCCCAGGAGCCGCCGCTGGTGGAAGCCCTGCCCTGGGGCGTGCGCGAGCGACTGACCCACGAGAAAACAGCGCTGGGATTTTTCCTTTCGGGACATCTTTTCGATGAGACTGAAAGTGAGGTGCGGCGCTTTGTCAGACGCCGCATTGGCGATCTGACGGAAGGCCGTGAGCCTCAGGTGATCGCCGCTATCGTCTCTGAAGTGCGGACAATCAATGGGCAGCGCGGCAAGTTGTATGTGATCAGGCTCGACGATAAATCAGGCGTGATCGAAGCGGCCGTGGATGAAACTTTTTACAACCTCCACAAGACCTTGCTCTGCGAAGATCAGTTGCTCATTGCACAGGGGACGGTGCAGCCCGATCGCGCTTCGGGACTTCGCTTCAGGATGGCCCAGGCCTGGAGTCTGGAGTCGGCTCGCTGCCGCTTCGGCAAGTATGTGCGCATGGCGGTCAATGGCAGTGCGCCAGACATTGATCGCTTGCTGCGCGATTACCCCGCCCGGCGCGAGCACACCGATCAAGGCGAGCGTGTTTTGGGACTATCCGTACGCCTGAGCCTGTTCAGGGAGGGTGCTTGCGCCGATCTGCAGTTGGGCGAGACCGCCCGCATCTACCCCAGTGATGCGGCTCTGGCCAGCATCCTGGCCCAGGCCGACAAGGGTTTGGCCCAGATCGTCTACGACTGAGCCGGAAAGGGGGGCTGTACCCCTTTCACAGGGTGACGCGTATCTCCAGGCCCTCGCGCAACAGCATCTCGGGAATCTTTCCGTCGATGTCCCTGGGCACCGTGCCCATTTTCCTGATGCCGCGCAGAACCGCCTCATCAAAAAGGCGATTACCGCTACCGGTGATGATCCGGGTCTCGCGGATTTCACCGTTGGGGGCCGTCTTGACCATGACCAGTACCGATGGCTGATCGGTGTCTGGATTGCTGTACTTGGTGTTGTCGCGGATCTGCTGTACGATGCGACCGGCATAGCTGGAGGAGGGCGCCGCCGACTGCACTGCGGCTCCTTTGGACTCGGCCGTACCGCTTCCTGCAGCCGTCTGTGGCGTGCTGGCCTTGGCCTGCTGCTGCGCGCGGCGCAGCTGGTCTTTACGCATTTCCTCTCCAAGCGCTGCGTCGCGTCGCTCCTCATCCTTGCGTGCTTTCTCGGCCTTGACTTGATCGGCTTTCTTTTTCTCGGCCAATTCGCGGTCGGCTTTCTCTTTGTCGGCCTTGCGTGCTTTCTCGCGTTCACGCCGGTCCCGCTCGGCCTGCTCCTTGGTTTGCTTGTCCTTCAAGGCTTTGGCCTCTTCCGACTTTTTGCGTTCGTTTTGTTGTCGGCGCTTTTCCAGAGCAATTTCGGCCTCGCGTTGCTGCGCCAGTTCGCGCATCGGCGGCGGCGATGCCGGCGCGGCCTGCGGTGGGGCAGGTGGCGGCTCGCTGGGGGGCGCCGGTGGCGGCGCTGCGGGGGCTGCCTCCTGCACGGCAGGTGACCAGATCTCGGCGTTGAACGCGACCATGGGATCGGTACGCGTCCACTTGACGCCCCAGGCCAGCGCCAATACCAGCAAGCCATGGGCCAACAGGGACAGGATCAGGGCCGGCCCGAGCCCTGGCGGTGGCGGCGGCTGGAAGTCCAGATCGGAGGCGTTGACGGTCATCGCCAAGGACGCAAATCAGGAGCCGGTTTGTACCGACAGGGCGATGCGGGCCACCCCTGCTTTGTTCAGGGCGTCCATGACCTTGACCACGGTTTCGTAGCGTATCGACTTGTCGGCGCTGATCACGACGGGCGTGGGCGATTCGCCTTGGGTACTGGCGGGCTGCAGTTGTCGCACGGCCTCGCCGACCTGATCGAGGGTACTGGGCTTGGCTGACCCATCCCCGGCTTTGATCTCGATGCGCTCACTCTTGTCGATCATCACCTGGATCGGCTTGACGGGCTGCGCCGCCGCCTTGCCGACACGCGGCAAGGCGATCATGCTGGGCGTGATCAGGGGCGCGGTGACCATGAAAATGATGAGCAGCACCAGCATCACATCGATGAACGGCACCATATTGATTTCGTTGATGGTGCGGCGACCGCGGCCGCGGGCTTGAACGCCAGGCATGGCTCAGTGACCCGACGCCGATTGGGCGCCCAGGTTGCGCTGCAAGATGTTGGAGAACTCCTCGATGAAAGTCTCCAGGCGGTTAGCCACACGGTCAATGTCGTGGGCGAAGCGGTTGTAAAAGATAACCGCCGGGATGGCCGCGAACAGGCCAATGGCCGTGGCGACCAAGGCCTCGGCGATACCCGGAGCGACTGTTGCCAGGGTCACTTGCTCCAGGCTGGCCAGCCCGGTGAAGGCGTGCATGATGCCCCACACCGTGCCGAAAAGACCGATGTAGGGTGCGACCGAGCCAACAGTGCCCAGGAAGGGCAAATTCGACTCGACGGCATCGAGTTCGCGCTGGTAGCTTGCGCGCATGGCACGCCTTGCTCCGTCCAGCAGCGCCGCTACATCGGTGACCCGGCGCTCCTTGAGCTTTTGAAATTCGCGCATGCCACTGGCAAAGATGCGTTCCATCGGTCCGGTGCTTTTGGCATTGCGCAGCGCCGCAGCGTAAAGGTCGTTGAGGCTGGCGTCTGACCAAAAAGCCTTGTTGAATTCCTCGTTCATACTTTTGACCTGCCGCAGGCGCACAAGCTTGCTGAAGATGGCGGTCCAGCTGGCCAGGGACATGCCGACAAGGATCAGCACCACGGCCTTGACGACCCAGCTGGCGTTGAGCAGGAGTGGGATGATGGAGAGGTCTTGGTTCATGGTCAGGCGTGCAGTGAAGTCAAAACATGGGCAGGAATACGACTGGGCTTGAGGCTGGCATGATCGACCCAGCCTATGCGTATTGTGGCGTGGGCCAGCAGGCTGCGGCAGCTTTGCAGCCGGGCCTCTTGGCTTATCACCAGGCTACCGCGGCCCGTCTTGTCCAGCCGCGCAGTGACGCACAGCAGGTCGTCAAGTCGGGCTGGCTTGAGATAGCGGACATCGGTCTGACTGACCACAAAAAAACCGCCATCTTCACGGCGCAGGGTCTCTTGCCCCAGGCCCAGATGGCGCAGCCATTCGGTTCGCGCCCGTTCAAAAAACTTCAGGTAGTTGGCATAAAAGACGATGCCGCCGGCATCGGTGTCTTCCCAGTAAACCCGCACGGGCCATTCAAAACCTGGTGCGCCGTCTTCAGCCAAGGAGCCTCCCCAGGCGGCTGATGGCCTCCTCTAATTGCCCCATGCTGCTGGCGGTGGAAAAGCGCAGATAGCGGTGCGGGTCGGCCTGCCCGAAGTCGCGTCCCGGCGTTACCACCACCCTCGCGCGTCGAATCAATTCGAAGGCCAGATCCCAGCTGCCGCCCGTGCCATCCGCACGGGGGCCGGGCAGTCCCAAACGGCTGATGGCTGCGCTGGCATCGGCATAGGCATAAAACGCACCGTCCGGCCGCACCGGCACCTTCAAGCCGATGCGTTCCAGCGCCGGCAGGAAATAGTCGCGTCGGGCCTTGAATTGCTCGCGTCGATATTCGAACTGCGCCAGGCTCTCGGGCTCGAAGCAAGCCAGCGCCGCATGCTGCGCCACGGCACTCGGGCAGATGAAGAGGTTTTGCGCCAGCCGCTCCACGACCGGCACCAGCTCTTGCGGCAACACCAACCAGCCCAGACGCCAACCGGTCATGCTGAAGTACTTGGAAAAACTATTGATGCTGATCACGGACTGGCCGAGCGCATCGGGCAAGGCCAGAGCGCTCTGGCCAAAGTGCGCGTCATAGCTCAGGCCCAGGTAGATTTCGTCGATCAGGCAAATACCACCGCGCGCTTGCACGAACTCAATGAGCCGGCGCAGTTCCAGTGGCTCAATCGAGGTCCCGGTGGGATTGGACGGCGAGGCCAGCAAGATGCCCCGGGTGTTGCGACCCCAGGCCCGACTGACACTTTGCAGCGAGAGTGAGAAGCGCTCGGCTGCGGTGGTGGGCAGCAGCACCGCCCGACCTTCGGCACTGCTGACAAAATGCCGGTTGCAGGGGTAGCAGGGGTCGGGCATGAGGATTTCGTCGCCGGCCTCGATCAGGGCCAGACACGCCAACTGCAGCGCTGCCGATGCCCCGGCGGTGACCACAATGCGCGAGGCCGGCACTTCGACGCCGAATCGCCGCAGGTACCAGTCGCTGATGCGCTCGCGCAAAGCGGGCAGACCCAGCGATTGCGTGTACTGCGTCAGGCCGTCACGCAGTGCTTTCTCGGCCGCCTCGCGCACCAAGTCTGCCGCTGTGAAATCGGGTTCGCCGATGTTCAGATAAATCATCGGGTCGGCCCCCGCGGCCGATTGACGGTCGATCTCGCGGGCCGCCTTGGCCACTTCCATGACATAGAATGGCTCGATACGCTGCGCCCTTTGCGCAATCCGAAAGGAATTCATGAGCGACGACGGACTTCGTCAGGGCGCAGTTGCGGCGCCAGTTGGTTGAGCACGCCGTTGACCCACTTGTGGCCATCGGTACCGCCAAAGCTTTTGGCCAGTTCGATGGATTCGTTAATCACAACGCGCCAAGGCACATCAGGGCAGTGCATCAATTCGTAAGCGCCGATCCACAGCACCCCGTGCTCGATGGGCGAGACTTCGGTGAGTTTGCGGTCCAGATGCGGTGTGATCCGGGCGTTGAGATCGGCCTCCTGGGCGATACAGCCATGCAGCAGCGCGTCAAAGTGCGATGTATCGGCTTTGTGAAAGCCGATCAGATCGCGGGTGAAAAGATCAATCGATTGGGCCTCATTGCGGCCCACCAGGTGCTGATACAGCGCTTGCAAGGCAAATTCGCGCGCCCGGGTTCGCGCTGATTTGTCCGAGGCCTTGCGCGAGGCGCTGGCCGGACGAGGGCTTGTTTGTACAGAAGGCATCAAGGACTCGTTGCGTTCATGGGGTCAGCGTTTGCAGCAACCGGGCCATTTCTACGGCTACGCGCGCTGCATCGCGCCCCTTGTCGTCTTGGCGGGCCACGGCCTGGGCCAAGTTCTCGGTGGTCAAAATGGCGTTGGCGATTGGCAGGCGGTAATCGAGCGCCACACGGCTTACGCCGGCGCCGCTTTCGTTGGCCACCAATTCGAAGTGATAAGTCTCTCCGCGGATGATGCAGCCCAAGGCAATCAGGGCGTCGTACTCGCCCCGCCCGGCCAGCGCCTGCAAAGCACTGGGAATTTCCAGGGCTCCTGGCACCTCGATGACGGTGGGATGGCTCAGACCCAGGCGGCCCAGTTCGTCGAGGCAGGCCTGCGCCAGGGCCAGAGTCACATCTTCGTTGAAGCGCGCTCGCACAATGCCGATGCGCAGGCCTCGGGCCTGCAAGGGGGCTGGGGTTTGTCCTTTGTTGGCTGCTTGCATGGGGTGTCTTTAAAGGTTCTGGGCCTCGCGGCTGAGGTAGCCGCATATCTCCAGGCCATAGCCGGCCATGCTGGGCATGCGTCGGGGGTTGCCCATCAGGCGCATCCTGCGCACTCCGCTTTGCAGCAAGATCTGGGTGCCGATGCCGTAGGCGCGTAGATCCATGCGACCACGGCCCGGTCCATGACTGGGTGTGGCCAGGCCCTCGAACTGCGCCATCAATTGGTCTGGGCTCTCGCCGCAATTGAGCAGTACAGCCACCCCACGGCCCTGGGCAGAAATAAAACGCAGGGTTTCATCCAGGCTCCAGGAGTGCATGGTGCGCCCGGTTTCCAGCACATCGAACAGGGAGAGTGGCTCGTGCACGCGCGCCACCACTTCCTCATCGGGCCGCCAGCTGCCCTTGATGAGCGCCAGATGCAACTGCCGGCTCGGTGCGTCCCGGTAGGCCTGGGCGGTAAATTCCCCCCAGGGCGTGTGCATGGTTCGGCTGCCGACCCGCTCAATCAGCGATTCGTTGCGGCTGCGGTGCTCGATCAAATCGGCGATGGTGCCGATCTTCAGGCCGTGCACAGCCGCGAACTCCAGCAGATCGGGCAGACGGGCCATCGTGCCATCGTCCTTCATGATTTCGCAGATCACCGCAGCCGGCGAGCAACCCGCCATGGCTGCCAGATCACAGCCGGCTTCGGTGTGGCCAGCTCGCATGAGCACACCTCCATCGACTGCCTGCAAGGGGAAGATGTGGCCGGGCTGCACCAGATCGGTTGGTTGCGCGTGGCGCGCTACCGCCGCTTGCACCGTACGCGCGCGGTCGGCCGCCGAAATGCCGGTGGTCACGCCCTGCGCCGCTTCGATCGACACCGTGAATGCGGTGGCGTGTTTGGTGCCGTTGCGACTGACCATGGGGGGCAGTTGCAGCTTTTCGCAGCGCTCGCGGGTGAGTGTCAGGCAGATCAGACCGCGTCCGAATCGGGCCATGAAGTTGATGGCCTCAGCGCTGACATGGTCGGCGGCCAGAACCAGATCACCTTCGTTTTCACGGTCCTCTTCGTCAATGAGAATCACCATGCGGCCGGCTTTCATGTCGGCCACGATGGCGTCGATCGGCGAAATGGCCACGGGGGCTTTCATGGGGGCGTTCATGTCAGGGGCTTTCTCTGCTCGAGCATACGCTCTACATAGCGGGCGATCAGGTCGATTTCCAGGTTGACGCGAGCACCGGCACTGAGCTCGCCCAGTGCAGTGTGCGTGATGGTGTGGGGGATCAGGTTGATGCTGACTTCACACGCATGGGAGGACAGATCCTCGACCTGGTTGACGGTCAGGCTGACGCCATTGACGGTGATCGAGCCCTTGTACGCCAAAAATTTGGCCAATTCCCGGGGTGCGCGCACGCGCAGTTCCCAGCTCTCGCCCACTTGGGCCAAGCGCGTGACCTCACCGATGCCGTCAACATGGCCACTGACGATGTGCCCGCCGAGCCGGTCGTGGGCGCGCAAGGCTTTCTCCAGATTGACCGGGCCGCTGCGGTCCAGGCCGCAGGTTCTCGTCAGGGACTCGGCCGACACATCCACGGTGAAGCGGCTGTGCGCCAGATCCAGGTTGGTGGCGGTCATGCAGGCTCCGTTGATGGCGATGCTGTCGCCCAGGCCGACATCGTCAAGGTAGGCTGGCGGTGCTTCGATGGTCAGGCGCTTGCCGTGGGTCGAGGAGCTGCCGAGGGGGTGGCTGGCGACGATACGCCCCACCCCGGTGATGATGCCGGTAAACATCGGGCTATTCTCGCAGGTAAACCAGCCGCCCCCCTTGGTGCCCGGTTTGGCGACCGTCGGGCGGGGCTGCCCGTCTGTTAAAAGTGCTCGCGGCCCTGCAAGCGCGCGCGCAGACGCAGGTCGGGTCCTGTACGCACCAGGTCGAGAAACTGCAGGGCCTGACCTTGATCGAGCCGCTGCAAGGCCGGCAGCGCCATCAGGCCCTGGCCGGGTCCGAGCAGCACCGGGGCCAGGTAAAGCAGCAGTTCGTCGATGAGGCCGGCCTGCATCAGCGAGCCATTGAGCTTGCTGCCTGCCTCGACATGGACTTCGTTGATTTCGCGCTGGGCCAGATCTCGGCCGAGTGCCTGCAGATCCACCTTGCCCTGGCTATCGGGCAGGCAGATGATCTGGGCTCCCTGCGCGAGCAGGGGCGCTTGACGCTGTGGGTCGCTGAGGGCGCAATAGATCCACACCGGTCCGCCGCCCTGCAGCAGGCGCGCGTGTGGCGGGGTTTGCAGACGGCTGTCGATGATCACTCGCACCGGCTGACGATCGGTGACTACTTCGCGCACGGTCAGCGCTGGGTCGTCGGTCAGCACGGTGCCTATGCCCGTGAGCACTGCGCAGGCCCGGGCCCTCCAGGCATGCCCGTCGGCGCGCGCTTGCGGCGAAGTGATCCATTGGCTCTGGCCGTTGCCCAGCGCGCTGGTGCCGTCCAGCGAGGCGGCCACCTTCATGCGCATCCAGGGTCGGCCGCGAACCATGCGGCTAAAAAATCCCAAGTTCAGCTCTCTGGCCTGTTCGGCGCCCGGTCCCACTTCGACACGGATGCCCGCCGCGCGCAGGTGGTCTAAGCCGCGCCCGGCCACTTTCGGGTTGGGGTCAACCAGGCTGGCGATGACCCGGCTGACACCGGCCTGCACCAGGGCCTCGCAGCACGGTCCGGTGCGTCCGTGGTGCGCGCAGGGCTCCAGGGTCACATAGGCGCTGGCCCCCTGCGTGGCGTGCCCGCGGGCCTGCGCGTCGCGCAGGGCCATGATTTCGGCGTGCGCACCACCCGTGCGCTGCGTGTATCCCTCGCCAATGACTCGTCCTTCGGCATTGACCAGCACGCAACCCACCGCCGGGTTGGGCGGCGCTGTAAGTCGGGCCTGAGCGGCCAGTTCGAGTGCGCGTTCGATCATGAGAAGCTGGGGCGACTGGCCTCAGACCAGCGGCTGCAAAGTGTAAGCCGCGGCGGTCACGAAACAAGAAATTACACGCTCGAGTCCATGCCTTCCTAGCATGGGGCGGTGTCTGAAGTGACGCCTTCCCAACCGGGCGATGCCTACCGAATGCGAGGTTTTTCCTTGCTCGAAATCATGCTGGTGTTGGCCTTGGTGGCCCTCTTGTCCACCCTGGCCCTGCCGGCCTATCAGGGCTTGTTGCAGCGCTGGGCGCTCAGCCGTGAGGCTCAGACCCTGGCTGACGATCTCCGGCATGCCCGCACCCAGGCCCTCGCGCGCGGCCAGGCTGTCTCCATTTGCCCCTCCCTCGACGGGCTCAGTTGCGCCTCCCACACTGACTGGGGCCAGGGTTGGCTGATCTTTCTTGACGCCGACGCTAACCGCCTTGTGTCGGCCTCAGAGACGGTTCTGTACCAGCATCGGGTCACGCCAGTGGTGCGCTCGATCAGCAGCAATTCGGGCGCGGCGCGAGCCGGACTGACCTACCAGCCCAACGGGTAAGCGCGCGCAGCCGGACAGGCGATCACCTTGTCGGGCACCGGCCCCCGGCCCTTGATCCGACTGGTCTGCGTTTCCATGCAGGGGCGCGCCTCAGTGCGCCCGGAGGGGCAAAGCCAGTGCGCATGAAGGCGGCAGCCGGCTTCCTGTTGCTCGAAGTCTTGGTTGCTCTGACCCTGACCGCGCTCGGTATTACAGCCTGGATGCAGGGCCAGGCCAGCGCCTTGCAACAAAGTCGGATCAGCGCCCACCGCACGATGGCTCTCATGCTGGCCACCGAGCTGGCCGAGACTTTGCGCGCCAGTCCAGCCCAGGCACCTGCGATGACCCACGCAGGGCCCTTTGCGGGGGTTTTGCCGGCTCCCCCGGCGGCCTGTCAGCCGTCTACCTGCGATGCATTGGCCTGGGCTCAGGCCGATTTGCTTCAGTGGCGCGATCGTGTGCGTCAGTCCTTGCCCTCGGGCTCCTCGCAGCTCAGCGTCGACCCCCTCGCACGAAGCGCCCGCATTTCCGTGGGCTGGCACGAGCCAGCGGGGTGGGCGCACACAGCCCAGACGCCGGCCTATCTGCGATGCCCCGATGCCTGGGCCGCCCCTGCGCCTGCCCCTTCATCGGCGCCGGCGGTGCGCTGCCTGCTGATGGAGGTGGCCTGGTGAGACTGGGGCCTGTCCGATCGCGATACCGTGGTGTGAGCTTGCTCGAACTGCTCGTTGCCCTGTCTTTAGGACTGACTTTAATCACGACGGTGATGATGCAGGTGCTCGGCGGCGGCCGCGGGCAGCGGCTGCAGGCTGCGCAAGCGCAAATGATTGAGGACGCGCAGATCGCGCTGGACCTGCTGCGCGCCGACCTGATGATGGCCGGTCACGCCTGGCCCCGCCGGGCGCAGACCGGCTCCTCGGGGCTGGCTTCCTGGGGCGATGATCTTACGGGCCCGGTCTTGCTGGCCTGCGACGCCGGCTTTGCCAGCTTGCCGAGCAACGGCGCACCGAGCTGCGCCACAGTCGGCGCTGGCTCAGCCTCGGCGTCGTCCGCGATCGAGATCGCCTATGAGGCCGATGTGTACAGCACCGTGGTGGGTAGCGACGGACGACCGACCGATTGTTTGGGCAACTCAATAGCGCCGACGGTTTTGCCCGATGGACGGCTCGCGTTCCTGGCTTACAACCGATGGCAAATCAGCAGCAGCAGCGGCCGAAGTGAGCTGCGTTGCGGCGGTCGCGGCGCGAGCGGTCCACAGCCGGTGGTCGATCAGGCCGAGCGGCTTGTTCTGACCTGGGGGCTACCTGTCGATACATCACCGGGAACAGCCCTGCGCTATGTCAGTGCCTCGCAGGTGACCGACTTCGCGCAAGTGCTTGCCATACGGCTGTGTCTGCAGATGCGCAGCGCCGACGCACTGCTCGGGCCGCAAGACATGCGTACCTATCGCGACTGTCATGGCGTGACACAGAGCTCAAGCGACGGCCGCTTGCGGCGCAGCTTCCACACCACGGTGGCCTGGCGTCATCACAGGGCGCGATGACTTCACCCCATCTTCTTGCCAGGCGCGATGCCAACCGCGGTTTCAGCCTCGTCATGGTGCTGGTGCTGCTTTCTGCACTGGCCTTGGGCAGCGCCGCCTCCATGCGTGGCAGCGCCAACTCATTGCGTGTGGCGCGAGCCACTCTGATGCAGACCTACGCGAATGAGCAGGCCCAATGGGCGCTGTCCTATTGCCAGAGCCAGTTGCTATTGCCTTCGGCTGCGCGCGATCCCAAGCTCTCTACGCCGGCCCTCACACCGGCTGACCGACCCGCCTGGACTTCTGCGGCCCTGTGGCGCAGCGAGGCGTCGGTACTGACGGTGCTTGCGGCCCAAATGGAAGGAGCAAGCCGCGCGCCTGTGTGCTTCGTGGAGCAGCAGGCCCTGCCCAATCAGCCCGATGGCCTGCCGCTGCATGTCTTGACCGCGCGCGGCTTCAGCCCCGATCACCGCGCCGACCCACTGAGCGGTCTGACCGTCTCTGGCGCCAGCGTCTGGCTGCAGCGCGTCGTGCTGATCGATGGCGACCAAGTGCGAGCCCGGACCGACAAGCGCATTCTCAATCCCCCTCTGAGGTAGAACCATGTCAGAAGTGACTGTTGTGCGAAACGATTGCACCGACGGTGGCGGTGCCTGCAACCGGTCAAGGAGCTTTACGCTGATTGAGTTGCTGGTCGTCCTGATCATCATCGGCATGCTGGTGGCGGTGGCCTGGCCGGCCTACCGGTCGCAGGTGCAAAGGGCGCACCGGGCCCAGGCCGCAGCGTCTTTGTTGCAGGCCCAGCAATTCATGGAGCGCTTTTACAGCGTTCAGGGCAGCTACCTCATGACCGACGGTTCGCCGCCTGCGCTGCCATCGGATTTACAGGCGGTTCGCTCTGATGAACGAGTGCTCTACAGGCTGCGTATCGAGCGCGCTGACGGGAGCGCCTATCAGCTGCGCGCCGAACCCGAAGGGCCGATGCTTGGCGATGTTTGTGGTGCGCTGTCGCTCGATCACGCCCACATGAGGGGCCGCAGCGGCACTGGCCCAAGTGTCCACGAGTGCTGGCGTTAGGCTAGCGCCGCACCTCGTCAACCAGATTCTTGAAGTCCTCGAGGTCTTCAAAGCTGCGGTAGACGCTGGCAAAGCGCACATAGGCCACCTTGTCGAGTTTCTTGAGTTCGCGCATGACCCATTCCCCCAGGCGGCTTGAGGGCACTTCGCGCGCGCCCAGATTGAGCAGTTTTTCTTCGATGCGCTCGATCGCTGCATCGACCTGCTCTGTGCTTACCGGCCGCTTGCGTAGTGCCAGGTTCATCGAATCGACCATCTTGCTGCGACGGTACTCGATGCGGCGTCCGTCCTTCTTGACGATGGACGGAAAATTCACATCGGGCCGCTCGTAAGTGGTAAAGCGCTTTTCACAGGCGCCGCACTGCCGTCGACGGCGGATGACATCGGCGTCTTCGGACACCCGGGTCTCCACCACCTGGGTATCGAGATGGCCGCAGAAGGGACATTTCATGGGCGGGGGCGGTGCGTTCCTGTGCGCGGGCCCTGTGGATCAGCCCGTGTACACGGGGAAGCGCTCGGTCAGCGCGTGTACCTTGGCCCGCACCGCTGCGATGTGTCCGGGGTCATCGGGCTTGTCCAGCACATCGGCAATCAGGTGGGCGGTCAGGCGCGCCTCTTCGTCTTTGAAGCCGCGCGTGGTCATGGCCGGTGTCCCGATCCGCACCCCGCTGGTCACCATAGGCTTTTCAGGGTCGTTGGGGATCGCGTTCTTATTGATGGTCATGTGCGCCTGACCCAGCACGGCCTCAGCCAGCTTGCCAGTGATGCCTTTAGCGCGCAGGTCAACCAACATGACATGGCTTTCGGTGCGGCCGCTGACGATGCGCAGACCGCGCTGCGTTAGGGTCTCGGCGACGACCTGTGCGTTCCTGATGACCTGCTGCTGGTAGATCTTGAACTGCGGCTCCAGAGCCTCCTTGAAGGCCACCGCTTTGGCGGCGATCACATGCATCAGAGGCCCGCCTTGAAGCCCGGGGAAGATCGCGCTATTGATCGCTTTTTCGTGGAGAGACTTCATCAGGATGATGCCGCCTCGCGGCCCCCTGAGACTCTTGTGCGTGGTCGAGGTCACCACATCGGCGTGGGGCACTGGGTTGGGATAGACGCCGGCAGCAATGAGTCCGGCGTAATGCGCCATGTCGACCAGGAAGATCGCTCCGACCTCCTTGGCGACCTTGGCAAACCGTTCGAAGTCGATGTGCAGCGAGTAGGCCGAAGCGCCGGCGATGATCAGGCGGGGCCTGGCTTCATGCGCCTTGCGCTCCATGGCGTCGTAGTCGATTTCTTCCTTCTCGTTGAGACCGTAGAAAACCACATTGAACCACTTGCCCGACATGTTCAGGGGCATGCCGTGGGTGAGGTGGCCGCCTTCGGCCAGGCTCATGCCCATGATGGTGTCGCCGGGCTTGAGGAAGGCCAGAAAAACGGCTTCGTTGGCCGAGGCTCCGCAATGCGGCTGCACATTGGCGGCATCAGCGCCAAAGAGCTGTTTGACCCGATCGATGGCCAACTGCTCGGCCACATCGACATGTTCACAGCCACCGTAATAGCGCTTGCCCGGATAGCCCTCGGCGTACTTGTTGGTCAACTGCGAGCCCTGAGCCGCCATGACTGCCGGTGAGGCATAGTTTTCGCTGGCGATCAGTTCGATGTGGTGTTCCTGGCGGGCGTTTTCCGCCTCGATGGCGGCCCACAGCTCGGGGTCGGTCTGGGCGACCAGATGGTGTCGGTTGTACATGGCAGTTCTGAGTGAGACGAAATCCCTGCATCGTGGGCAAGGCTGCCCAGGCGAACGGCTCAAGACGGGGCCGGCTCATGCCGTTCCGCCGCGCGCTCCCCAGTGGTTGTCCACTTCGGCCGAACCGCTAGAGCGGTGTCAGCTTATCGCCAGTTGCGTGCGCCGGTCAGTGTAGCGCTATCAGGAACTCTCTTGGCCCGGCCTGGCCGGCGCAGTTTGCGTCGGACGAGAGGCTGGCACCGCCCAGGCCGCCTGCCCGCTGGTGGGCACCGGACGGCCCTCGGCCACCATGTTCAGGCGCGCTTGCTCGGCCAGCACTTTGTTGGCGTAGCCGCTGTCGTCGTCGAGATTGGCGGCCCCGACATAAAACTTCAGGCCACCCTCCAGAGAGCCAGCGCGCTCGATGCAGGCCAGCAAGACCCGCACGCCCACCCGCATATTGGTCATTGGATCGAAGGCGGCCATCCTGCCGCCAAAAGCCGAATACTTTTGGTGATGCACGCTGGTCATCACCTGCATCAAGCCCTGCGCACCCATCGGGCTCTGGGCAAATGGGTTGAAGCCGGACTCAACGGCCATGATGGCCAGAATGAGGGTGGGCTCCAGTTGCACCTTGCGCCCGAGGTCGTGCGCGGCGGCCACCAGCGCTGCCACCGGTTCGGGGGCCACGCCATACTTGCGACTGAGCCAGTGGCTCAAGTCAGCCTGGGGCTTGGGCAAATCGGACGGGTTGACCGCAGTGGCCCGTCGGGCGGCATCCGGCTCGGCCAGAAGAAGGTTGGCTTCCTGCCTCTCCACGAGGAGGGCCATGAGCTGGTTCTCTGCCTCCTGGCGCAAGTCTGGCCGGGCTGTCAGGGCAATCACCACAAAGGCCACAGCCAAGCCCAGCATGGCAAAGCTGTTGTGAGTGATGTCAAAAAACCCCTGGGCGATGTCCTGTCCCACATGTCGCAGGCTGCGCTGGGCGCGCTGGATCGGGGAGCTTGCCAGGTATTGGACGGTCTTTTTCATGGGGTCCTTTCTTGGCGAAACTTACCGCCATGACCCAGGGTTCTCCCTAGGTTTTCTGAAAGCTGAGGGATTTTAGGGGGCTTCTCATAACCAATCGAAGCTATAGAGTTAACTCTCTATTATTTCGGATAATGAAAAAAAGGCGGGATCCAGAGGGCCTCAGGGCATCTGGGCCTGAAAGCGGCCCCTCGATGACGGTCAGGATTGCGGTCAAAATACCGCTTCCCCCCGACTTTCGCGGTTCGCCAAGTTGCCTGCTCTGCGCTGCCGACAGGACGGTTTTGTTTTTGATGTTTTTGTTTTTATATGGTTCATTCTGGTTCAGAAACCTCGCTACGCCCGAAGTCGTCAGACATGCAGGCACTCGATGCGCTGACCGGTGGCGCCTTCAGTGCCCCGACCGCAGGCGAGCGGGCCGCCCGGGTCCGCCTCTGGCTGGAATCTGACCCGCCGCCCGAGCAGTTGTCGGAGGTGTTCAGGGAGTTGTCCCATCGCGACAAGGGGGCCGCCCGACCGGTCAAGGACCGTCTCGATGAGCGCCGACGCGTACGCCATCAGGAAGCGCTGGCCCAGGAATGGGCCGATCGGGCCCGCACGCTGCTTGAGCCGCAGCGGCTCAATCTGGCCGACGCCCTGGCCTGGCAACGCGATGCGGCCAAGGCCGGTGCACCGCTGTCGCGTGAACCGTTGGCGGGCTTGCGACAGCAACTGGTCGATCGGGTCAAGGTCATCGAGGACTTACAGCACCAGGCCCAAGTGCACCGGGAGGCGGCTGTCTTGCTTGCCCAGCGTATCGAACTGCTGTCGACCAAGCCCTGGCGCGAGGCGCAAATTCAGCAGGCAGCCCTGCTGGAGGATGTCAATCAGTGGCGAGCGCAGGCCGATGCCCTGGAAAGCCACGCGGCCTGGGTCAGCATCGACCCGCGTTTTCCTGTTCAAACCGAAGCCGCCCGACAGCAGTTGCAACTGGTCTGGCTGGCTTTCGACGCCGCCCTGCTGCAAGCGCTCAACGCTTCAACCGACCCGCAGGCTCCTTTGCCGGCGGTACATGTCTGGGCCGATGAATTGCGCGTCGCTCGACAGCAGGCCGAGTTGAGCGACAAGCCAGCACGCCCCAAAGCCGATCCGGCCGTGTTGGCTCAGCAGCGGGCCGCGGCGGCTGCGGCGGTCAAGCAGGCCCTCGATGCGCTGAGCCGGGAGGTTGCCGAGGGTCATGGCAAAGCGGCGCCTAAGGCGGCAGCCGACTTGCGCCAGACCTTGAAGGAGCATGGGCGCCATATCGATGCGACCCTTGAGGCACAGGCTCACGCGGCACTGACCTCGGCCGGCGAACTCGAAGGTTGGCAGCGCTGGCGGGCCGATCAAATCCGCGAGGAACTCGTGGCCAAGGCCCAGGCACTGGTGGTCCAGCCCCTGGGCGGGCGCAAGCAGCAGGAGGCCCTGCGGCACTTGCGAGAGCAATGGAAAACCGGGGATCAAGGCGGCGTCCCTAACCATGGCCTGTGGAAAAAATTTGATGAGGCCTGCAACCAGGCCTACAAGGTGGTCGAGGAATGGCTCAAGCAAGCGCGTGAGCAGCAGGAGGCGAGCAAATCGCAACGCCAGGCCCTGATGGACGAAGTGCGCGCCTGGACCGAGACGCTTCAGGGCGATGCAGACTGGAAGCTGCAGGTACGCGCGCTGGCTTCTTTCGAGCAGCGTTGGCGCGAGGCTGGCCATCTCAGCGAAAAGCTCTATGTGCAGTGGCAGACCCAGTGGAAAGCCTTGATCGAGGCGGCCGAAGCGCCTCTGAAGGCCGCTCGGCAGCAAAGCCTGGAGCACAGACGCGCGCTGATTGCGCAGGCCGAGGAGCTGGCCACCCAGCCGCTCTTGCGGGTGGATGCGGTACGGTCCTTGCAGCAGCGCTGGCAGCAGGAGTCGCAGCGCGTCCCCTTGGACAGGCGTCAGGAGCAAAAGCTGTGGGACGCCTTTCGCAAGCCGATTGACGAGGCGTTCGCGCGCAAAAGTTCAGAGCGTGAAAAAGCGGCGCAGGCGCTCGGAGAGTATGACCGTGCGGTTTTGGGTGCAGCGCAGGCGCTCGAGCAGGCCAACGCGTCCGGGCAGGCCCAGCAGATTCAGGCAGCTGTGCGCCAACTCGAGGAGGCCCTGCGTGCCCCGGCTGCCTCTGCCCGGGTGGCGGCTGCTCCAGACCAGCCCGAGCCGGGCCCGGTATCGACGGGTCAAGAGGCTGCGCCCGACGATGTGCAGCAGCCGAGCCCCGAGCCTGTCGCCAAGCCCAAGCTGGTTCTTGCCGTACGCGGTGATGACCGGCCCGGTGCGCGCAAGGCCGAGCCGGCAGCCCGTCCCGAGCACGGTCGCGGCTTGCCGCGCGAAGCAGGGCGTGATCGCGGCGCGACCCGCTCCCCGCGCGAGACGGGCTTTGACCGCGGTCGCCCCGACGATCGTGGACCGCGCCTTGGCGCGGTGGCTTTTCGCGCCCAGAGGGAAGCCCTCGACCATGCGCAGCAGGCCCTGCGCAAACTCGCCGCGCAAGCCCATGGGGAGGTACTCACGGGCATCCTGCAAGCGTGGCAGGCGCGTGATGCCGCGCAACTGCCGACGGCCCAGGCTTTGGGTAAGACCTTGTCAGCGGCAATTCGTCAGCGCTGGGTGCAGTCGCTTTCTGCGGCGCCGGCCGATCAGGCCGATGCCGCTGCGCAAGCGCTCCTGCGGCTCGAGATCGCCGCTGATTTGCCCACGCCGGCCGGGCACCTGCCGGCGCGTCGCCTTTTACAGTTGCAGTTGCTGACGCAGCGACACGCCGCCGCGCCGGCGCAAACCTGGTCCGAGGATGTGTCGTCCGTCCTGGCCTGCGTCTATGAAGCAGATCAAGCCCGGCGCTTGCAAGCGATTTTGAAGACTTTGCTGCGCTCGGAAAGATAGTTCCAGGCCGGGTTATCGCCGCGAGGGCGCGGCTCCCACACCTCATCGCCGCGAGGGCGCGGCTTCCACACCCTGTAGCCCGTATTGCCCTTGCAGCACCACCCTGGTGCGATGGGGCTTTGTGGGAGCGCCGCCCTCGACGCGATAACCTTGTTACCTTGACGGCTCGTCTGCGCCCCGGAAGAAGTCATCAAACAGCTCGGTCAAATCAGGCCATTCAATGGCAAAGCGCTGGCGCTTGACGAAGTAGGCTTCGCAGGCCACCGCAAAAAATTCGGCCGGCGCTGTGGCTGCATACGGGTCGAGCCAAGGCCTGGGGCCGCCGAACCTGTCGGCTAGCGCGAGGGCCTCGGCGAATCGCTCATAGGCTGCCTGCATCGTGGGCGGCCATCGCCGCGCCAGATCGCGTGAGGGCAAGGGCGGACAGCCATCGGCCACGCCGTCGCGCAGGTCGAGCTTGTGCACAAATTCGTGGATCACCAGGTTATATCCCTCTTCCCCGGATTCGTTGAGCACATCCTCCCAGCTCAGAGTGACCGGCCCGCCGGGCATGGCCTCACCGCTGAGTTCTTCATGGTAGTGGTGGACCACGCCGGCCTCATCCTCGATCTGGCGCGGCGCTCGCATCGCCCGGGGGTGCACCACGATACCTCGAAAGTCGTCGTACCAATGCAGCCCCAGGCCCAGAACAGGCAGGCAGGCCTGCGCCGCGATCGACACAGCCATCTCATCATGGATCTGAAGGCCGTGCGCTCCGCTGAATTGTTTGTGACGCAAGAACTGCGCGCACATCCATCGCAGCTTATCCCGCTGCGCGGCGCTACGCTCAGACAGAAAGGGATGACTCGTCAGGGTACGATCCCACAGGTCTTGCGGTATCGAATCGGCCTCGGCTGGGCCGAACCACCCTCGTTGCCACCATCGAGCTTTGCGCACCATAGCCCAACCCGGCCTCAAAGCAGGTTGATGCGCTGCAAGCGGCTTTGGGCGCCTGCACTGACCGTCATTCGCAAGACTTGCGCGCGCGGTGGTCGGGCCTGAGCGTCCCAATCGCTGAGAACTTCACGGCTCAGGCCGGAGCCGAGCTCATGCCGTGCTGGCCGGTGGGTGTGCCCATGAATCAAGGTCTGACCGCGCACCTGTTGCAGGCTGCGTGCGGCCGCCTGGGCATCGACCTCGGCGTAGCCCTCGCCACGCGCTGCCCTGAGTGATTGCTGCTCCTGGCTTTGCTGCCGCATCTGTCGGGCCATTGCCTGCCTTTGGGTCAAGGGCAGCGCCAGAAACTGCGCTTGCCACGACGGGCTGCGCACCTGTTCGCGAAATTGCAGATAGGCCGTATCGTCCAGGCACAGGGCATCGCCATGGGCGAGTTGCCAAGTCTGCGTCCCGCTGATGAGCGTGCAGGGGTCGGCCAAAAGCGTGGCTTTGCACCGTCTGAGGAAGTCCTCCCCAATGAGAAAGTCGCGATTGCCATGCATGAGGAACAGCGACAGGCGCTGCCCTGCCTGCGCCAGAGTCTGCATGCAATTTGCGGCAAAGCCCTGGGGCTCGTGCTCGAGTTGGTCGTCTCCCACCCAAACCTCGAAGAGATCGCCCAGGATGAACACCGCATCGGCCGCCGTACTCGCCATGAATTGGACCCATGCCGCATGGGTCTGTGGTGATTGGGCTTCGAGGTGGAGGTCGGAGATGAAGTCCAGCGTACGCCAGTGTGCAGGCGCCACCAGTTGCCTCAAGCCCGACATCGTGTGCGCCGGGCTTAGGCCAGAACCTGAGCCTTTTCGATCAGCACATCAGCCTCGGGCACATCATCGTGCAGGCCGCGGCGCCCGGTGCGAGTGGCGGCGATCCGGTCGACGATGTCCGTACCCTCTACCACCTTACCGAAGACCGCATAGCCCCAGCCCTGTGCGGTCGGGGCCGAGTGGTTGAGGAAATCGTTATCGGCCACATTGATAAAAAACTGGGCAGTTGCCGAGTGCGGCGCATTGGTGCGTGCCATCGCGACGGTGTAGCGGTCATTGACCAGACCGTTATTGGCCTCGTTCTCGATAGCCGCATCCGTGGGCTTTTGTTTCATGCCCTGCGCGAAGCCCCCGCCCTGGATCATGAAGTCGGGGATGACACGGTGGAAGACGGTGCCGTCGTAGTGGCCCTTGCTGACATAGCTCAAGAAATTGGCCACGGTTTTGGGCGCCTTGTCCGCATCAAGCTCGATCGTGATGTCGCCATGTGAAGCGATGCGCAGTTGGACCTTGGGATTGCTCATAGTGCCTTCAGGGAAGTTCGGTTGCGGAAAGAATGATCGCGGGCGTGCGCGGGACATCGCTGGGGAATGGACCGCCCGCTCCAGTGGGCCTGGCCTTGATTTTGGTGATTACATCCAGGCCACTGACGACCCGGCCAAAAGCCACATAGCCAAAGAGTTGTGGCGCAGACAGCAGATTGGCTCTGGGCACATTTTCAAAAACCCGGCCCTGGTACTGGAAGCGCGGCACCGGGTCACCCGGCGGGATTGGCACGGGATCGAGGAAGCCGTTGTCCTTGACATTGATGAAAAACTGCGCCGTGGCCGAATGGGGGTCGTTAGTGCGCGCCATGGCGATCGTGCCATTGAGGTTGAGTGGGCCGCCCCGCGCTAGCGACTCGCGGCCCTCGTGCGCAACGGGAGCCCGTGTGGGTTTTTGCTGGAAGCGGGTGTCGAAGCCCCCTCCTTGAATCATGAAGCCGTCGATCACCCGGTGAAAGAGCGTGCCGTCATAGTGCTTGTCGCGTACATACTGCAAAAAGTTTTCGACCGTCTTGGGGGCCTTGTCGGGGTACACCTCGACGACGAATTCGCCGTCGCTGGTGACAAAGCGTACTTTGGGTGCGGTTTGTGCCTGAACCAACGGCGCGACCAGCGCGGCCACCAGGACGGCGAAAAACAGTTTGCGCAGCATTGCAGTCAGAGGTGCCTGGTTAATGACGGGGCTCAGGGCGCATGGCCGAGGCTGAGCATTTGTTGCAGTTGTCCGATCTTGCGCCGGTTGGACGACCGGCCGGGCTCGATCTGCAGCGCCTTGGCATAGGAGCGCGCCGCCAGTTGGGCCAGCACATCCCCCAGGTTTTCGTGGGCGGTGGCGTAGCTGGGATCGTTGCGAAGGGCCGCCTCCAGAAGCACCCGCGCCTGGTCCAGGTCTTGTCGGGCGGCTAACAAGACGGCCAGGTTGTTGTACGGCTCGGGCAATTCCGGAAACTCCCGGGTGAGTTGGCGGAAGATTTCCTCGGCCTCCGCGCCGCGGCCAATTTCGGTTAGCGTGACCCCACGCAAGAAACGCATTTGCGGATCGCGCGGCTTTTCGCTCAGATAGGCATCAGCCTGCGCCAGGGCCTTGCCGTGCTGGCCGCTGCTACTGAGCCGTTGCACCTCCCGGTAGGGGTTGGCTTGAGCCGTCGTGCACAAGAATGCGGTCATAACCACGCCAAGCAGGCTTGCCCGCAGGGCTTGCAATCGGTTCGTGCGGGGCAGGGGAGTGCGGTCAGCGTTCATGATGTGGGACGGGGCGGTCGACGGATGCGGGTTGCGGCCTGGGCCACCCTACCCCCATGAAAACGCCGACTGCCCAAAAGTGTAGCGCAGGGGTATAGTTGGCGCCAGGGTAGAGGCCGCGCTCATTCAAGCAGTGCCTGGTCGGCCCCCTTTCGAACTGCACACCTCATGAGCTTACGCATCTACAACACGCTATCGCGTGCCGTGGAAAACTTTTCTCCCATGGAGCCCGGTCGTGTGCGCATGTATGTGTGCGGCATGACCATTTATGACCTATGCCACATCGGCCACGCGCGCATGATGATGGCTTTTGATGTGGTCCAGCGTTGGTTCAATGCCAGTGGCCTGCGCGTGACCTATGTGCGCAACATCACTGATATTGACGACAAGATTATTCGGCGGGCGCTCGAGCGCGGCATCACTATTGGTGAATTGACCCGCGAGATGACCCAGGCCATGCACCAGGACATTGCCGCGCTCGGCATTGAGCCGCCAACGCTCGAGCCGCGCGCCACCGAATATGTGCCCCAGATGCTCGATCTCATTGGCCGCTTGGAGTCGAAAGGCCTGGCTTATCGGGCCGATAACGGGGATGTCAATTTTCCGGTGCGCAAGTTCCCGGGCTATGGCAAGCTCTCGGGCAAGTCTGTGGACGAATTGCGGGCAGGCCAGAGAGTGGCCGTCAGCCCGGGCAAGAACGACCCGCTTGATTTCGTGCTCTGGAAGTCGGCCAAGCCCGAGGAGCCTGCCCAAGCCAAGTGGGACAGCCCCTATGGCCCGGGTCGGCCCGGCTGGCATATTGAATGCTCGGCCATGAGCTGTCAGACCCTGGGCGAATCCTTCGACATTCACGGGGGCGGGGCCGATCTGCAGTTTCCGCATCACGAGAATGAAATCGCGCAGAGCGAGGGTGCCAGCGGCAAGACCCTCGCGCGGTTTTGGATGCACAACGGATTTGTGCGCGTGGACAACGAGAAAATGTCCAAGTCGCTGGGCAATTTTTTCACCATCCGCGAGGTGCTGAGCCGTTACGACGCGGAGACGGTTCGCTTTTTCATGGTGCGCACCCACTATCGCAGCCCGCTTAACTACAGCGATGCGCATCTCGATGATGCGCGTAGCGCGCTCAAACGCCTGTACACCGCGCTCGAGCCCTTCAAGCGAGAACCCGCGGACATCGACTGGTCGCATCCCATCGCCCTTCGATTCAAGGCTGCGATGGACGAGGACTTCGGTACGCCCGAAGCGGTAGCCGTTCTGTTTGATCTGGCCGCCGAGATCAACCGCAGCGCTTCGGCCGATGCAGCCCATCTGCTGCGCGCCCTGGGGGGCACGCTCGGTCTGTTGCAGGGCGACCCGGCCGGCTTTTTGCGTGCTGGTGCGAGAGTCTCGACCGAGGAAATTGAAGCCTCGGTTGCCCAGCGTGCTGCCGCCAAGGCCGCCCGCGACTTTGCCTTGGCCGATCGCATTCGGCAGGACTTGCTGGCCCGCGGCATTGCTCTGAAAGACTCTCCCTCGGGCACGACCTGGGAAGCAGTGTCATGAAAACCCTGGCCAAAACCGGGCCGGGCTCTGCCGAGCTGACGCAGGCTGCTGCGGTGCAGACCACGGTGCCGGCCTATTGGCAGGAGGCGTGCGCTCACCTGGTCAAGCGCGATCGCGTCATGAAACGGCTCATTCCTCAGTTTGCCCAGGCCTGTCTGCAATCGCGCGGCGATGCCTTTGTAACGCTGGCGCGCAGCATTGTGGGCCAGCAGATATCGGTCAAGGCCGCTCAAAGCGTGTGGGACCGCTTTGCCGGACTCCCGCGGCAGGTGACTCCGCGCAGTGTGCTCAAGCTCAAGGTCGACGACATGCGCACGGCCGGCCTGTCGGCGCGCAAGATCGAGTACCTGGTCGATTTGGCCCTGCATTTCGATTCGGGCGCCGTTCATGTGCAAGCCTGGGAGGCCATGGGGGATGAGGACATCATTACCGAGTTGGTGGCCATACGCGGCATCGGCCGTTGGACCGCAGAGATGTTTTTGATTTTTCACCTCATGCGGCCCAATGTCTTGCCCCTCGATGATGTCGGTCTGATCAACGGTATCAGCCGGAATTATTTTTCGGGCGAGTCGGTCAGCCGAAGCGAGGCTCGCGAGGTGGCCGGAGCCTGGGCGCCCTATTGCACCGTGGCAACTTGGTATATTTGGCGCTCGCTTGACCCGCTGCCTGTGTCGTACTAGGACGGGCCAGCCTTGGCACAAGAGGGGAACCAAAAATATGGGCAAGAAAGTCTTTCTCGACTTTGAACAGGCCATCGCCGACCTGGAAGAAAAGATCGAGGAGTTGCGTTATGTGCAAACCGAATCGGCGGTGGACATCTCCTCTGAGATCGATCAGCTCTCCAAGAAGAGCTTGCAGCTGACCAAGGACATCTACAGCGACCTCTCGCCTTGGCAGATCACCAAGATCGCACGCCATGCCGAGCGGCCGTACACCCTCGACTACATCCAGGAGATCTTCACCGACTTTGTCGAACTGCACGGCGACCGGCACTTTGCCGATGACCTGAGTATCGTCGGTGGTCTGGCGCGCTTTAATGGCTCGCCTTGCATGGTGCTCGGCCAGCAAAAAGGGCGCGACACCAAAGAGCGGGCGGCGCGCAATTTCGGCATGACCAAGCCTGAGGGGTATCGCAAGGCTCTGCGCCTGATGAAGCTGGCCGAGAAGTTCAAGCTACCCGTCTTTACCTTTGTGGATACGCCCGGCGCCTACCCCGGCATCGATGCGGAAGAGCGTGGTCAGTCCGAGGCCATAGGCCGCAACATCTTTGAGATGGCCCAACTGGAGGTGCCGATCATCACCACCATCATCGGCGAGGGCGGATCCGGCGGCGCGCTGGCCATATCGGTGGCCGATCAGGTCATCATGCTGCAGTACTCGGTGTATTCGGTGATCAGCCCCGAGGGCTGCGCCTCCATTCTCTGGAAGACGGCTGACCAGGCGCAGAGTGCTGCTGAGGCCCTGGGCATCACCGCACACCGGCTCAAGGCCTTGGGGCTTATTGACAAAATCGTCAACGAGCCGGTGGGCGGCGCGCATCGCGATCCCAGGCAGATGGCTTCGTTCCTCAAGCGCGCCCTCGGCGATGCACTGCGACAGGTTTCAGACCTTAAGGCCAAAGAGCTTGTCGAGCGGCGTTACGAGCGGATTCAGGCGTATGGCCGATTCACCGACACCCGAGCCGAGTCGCGCTAGCGTGCCCGCAAGGGGTGCGTCAGAGCCGGCTCGTGAGCCGGCTTTTTTGCAGGTGCATGGCGACTTGCTGACGACCGCGCTACAGAACTTCGTTTTGGCGCAGCGTTTCGTTGGCCCTTACGCTGTGGCCTACAGCGGCGGGGCCGACTCTTCGGCCTTGCTGCATGCGGCTGCGCGGTGCTGGCCCGGACAGGTTCGGGCCGTGCATGTGCACCACGGCTTGCAGGCGGCGGCGGATGACTTTGAGCGTCATGGCCGACAAGTCTGTGCAAGCGTGTCGGTACCCCTGGAGGTGGTGCATCTCAAGGCCCATCCCCAGCCCGGCCAAAGCCCGGAAGACGCCGCGCGCCGACATCGCTATGCCGCTCTCGCCAAGGCCGCTCGGCATCACGCCTGTTCGGTGGTGCTGCTGGCCCAGCATGCCGATGACCAGGCTGAGACGGTGCTCATGGCCCTGGGCAGGGGCGCTGGTTTACCCGGCCTGTCTGCAATGCCAGAGCGTTTTGAGCGCGAGGGCATGCTTTTCGCGCGTCCTTTTTTGACCTTTCCGGGCGCTGATTTGCGCGGCTGGTTGACCGAGCAGTCCTTGGGCTTCATTGAGGACCCGAGCAACGCCGACGAGCGCTACAGTCGCAACCGTTTGCGCAGACGACTGATGCCAAGCCTGGCCGAGGTTCTTCCGCATTTCCGTCAGACATTCGCGCGTAGCGCCCGCCACGCCGCGCAAGCCCAAGGACTCCTTGACGAACTGGCGCAACTCGATCTGGCGCAGACCGGCATGCCGCCGAAGTTGGAGGCCTTGCGCCGCCTGTCTTGGGCGCGTCAGGCCAATGCGCTGCGCCATTGGTTGACCGCTGTCCATCAGGTTCGGCCCAGCGCCGCTCAACTCGATGAACTGCTGGCGCAGATACAGGCCTGCAGCACCCGGGGACACGCGATTGAGCTCAAGGTGGGGGCAGGGCGGGTGTACCGTGACGGGAATTTCTTGCTCTACCAGCCCGCTTAAGAGGCCACGCCGAGGCTAACGCCCTGAGGGCGCCCGCCGGCGAGGGCCGGTTTTATAATTGCGGGTTTCTCACAGCGGACCGTCCTGCCTCTCAGGGTGCCCGGTGACCGTTTTCTTGTTGACCTATCCATGGCTCTGATCGTTCATAAATACGGCGGCACTTCAATGGGCTCGACCGAGCGCATCCGCAATGTGGCCAAGCGTGTGGCCAAATGGGCCAGAGCCGGCCACCACATGATCGTGGTACCCAGCGCCATGAGCGGGGAGACCAACCGTCTGCTGGCCTTGGCGAAGGAAGTTGCACCTGCCAAGGTCGACACGGCCTACCACCGCGAGCTCGATCAACTGGCCGCTACCGGCGAACAGGCCTCCTCAGCGCTTTTGGCCATCGCATTGCAAGCCGAGGGGATGGCCAGCGTCAGCTATGCGGGCTGGCAGGTGGCCATCAAGACCAACTCGGCCTACACCAAGGCGCGTATCGAATCCATCGACGATGCCCGCGTGCGCGCCGATTTGGCCCAGGGCAAGGTGGTCATCATCACCGGATTTCAGGGCGTTGATGACGGGGGCCACATCACCACGCTCGGCCGCGGCGGCTCGGACACCTCCGCCGTGGCGGTGGCTGCTGCCATGGGCGCTAAAGAGTGCCTCATCTACACCGATGTAGATGGCGTTTACACCACCGATCCGCGGGTGGTCCCAGAGGCGCGGCGTCTGAACACCATCAGCTTCGAAGAAATGCTCGAGATGGCATCGCTCGGCTCCAAGGTATTGCAAATTCGTTCGGTCGAATTTGCTGGCAAGTACAAGGTTCCGCTGCGCGTGCTTTCTAGCTTCACGCCCTGGGATATCGATATCAACGAGGAGGCCCGCTCGGGCACCTTGATCAGTTTTGAGGAAGATGAAAACATGGAACAAGCCGTTGTCTCGGGCATAGCCTTTAACCGCGACGAAGCCAAAATTTCATTGCTCGGCGTACCCGATACGCCCGGTATCGCCTACCAGATTCTTGGTGCGGTGGCTCAGGCCAATATTGAAGTGGACATGATCATCCAAAACCTGAGCCACGAAGGTAAAACCGATTTCAGCTTCACCGTCCACCGCAATGACTTTGCCCGCACCATCGACCTGCTCAAGGCGGAGGTTGCATCCAAACTCGGGGCCAAGCAGGTGGTTGGTGATGCCAAGATCTGCAAGGTGTCGATTGTGGGTATCGGGATGCGCAGTCATGTAGGCGTGGCCAGTCGCATGTTTCGGGCCCTGAGCGAGGAGGGCATCAACATTCAGATGATCTCCACCAGCGAGATCAAAACCTCGGTGGTTATCGACGAGAAGTACATGGAACTGGCCGTGCGCGCCCTGCACAAGGCCTTTGACCTGGATCAAGCCCAAGCCTGACCCCCGCGTGCTGCCAGAGGCCCCCGGAGCCGTGCCATAATTGGGACAAGGAAACGTGACCGAGTGGCCGAAGGTGCTCCCCTGCTAAGGGAGTATGGGGTGTAGAGCCTCATCGAGGGTTCGAATCCCTCCGTTTCCGCCAAAGGCGCCCCATGCGGGCGCTTTTCTTTTTCCTTTTCCCTCTGAAACCACCCTCCCGCTGGACTCATCAATGCTCATCGGGTAGCATCAGAGCACGCCAAAGAAGGTGGGTGAGAAGGTGGAATGCCAAAAGTCGCAAAAGATCTGACGGCCTTGGAAGTCAGGCGCCTGAAGCAGGAGGGGCTGCATTTCGTCGGCGGTGTGCCGGGGCTTGCCCTGCGCATTAAGGGCCCGTCTAAATCCTGGATCCTTCGCGTAGCTGTTGGGGGCAAAAGGCGAGAAATCGGACTTGGCGGCTTGACCTCGAGCAACGGCCTCGCGGAGGCGCGTCGCAAGGCCATGGAAGAGCGCGAGAAGATCCAACAAGGCATCGATCCTGTGCAGGCTAGGCGCTCGGCCCGAGCCGCTCTCAAAGCCGCTCGCTTCGGAGGGCTGACCTTCAAACAAGCAGCCCTCGAATTTATCGAGGCCAATCGAGCCGCCTGGAGCTCTGACAAGCACGCGGGGCAATGGTTTGCGACGCTGGACACCTACGCCTTTCCTTCAATTGGCTCGATGGCGGTAGCCGATATCAACACAGCCCACGTTCTTCAGGTGCTGACTGAAGGAGACCTTTGGTCCCAAAAACCAGAGACCGCGAGCCGGCTGCGCCAGCGTATCGAGAAAGTTTTGGCGGCCGCCGATGTACGGGCCGGACGCGAGCGCCTCAACCCCGCAAGGTGGGAAGTGATCGGCAAATCGTTACCGTCAAAGTCCAAAATTGCAAAAGTGCAGCATCACGCGGCGCTGCCGTGGGCGGAGATGGCGTCATTCATGACTGCACTGCGAAAGCAGGCCGGCGTTGGCGCTCTCGCCTTGGAATATGCCGTGCTAACGGCCGCCCGATCAGGGGAGGTGCGAGGGGCGACATGGTCCGAAATTGACCTTAAACGCAACGTCTGGTCGATTAGTGCCGAGCGTATGAAAGCTAGGCGCGCGCACCGCGTTGCCCTCTCGCCTCAAGCCCTGAACGTGCTCGAGCGTGCCAGGGCGATGGCAGGCTCTAAGAGCCTCGAGCCATCTGAGCTGATATTCCCGGGCGTTGGGCGACGCGAGCTGAGTGACATGACCATGGCTGCCGTGCTGAGGCGGATGAGGATTGACGCAACCGCACATGGCTTTAGGGCAACATTTCGCTCTTGGGCCGGTCAGGCGACTCATTACGCGCGGGAGGTCATTGAGGACGCGCTCGCACATCAGATCGGTAACGCATCCGAGCGGGCGTACGCCCGTGGCGATTTACTTGAGAAAAGGGTGCCGCTCATGTGTGATTGGGGCTCGTGGTGCGATGGAGAAACGGCCGACAGCAGACTGGTACGGGCGCAATGATGAAAGAAGACCCTCTCTTGGTCCCGGGCCCGTGGTTTAAAGGACTGATTCGTGAAGCCCAACCCGCAAAGCGGCCAAGGCGAAGGGGAGGGGCGGCCAAGACTGAGACCTCTACCCTTGCTCTTGAGAGGAACGGGCGAGTTGTGCCTGGCGCTGAGGGCTTTAGGCGTGCGCTCGCCGTCAAGGCCAGTGAGCTTATCGAGCAAAATCGTGGTGGCGGCATCACCGCTTTACTGCTGCCACGAAACCGGCGCGAGATTCGGCGTTTGATAAAGGACCGCGAACAGTACACGTTGCGGCACGTGCAGATCAGAAACAGGGGGCGCTTCGAAGATCTACGAATCCAACTGTGCAACCCTGGGTTGCTAGTCGACTTGATCCGCGTTTATCCAGAAGCAAGAAAGCCAACCATAAAAAATTTTGCTTTTTGGCTGCACGAGGAAATGGTCAAAACAGACTCTGCAGCACACCGGATCGTCTTGGCTCATGCCCCTAACCTCTTGACTGTCAAGCGCAAGCGTACCTGGATCCACCGGATGCTGCTCAAGAAAATGTCGCGTTAAGCGCCATTGGCGCGCGGCGCTTAGTATGCGGGCAAGTTTCTGCCTACCCGCATGCCGCCTCCTCGTACCCCATCAAATCTCAAGCCCGGTTGGTTTGATTGCCTGGCGGACGTTGCGCTCGTTCGCGAGTTCAGGCTTCTCAGCGATCCCAATAACCTCTCCCCCCTCATTGACGTCAGCGCCGAGACGTGGCGCCGCTGGGGGACGCAGGGCCTCGCGCCTCGAGCCGTCACGGTCGCAGGCTGCCGTTTTTATCGAGTGGGAGAGGTGCGAGCTTGGCTTCAAGGGCAGTGGAAGCCGGAAAAAAAAGAGACGTTGGCGAAAGGCGCTGAAAAGTCACTTTGCAATCCCGTGCCCATCTGGCTCACCAAGCATATAGCGATTTTTTATTCGGCTTGATGCAGGGGCACAGCCACTTTTTGACGATAACCTATCGGGGCGCTGACGTGGACGCTAACTCGCGTAATGGCCGTGAAAAGTTTGAAGCAACAGTCGCCCACTTCCTTCATCGCGTGGATCGGAAAACTTTTGGGCGAAGGAGCAAGCGTGCCGAGGGCCGGCTGAACCGCCTGGTCATCATCGAGTCTGCCTCGGCCAAGAGCGGTCGTGTCCACGCTCACATCACGCTACAAGCGCCGGGGGGCTTTTCTCATCAGGAATTCACTCAAGTCCTGCGGGGCGCTGTCAAGCGCTGCGAAATGCTGGGCCGTGAGTACTGGCTTGAGGACATAACCGACCCGAGCGGGCTTGCTCGCTACCTTGCGAAGGAGGGGCCTGAAGCCTTGGTTCTTGAGCAGCCGCGACTTTAGTGCGGTCCCGCCGGAGCCTGAGGGGTTCCATCGCGGGTGTAAATCAAGGTCAGCATCTAAACGCGCCCTTGATAGCTCTCCTTTTCCCCATTGGGCGAGTCTGCGCGTGGCCGGCACCCAGTCAACGCCTGAGTACCGGTCTCCGCATCACAGCTGCCGACCAGCCTTGGGTACGACCTGCCGATCAGACCAAGGCTATTCGAAGGAATCTCTGATAGCTCATCTGCGCTGCCTGCGCAGTTGTCCTCAGAAGGTGGTTTGAGGCGTTGGAGCCCGTGCGGTCCATCGGGTTAAACCGTAAAACACATTTTCATTGACCTCGGGCCTGCAGTATTCCTATCTCGGTCAGAAGTCGCCAGGCTTGCGCGATGGTGTGGATTGGCCTGTAATGACAAGATTTCCGGCCTGGTAGACGCGCCCCGTCGACGAGCCCGAGAAGTCGAGCAACATCTTCTAGTGCGCTTATTTCTGCTGAAATCCTTGCGGTGGCTTGACGGGACTTTTTGGACTGGTGGCCATGCCTGAGGTGGGCTTGCGCGATGCGCTGCCGCCCTCTTTCGGAAGTTGGCCCCGAGCTTTTGGCCCCATGAAAACTGCACTTTGCCGAGGGGCTTTCCCTTGACGCTGGGCGAGAACATTGCTGTTGTGAGCGCTTACTGCGAGCAGTACACCTCC
>VGHR01000023.1 GCA_016868205.1 Betaproteobacteria bacterium
TAGTGGGGGGGTGGGGGGGGGTAAGCATTCCCAACCTTGCAACCTGATGCTGCCGCTTGACCGACCACATCACTGACCCGGCGCTGGAGCGACATCCAGCCTTGCGCAAGCACTCGTCGGGTTGGTATGTTTAATGGTATGCCGAAACAAAAAAGCGCCCAGAGGGCGCATGAATACTAGCTGTCTGGCGGAGACTGTGAGATTCGAACTCACGGAAGGGTCACCCCTTCGGCAGTTTTCAAGACTGCTGGTTTAAACCGCTCACCCAAGTCTCCGGGTCGTTTCGCAGCCGTAGTTTAGCTCCCCTGTGACCGACTGGCGCGCTGCGTCTTGCAAGCCGATGTGAATTACGGCGTACAAGGGCGTGCCCCACAGCGCACGAAAGAAGGGGCACAGGCACGCCCAGCCGGCGTCGTAGCCATCGAGGATGCTGTATTCGCCCAGGCGTCGCAGCCTGGGCAGGCCGGTGGTGAAGTCACTGATCTTGCGGGCGCCCCATAAAAACTGTGCCTGGGTACGCGAGACCGATGGGTGCAGTGAGGCCTGACCCACTGCCATGCAGCTCAGGCTGTCAAAGATCAGCTCGGAGCCAACTGGGGCATGGTGCGAAAACTCGTGCATCACACTAAGCACCTGATCCGGCTGTAGGTACATCAGCACACCCTCGAGCATGACCAGCACCGGCGGTGCCTTCGGACCTTCAGGCAAGCCCAGTTCCTGCCACCAGCGCGGCTGCCGCAGGTCGACCGACGCATGGCGATGGTGTTGTCCCTGGCCGGGCAGCAGGCGGTCGCGCAGAGCGATGACTGGGGGCAGATCGGCATCGAGCCATTGATTGCGTCCCCGGTCGAGCCACTGGAAGTACGACGACAGCCCACAGCCGAGGTTAACCGCCCAACCCCTCGGATGGTGGTTGAAGAAATCCTGAGCCAGCTCTCGCAGGATATAGGTGCGCGCCAAGACCCCGTACACGCTGAGCCTGTCGTTCAGATAGTCCTGCGGGTCCACCTTGAGTCCGGTGAATGCGGCGCGTGCGTGGCAGTCGCTGATCGCCATATTGGGGAAAAGGCGATCGCCCAGCGCGCGCGCCACCAAAGGAATGATCAGGGTGGACTGCACCGGCTCGAGCGCCTCTGCAGGGTATTGCGCGAACTCTTGTTCCATGCCCGATCTTCGGGCCAGCCTCCAGCCTCAGTGCTTTGGACGCCTGTGAAACATTGCAACAAATGCCTGCTGCGGTAAGTCCCCGAGACGCTCCTGCAGAGCGATCGTCCGGCCGGCTGTCGGGACCTCAAGCCGCTTTGAGCATGCCGCGTTCCTCAATGAAGGCGACCACCTCATCAACACCGCTGAGCGACTTGAGGTTGGTCATCACGAAGGGCTTGAGCCCCTTGGGCGTGGTTCGCATGCGTACCGTGTCGGCTTGCATGACCGTCAGATCGGCGCCCACATGCGGCGCCAGATCGGTCTTGTTGATGATGAACAGGTCGCTTTTGGTAATTCCTGGTCCGCCCTTGCGAGGAATTTTTTCGCCAGCGGCCACATCAATCACATAGAGCGTGAGATCGCTCAACTCGGGGCTGAAGGTGGCAGCGAGATTGTCGCCGCCGCTCTCGACGAACACGATGTCGGCGTCAGGAAACTGCTCGAGCATGCGGTCGATGGCCTCGAGGTTGATGGAGGCATCTTCGCGGATGGCGGTGTGCGGGCAGCCCCCGGTCTCCACGCCCATGATGCGTTCGGCCGGCAGCGCGCCGCTGACAGTAAGCAGGCGCTGGTCTTCCTTGGTGTAGATGTCGTTGGTAATGGCCACCAGGTCGTAGCGCTGGCGCATGGATTTGCACAGCATCTCGAGCAGCGTGGTTTTGCCGGACCCGACTGGCCCGCCTATACCCACCCGCAGCGGCGGTAACTTCTTGGTCCGATGGGTGATGTGATGAAGGGTCATGGTGTGGGAAAGGACTTAAGAGCGAAACAGGCGTGAATATTGGGCTTCGTGCTGGCTCGACACGATAGCCAGCATCGGGCTAAAGGCTTGCCGCTCATCCTCGCCGGTGGCCAGGGCTCGCTCAACCACTGGGGGAACCGCTTCGGACAGGCGGGCCAGGATGCGTTGCCCTGCGCTTTGGCCCAGCGGGACGGCCTTGATCGCCGCCTGCATCATGGCTTCAGCCCAGCCGAAAGTAAAAGCCAGCAGCACATCACGCGGCGTTGTTTCGCTGCTGGCGGCGGCCAGTGCAAAGGCAATCGGGTAGCTTGGCGGGAGCGCGGCGCACGCATCCAGCGGCAAGCGAGGAGCCGCGCTGTCGTGCCGGAGCCACTCTACCAGCGAGCGACCCATTTGCAGGCTCTGCTGTCGCTGCTCACTGGTTTCGCGTGTTTGCAGCATCCAGTCGTTCAGCCGGCGTACAAGGTCCAGATCGCCTTCGCGCCAGGCCGGGAGCGCTTGGGCCAGTATCGGCAGATCGCTGCGGCCCGGGCTCAGATGCAGTTGGTCCAACAACCAGGCACCCGCCTGCTCTTCGTTGCTGACCAGACCCACCTCGACCGCCGACTCCAAGCCTTCCGAATAGGAAAAGCTGCCCACTGGCAGAGCCGGCGAGGCCAGCCAGATCAGCCGCAGCAGGCTCGGTGCAGACAGTAACGAGAGAGCGGGTACCGATGTGTTCATGACGGGCCCTTGCCGGCTTGGGCGCTGTCTCCGTGCGCATGGCTGTGGGGGTGCGTATGGTCATGTCGATGGTCATGGTGATGGCCCCCCGCGGCGTAGGCGCCTGCCTCGGGCTCAAACCCTTGGGTGGCCTCTTTGACGATCAGATGCATGGCCCGCAGCATGTCAGCGAGCACATGGTCGGGCTCGATCTTGAGGTGGTCGCTCTGCAGCTCGATTTGCACATGCCGGTTGCCCAGGTGATAGGCGGCGCGGATCAGGTCGAAGGGTGAGCCGTGCGCGGGGCAGGGCGTGATGCGCAGCACGCTCTGCGGTGCGGCGATGACGCGTACCAGCGATCCATCGGCAGCTACCAGCACATCGCCGCCGCGCACCACCGTACCCCGTGCCAGAAAAACACCGAGCTTGCGTCCTACCGAGTCGGTGGCGTCAAAGCGGCTTTTTTGCCGCACCTCCCAATCGAGCTCCACCGTGGCAGCGCGTTTGAGCAGCGCCGGGGCTAGCCCGGCGCCGCGGGCGATAAGTTTGGAGACTTCAAGCATGGGGCAATCGGCTTGGCGGGTTCAAAAAAGAAAATAGCGCTGCGCCATGGGCAGGCTGTGCGCGGGCTCGCAGGTCAGCAACTGACCATCAGCTCGCACCTCATAGGTTTGCGCGTCAATCTCCATCGCCGGCAAGTAGCTGTTGTGCACCATGTGCTGTTTGCGCACGGCGCGTATGTTGTGGGCCGCGCTCAGGGTCTTGGCCAGGCCGTATCGTTCCTGGATGCCCGCGGCCAGGCCCGCCTTGGAGACAAAGGTGAGCGAGCCACGGGCCAGCGCGCCGCCAAAGCTGCCGAACATGGGCCGGTAGTGCACGGGCTGCGGGGTGGGAATGGAGGCATTGGGGTCGCCCATGGCGGCGTGCGCGATGAAGCCACCCTTGAGGATGAGCGAGGGCTTGATGCCAAAGAAAGCCGGGCGCCAGATCACAAGATCAGCCCACTTGCCCACCTCGATGGAGCCCACCTCGTGTGAAATGCCATGGGCCAGCGCCGGGTTGATGGTGTACTTGGCCACATAGCGCTTGACGCGGAAGTTGTCGTGCCGCTCGCCGTCGCCGGCCAGCTTGCCGCGCTGCTGTTTCATCTTGTGTGCCGTCTGCCAGGTGCGCAAAATCACCTCGCCCACCCGGCCCATGGCCTGTGAGTCGCTGCTCATCATGCTGATGGCGCCCAGGTCATGCAAGATGTCCTCGGCAGCGATAGTTTCCTTTCGGATGCGGCTCTCGGCAAAGGCCAGGTCCTCGGCAATGCTGGCATCCAGGTGGTGGCAAACCATCAACATATCCACATGCTCGTCCAGCGTGTTGACGGTATACGGCATGGTGGGGTTGGTCGAGGACGGCAGAAAGTTGGCTTGCCCCACTACCTTCATGATGTCGGGCGCGTGGCCGCCGCCGGCGCCCTCGGTGTGAAAGGCGCACAGACCCCGGCCTTGGGTCGCGGCGATGGTGTCCTCCACAAAGCCCGATTCATTCAGGGTGTCGGAGTGAATCGCCACCTGCGTGTCGGTCTCGTCGGCCACATCCAGGCAGTTGCTGATGGCTGACGGCGTGGTGCCCCAGTCTTCATGCAGCTTCATGCCGATCACGCCAGCGTCGATTTGCTCGCGCAGCACCTCGGGCCGGCTGGCATTGCCTTTGCCCAGAAACCCCAGGTTCATGGGAAAGGCATCGGCCGCCTGCAGCATGCGCTCGATGTTCCAGGGGCCCGGCGTGCATGTGGTGGCAAAGGTGCCGGTGGCAGGTCCAGTGCCCCCGCCCATCATGGTGGTAATGCCCGAACTGAGCGCTTCCTCGATTTGCTGTGGGCAAATGAAGTGAATATGCGAATCAATGCCGCCGGCGGTGACGATCAGTCCTTCGCAGCTGATGATCTCGGTGCCCGCCCCGATGATGATGTCCACACCCGGCTGTACATCGGGGTTGCCGGCCTTGCCGATAGCCGCGATACGCCCGCCGCGCAGGCCAATGTCGGCCTTGACAATGCCCCAGTGATCGACAATGAGGGCATTGGTCAGCACTGTGTCCATGGCGCCTTGCGCGTTGGTGCGTTGTGATTGCGCCATGCCGTCGCGTATGGTCTTGCCGCCACCAAACTTGACTTCTTCGCCGTAGCTGCCGGCACGCAGGGTGTGGTCGGCCTCGACTTCGATCAGCAGATCGGTGTCGGCCAACCGAACCCGGTCGCCGAGGGTGGGGCCGAACATTTCTGCGTAGGCGCGCCGTCCTATGTTTGCCATATGCTTTCCCCTTGAGCAGACTATTAAAGTGGTCCTTGTACCTGCCCCTGAAACCCCCAGACCTCTCGCGCACCCGCGTAGTCCACCAGCTCGACGGTGCGCTGCTGTCCGGGCTCAAAGCGCACGGCTGTCCCCGAGGCGATATTCAAGCGCATGCCGCGCGCTGCCTGGCGGTCAAAGGACAGCGCCTGATTGGTCTCGGCAAAGTGGTAGTGCGAGCCCACCTGAATGGGCCGGTCGGCCGTGTTGTGCACCACCACGGTGAGGGTGCGACGGCCCACATTAAGCGGCAGTGCCTCGTCGTCGGTCAGCAGTTCTCCGGGGGTCATTTGCGGCCCCACCACAGCGCCAAGGCGACCAGGGTCAGGGCGATCCACAGAGCCGTGTCGGTGGCGTGCCAGTGGCTGCCGTCCAGACCATGGCCCTCATGGGCATGAAGCAGGAGGGGGCACAGGGCCAAGGTGGCGAGCAGTTTGCTTTTCATGGGCGTCTCAGACGATGGGTTGATGTACGGTGACCAATTTGGTGCCGTCGGGGAAGGTGGCTTCGACCTGGATGTCACTGATCATCTCGGCCACGCCTTCCATCACATCCTGGCGGCTCAAGATGTTGCGGCCTTCGCTCATCAGCGCGGCCACTGTCTTGCCGTCGCGAGCGCCCTCCATCACGGCAGCGGTGATCAGCGCTACCGCCTCGGGATGGTTGAGTTTGAGGCCGCGCGCGCGCCTGCGTTCGGCCAGCAGGGCGGCGGTGAAGATCAGAAGCTTGTCTTTTTCGCGGGGGCTGAGGTCCATGGCTACAGGCTCACAGGAGGTTGGGCATATGGTGCAAGTTTGATGCCAGATCGGCTTGGAGCCGCTCAATTATGAAGCGATGAGTGGGCCGCCGCCCACTGCCGGGTCTGCCCGGAAGGCTTGCAGAGGCTACAATGCTTCTTTGCCAGAATTTTTCGTGGGGGTGCCATTGTTCAAACGCTTAGTTCCCGTCAAAGGCTCACATCCCGCTATGCTGGCCATTTGACCTGAGGATCGCGCGCACATGGCAAAGGAAGAACTCATTGAAATGCAGGGTCTGGTGGAAGAGGTTCTGCCCGACTCGCGCTTTCGAGTCACGCTTGAAAACGGCCACAAATTGATTGCGTACACCTCGGGCAAGATGCGCAAGAACCACATCCGCATTTTGGCCGGTGATCAGGTTTCTCTCGAGCTCTCGCCCTACGACCTGAGCAAAGGTCGTATCACCTTCCGGCATATCGCAGGCCGCACTCCGCCGCCCCCGCGAGCGCCTCGCTAAAGCTGGTGGACTCCCCATGAAAAAACGCTGCTTCGGCAGCGTTTTTGCTGTCCGGCCCGGTGGCGGCGATGGGGCCGTCCCTCAGGGACAAGCGGTCCGCGCCGACACGCTCGGCACGCGAGCCTGCTTAGGCTGAGAGCCTTTGAACAAGGAGCCAGCTATGACCCGGGTGCAAGACATCATGACGCGCGGCGTGCGCACGCTCCGTCCTTCCGATTCGGTGGTCGCTGCGGCACAGACCATGGACGAGCTCAATGTGGGGGCCCTGCCTGTTTGCCAGTCGGGCAAGCTGGTGGGCATGGTGACTGACCGGGACATCACCGTGCGGGCCGTGGCCCGGGGCCGTGCCGATGCCGGCACCATCCTGTCTGATGTGATGAGCAGCCATGTGAGTTGGTGCTATGAAGACCAGCCCCTTGAGCAGGTGGTTGAACAGATGTCCGACTGGCAAATTCGCCGCGTTCCGGTGATGGATCGCAGCGAACAATTGGTGGGGATGCTCAGCCTGGGCGATATCGCGGTCAAGGGCGACGCCGATCAGGCGGCGCAGTGTTTGATGCACATCAGCGAGCCGGCGCGTCCGCATCATCTCTGGCCTCCTCAGACTGTCGGTTTGACCACGCAAGTGCCCTACCCAGTGCAATCGGGGTCCAAGCCGAGGAACAGGCAGGCACAGACTCAGAGGCCGGCACCCCTGTGATGCAGGGGGCTATCGCGCCGAGGGGCGGCGCTCCCACCTCGGTCGGCGATGCGCTCAGGCCCCGTAGGGGCCGCGGGCGATGGGTTTGACTTACTGGCTGCTGGAGTTCCTGTAAGCCCAGCTTGCGTTGTGCTTTTCGATGTAACTAAAGAGCTCGTACATCACCATCGCCATCACGCCCACCACCACCAGGCCCGCAAAGGCCAGGCCCATCTGCATGGCCGATCCAGCCGAGATCAGCAGGTAGCCGATGCCCTCGTTGGCTGCGGTCATCTCCGAGACTGTGGTTCCGACGAAAGCCAGAGTGATCGCCACCTTGAGTGAGCCGTAGAAATAGGGCATGGACCGCGGCAGTCCCACTTTAATCAGCACATCCCAGCGTTTGGCACCGAGCACCCGCAGTACATCTTCCAGTTCAGGCTCCAGGGTGGCCAGCCCGGTGGCAATATTTACCATGATGGGGAAAAAAGAAATCAAGAACGCCGTCAAGATGGCTGGTCCGATGCCAATGCCGAACCAGACCACCAAAATCGGGACGAAGGCTGCTTTGGGCAGCGCATTGAAGGCCGTCATCAGCGGATAAATCGCGGTGTAGGCCAGGCGCGAGGAGCCGATGAGAAAGCCCAGCATCACGCCCACCACGATGGCGATGCCAAAGCCGGCCATGGTGACCCAAAAGGTACGCCAGGCGTGCCCGGCAATCACGGTTCGAAACTCGATGAGTTGTTCCCAGATTCGAGCTGGACTCGGAAATACGAACTCGGACACACTAAATGCGCTGCACAAGGCCTGCCAGATCAGTATCACTGCCACCAGCAAAGCCCACGGTGACCAGCGCTCCATGGTTTTCTTGTTCATGGTGTTGCCTGCGGCCCTTTCGTGCGTATGGCCCCGATGTGCCCACGCAATTCATGCACGATGTCGGTGAACTCCTTGGTGTAGGTGATCTCCAAATCGCGCGGTCGCGGCAGGTCGATTCCGCGTTTGACCACGAAGCGCCCGGGGCTCTTGCTCATGACATAGACGGTATCGGCGAGAAACACCGACTCACGCAAATCGTGGGTGACCAGAATCACATTGAAGCGCTGCTCGGTCCACAGGTCGCGCAAGATGCACCATAACTCTTCGCGGGTGAAGGCATCCAGAGCGCCGAAGGGCTCGTCGAGAAGGAGCATCTTGGGCTCGTGGATGAGTGCGCGGCAAATGCTGGCCCGCTGCTGCATGCCGCCGGAGAGCTGCCAAGGAAATTTGTCTTCGTAGCCGCCCAGGCCTACTTTCTGGAGCAGGGCGCGTGCCCGTTGCTCATACTCTTGGCGTTTTTCCTTGAACTGACTGCGGTGCGGCTCCACGATCTCCAGCGGCAGCAGCACATTGTCCACTGTCGTCCGCCAGGGCAGCAGCGAGGGGGCCTGGAAAGCCATACCCGAGATCTTGAGCGGACCGGTGACAGGCTGGCCATCGATGCGTATGGCCCCTTGCGAGGGCATGCGCAGGCCGGTGGCCAGCTTCATGAAGGTGGATTTGCCGCAGCCCGAGGGCCCCACGATGGCGATGAATTCGCCCTCCTGAATCTGCAAGTCGATGGCTTCAACCGCGTACTGCTTCTGGGCCAGCAGTTCCTCGTTGTAGGCGAGCCAGACGTCTTGAAAATCTACGAAGGGCGATTGCGGCATGGCGTCTTTACTTCTTGGCCGGCGGCGCGGCCTTGGGCGTGGGCAGAATGTTCAGGACCGTCTTGCTCGGCAGGAAGGCGCCATTCCACACCACATCCGGGTTGACTCGGGTCTTGGTGCCGAACGCGTCGGAAACCTGCGAGGCCATCAGCGACAGGCGGCCCGGGTTGAGTTGGCCAAAGCCTTCAGCGCGTGCATCGGGGCTGTTGATGACGGTGTCGATGGCCAGTTGCAGGCGCCGCGTTTCCAGTTCGACATTGATGATGCCGTCGCGCTGCTTGACGAAATCGATGGCTGCTTTGGGATTGGTGATGACATCTTTGGCGCCCTTGGTGAATGCGGCCAGAAAGGCTTTGACCGCTTCCGGGTTCTCTCTGATGATTTTGGGTGTGGCGATGATCACATTGCCATAGAGCTTCACGCCGTTTTCGGCGTAGGGCAGGATGGTGACATCCTCAGCCTTGACGCCGCGCGCCTCGAGGTTGAGCAGGGAGGTGAAGGTAAAGCCGGTGATTGCATCGACATCCCCGCGAGCCAGCATGGTTTCGCGCAGCGGCGGATCCATTGCGGTCCAGTTGACGGCTCCGATTCCGTTGGCCTTCTGGAAAATCGGGAAGGCGCGTCGCCCGGCATCAAACACCGGGGCGCCCAATTTCTTGCCAGTCAGGTCAGCCGGCGTTTTGATACCGGTCTTCTTGAGAGCCATGACCGAGGCGGGTGTGTTGTTGTAGACCACCATCACCGCCACCGGCTTGTTGGGTGCATCGGGGTTGTTGGCATGAAACTCCATCAGAGCGGCCAGGTCGGCAAAGCCCATGTCGTAGGTGCCCGAGGCGACCCGGGTGACCGCAGCGCCCGAGCCATTGCCGGCATCCACGGTGACATCGAGTTTGGCGTCCTTGAAGTAACCCTTGGCCACAGGCAACAAAAACAAGGCCGATGGTCCTTCGAAGCGCCAGTCGAGTTGAAACTTGATGGGCGTGGTTTGCGCCTGAGCCATCCCGAGTGACAGCAGACCAGACAGTGCGAGGACCGATTGGATGAGTGTGCGTTTTTTCATGGCGGAAGGTCTTAGGAGAGTTGAGGAAAGGTGGTTTTTGGGTCAGCAATAAGGGTGCCAGAGCCTGGCCCCGCCGCGCGGGCGGAGGGTCATTGTCGGCGCTGTTTGGCCTACCTCATCCTGCCGCTTGCACGCACCGTGTTGGTACATTCCCTAAACCATCGTGGTGCAGGCCGGGCGGTTGGGCTCCCCATATCCGTTCATCCGAGCGAACTCCTGAATTACACACTCTAGACCATACAAAGTGATGAGCCAAAGTGTATACAAAATGGCAGGTCGAGGGATAGGTAAAAACCCCGGTCGAGGCCCTCCCGACCTCATCGGCCGCAGCCGGCTTGCTCACGAGAGCAAGTCGAGCAGGGTGCGGGCAACGACCTTCGTAGCGCGTCGCAGATCTTGGAGCTGTATGCGCTCGTCGGCGCGCTTGGCGTGGCTTTCGAGTACGGTGCGTGGGCCAGCCCCATAAATCACGCCCGGGATGCCGCGTTCCACATAGAGGCGGACATCGGTGTAGAGAGGAGTGCCAATGGCAGGAATAGCCTCGCCGAAGACGGCTTGCCCGTGCTTTTGCAAGGCCTGCACCAGTGGGCGGTTGCCTGGCAGCGGCACCATGGCCCTGGCCAGCAGCATGCGCCGGATCTCTACGCGAATCCCATGGCCACCGCGGGGCGGGCGAAAGTTGAGCGCAGCCTCCTCGATGATGCGGCGCAGGTCGGCCTCGACTTGCGCTGGGTCCTCCTCGGGGATCATGCGGCGGTCTATCTTGAGCACCACCTTGCCCGGGATGACATTGGTGTTCGTCCCTCCGATGATCAGTCCCACATTGAGATAGGGATGCGTGATGCCCTCGACCTGCGAGCGCACTTGCAGGTAGTCGTGGTTGAGTCGGTAGAGGGCACTGAGAATGTGATTGGCCCCCTGCAGCGCGTCCGTACCGCTGTCAGGAATGGCTGCATGCGACATCTCCCCGTGTACCGTGACTTCCAGTTGCAGGCAGCCGTTGTGGGCCACCACCACCTGGTAACTAAAGCCTGCCGCAATCATCAGGTCCGGTCGGGTCAGGCCTTGAGCGAGCAGCCATCCCGGCCCCACTTCGCCGCCAAATTCCTCGTCGTAAGTAAAGTGCAATTCCACGCTGCCGTTGAGCGCCAGATCGAGTGATTCGAGCGCGCGGGTGGCGAAGGTGAAGGTGGAGAAATCGCTCTTGCTGACGGCAGTGGCACGGCCGTACATAGCACCCCCTTCGATTTGCGCGCTGTAGGGGTCGTGGCTCCAGCCTTCGCCGGGTGGGACCACATCGCCGTGGGCATTGAGTGCAATCGTGGGGCCGCTGCCGTACTTGCGTCGTACGATGAGGTTGGTGATCGCCTGCAGGCCGCAGGCATGCACCTGCTGAGCCGGCACCGGGTACGACTCGGTCTCCAAGCCCATGCCCTTGAGTAACTCGGCCGTGCGTGCAGCGTGCGGCGCGTTATTGCCTGGCGGGGTATCGGTGGGTACTTGGATGAGCGCCTGAAGAAAACGCACCTGTTCATCGAAGTGCGCATCGATCCAGGCGTCAATCTGTTGGTAATGGCTATCGCTGACGGTCATGAATGTTCTTCTTGGAGTTGGTTCAAAAGGTGGGCAAAGGCGTCGATGGCCAGTTGCATGTCGTCGCAGTGGGTCGATTCAAGGGGGTTGTGACTGATGCCAGCGTTTTCACCGCGCACGAACAACATGGCCTGCGGCATGATTTCGTGCAGCTTCATGGCATCGTGACCGGCTCCGCTGGGCATGTGAAACACGGGTACGCCCAGGGCATCGACCGCTTGTTCCCATCGCCTCTGCCAGCTGGGGTGGCTCGGTGCAGCGGCCACCCGCATGGTCTCTTCGGCGCTAAAGCGCAGACCCCGGCGCTCACAGATGGCCTGGAGCTGTGCAAGCACATCGGCCTCGAGCTTGTCGCGCTGCGCATCGGTGGGGGCGCGCAAGTCCAGGCTGAAGTTGCAGCGGCCGGGCACCACATTGATAGAGCCACCGGGTACTTGCAGTTGCCCGATGGTGGCGACGCTGTCGCCATCGCTCGAAGCGCGTTGCTCCAGGTAGAGCGCCAGCTCAGCGACTGCGCAGGCCGCATCGCGGCGACGGTCCATGGGGGTGGTCCCGGCGTGGCTTGCCATGCCGATCACCTCGCACAAGTAGCGCACGCTGCCGTTGATGGAAGTGACCACGCCCAATGGGATGTTGAGTTCGTTGAGCACCGGACCCTGTTCGATATGTACTTCGACAAAACCAAGATAGTGCTTGGGGTCGCGTTCGATACGGTCGATTTCGTCGACGCGCAGGCCGGCCTGCGTCATGGCCTGGCGCATGGTGATTCCCTCGGCGTCCTTTTGCTCCAACCATGGTTTCTTGAAGTCGCCGATAAGCGCGCCTGACCCAAGGAAGGTGGCGCGGTAGCGCTGGCCTTCCTCCTCGGCAAAGGCAACCACCTCGATCCCCACCGGCAGCCGCCTGCCCTGTCGGTGCAGGGTCTGCACACAAGCCATGGGTACGAAGATGCCCAAGCGGCCGTCGTACTTGCCGCCGTTGCGCACCGTGTCGTAGTGGCTCCCGGTCATCAGGTACTTGCCCTCGGCACGGTCCGGCCGGTAGCGCCCCACCATATTGCCTACCGCGTCCTCGAAGACCTCGTCGAAACCGCAATCGAGCATGCCCTGGCGAATCTGCTGTGCGCAAGCGCGATGCGCCTCGGTGAGATAGGTCACCGTCAGCTGGCCCTTTTCGGCGAATCCTGGGTCGCTGTATCGCGCCAGTTGCTCCTGCCAGTCCCAGACCTGTTGGCCCTGCGTGGGCTCCAGGCCAAACTTGTCATTGAGCCGTATTTCGACGATGCGATGGATGTTGCGCAGGCACTCGGCCAGCTCGAAATCGGGGTGGCCGTGCAGTCGGCGCTCAAATGCCTCAATGATCTGGGCCCTGTTGAGTCCGGTACCGCGCGGTCCCCGTACGGCCAGAATAAAAGGCCAACCGAATTTGGCGTTGTAGTCTGCGTTGAGTTGCTGGATCTTGGCGAACTCCTCGGGGGTGCAGTCGGTCAGCCCGGCTCTGCTCTGCTCCCCGGTGGACTCGGCCGTCAGCGTCTTGCTGATCATGGCTTTGCCGGCCAGTTCAGGATGGGCGCGAATCAGCTTGAGCTGCGCTTGCTGCCCGGCTTGCGCCAGGACCTCGGCCATGGCGTACTTGAGTTGGGCCAGGGATCTGAACGGGCGCTGCGCCAAGGCCTGCTCGGCAATCCAGGGGGAATGCTCGTAGAGGCCATCGAGCAGCCGCGCCGCTTCGTCAAGCTGGACACTATTGAGTTGGTCGAGGGTCAGGGCCATGGGGGGTCTCAGCAAAGTTTGGGGCGGTGTGGGGGCAACCCCTCCGGACGGGCTTAGGCGGGGCAAGGATGCGTGGCCTTCCAATGCCTTGCAACATCGATGCGCCGAGCCACCCACACCTTATCGTGCGACTGAATGTAGTCCAGAAAGCGCTGCAGTGCGGTGATGCGACCAGGCCTACCAAGCAGCCGGCAGTGCATGCCGATGCTCATCATCTTGGGCGCATCATCTTGGGCAGAGTCACCTTCGGCGTACAGTACATCGAAGCTGTCCTTCATGTACTGAAAGAAGGGGTCAGCGTGAGAGTAACCCTGTGGCAGGGCAAAGCGCATGTCATTGCAGTCCAGGGTGTAAGGCACGATCAGCTGCGGCACGACAGTGCCGTCCGTCTTGCGTACCTTCATCCAGAACGGTAGGTCATCCCCGTAGTAGTCGCTGTCGTATTCGAAGCCGCCGTAGTCGGCCACCAGGCGTCGGGTGTTGGGGCTGTCGCGTCCGGTGTACCACCCCAAAGGCCGTTGCCCGGTCAGCTCGGTGATGACCTCCATGGCCTGCCTCATGTGCTCGCGTTCGGTGGCTTCGTCGATGTGTTGGTAGTGGATCCATTTGAGCCCGTGGCAGGCGATGTCGTAGCCCAGCTCGCCGAAGGCGGCGGTGACCTCGGTATGCCTCCGCAGCGCGCTGGCCACGCCAAAGACCGTTAGTGGCAGCTTGCGTTTTTCAAATTCGCGCAGCAGACGCCACACACCGGCGCGTGAGCCGTATTCGTAAATACCTTCCATGCTGATGTGCCGCGCCTCAAACGCAGCCGGGTTGAACATTTCGGAGAGGAACTGTTCACTGGCCTTGTCACCATGCAACACGCAGTTTTCGCCCCCTTCCTCGTAGTTCAGGACGAACTGAACCGCCACCCGCGCGCCGCCGGGCCAGCGGGCATGGGGCACATGGCGGCCGTAGCCTCGGAGATCACGCGGGTAGGCGGCGGTGGAATCGTAGGTGCTCATGTTGTGCCTCAGGACAGGGCCACGGTGACATCGTGGGAGGGGCGTTTGCGGTCGAAGGTCAGGCCGGCTTGCACATGGTCGAGGTGCTCCTGCATCAGGCGCACGGCTTCTTCGGCCTGGCCGTGCTCCATGGCATTGACCAGCCCCTCGTGCTCGTCGGTCGAGTGCTCAGCTTGTGCGCGCGATTGATACATCAGGGTGATCAGAGCGCAGCGGGAGATGAGCTCTTGCAGAATTTGAGCGAGAACCGTATTGCCCAGCAGTTGGGCCATCAGCACATGAAAGTCACCCAGCAGCTCGGTGCGGCCCGGAATGTCTTCGTTGCTCAGGGCCTGTCGCTCCCGCTGGATATGCTCGCGCAGAGCCGCGATTTTCGCCGGGGTCACGCCCCCCATGAAGGCGCGTGTCATTTCCGTTTCGATCATGCGCCGCACGATGAACACCTGCTGCGCCTCCTCGGCTGAGGGCGCTGCGACAAAAGCGCCGCGCGCCGGCTCCAGGCGGATCAGTTTGTTCTGCGACAACTGGAACAGGGCCTGCCGCACGATGGTGCGCGAGACGCCGAAGTGGTCGGCCAGCTTCTGCTCGGCCAACTTGGCTCCAGGCAGTAGGCGGTGCTCGACGATGGCCCGCGTCAGGGCCTCGACGATGGCCCGGGTGGAGGAGGTTTCAGAGTTCATGAGCGACAAGTCGGAGCTTGCGGCCGCGATATTAGCCCAAGGACCTCATCGTGTATACACTCTGGTGAACTGATTTTGCAGCAATCGATTCGCGGAGGCTTTTCACCATGGGCTTGAGTACGCATGTCTTGGACACAATGCACGGCTGCCCTGCCGCCGGTATGGCGGTGGCGCTCTACACCACGCAGGAGGAGCGCGCCACCCTCGTCAAGCGCCTGGTGCTCAACAGCGATGGGCGCAATCCAGAGGGCCCGCTGTTTGACAACGCCAGTCTGAAGGTGGGCACCTACCGATTAGTGTTTGATGTGGCGGCGTACTTCAAGGCGCGTGGGGTGGTGCTGCCCGAGCCGAGTTTTCTTGATCGGGTCAGTATCGATTTCGGGGTGGCCGACGCGCAATCGCACTACCATGTGCCGCTTCTGGTGAGCCCCTGGAGCTATTCGACTTACCGCGGCTCCTAAGCCGCTCGGCTCACTCGATGGCGTCGGCGCTCTGGCGCAGCAGCATGGCCAGCGCGCCAGCGATGGTCTTGCGCAGCTCGCGACGGTCGCAGATGAAGTCTATAGCGCCTTTTTCCTGCAGAAATTCGGCGCGCTGAAATCCCTCGGGCAATTTGACCCGCACGGTTGATTCGATGACGCGCGGACCCGCAAAGCCGATCAGCGCCTTGGGCTCGGCCACGACGATGTCACCCATGAACGCAAAGCCGGCGCTCACGCCGCCCATGGTGGGATCGGTCAGTACGCTCACATAGGGCAGGCCCTTTTTGGCCAGTCGCGTCAGGGCGGCATTGGTCTTGGCCATCTGCATCAGACTGAGCAAACCTTCCTGCATGCGTGCCCCGCCCGTGGCGGTAAAGCAGATGAAGGGCACTTTTTGCTCGATGGCCGTGTGTACACCGCGCACGAAGCGCTCGCCCACCACCGAGCCCATGGATCCGCCCATAAAGTCGAACTCGAAGCAGGCTGCCACCACGCCGATGCTGTGCACGGCGCCGCCCATGACGACAAGGGCGTCGGTTTCGCCCGTGTTCTCCAAGGCTTCTTTCAGCCGCTCGGGGTATTTGCGGCTGTCCTTGAATTTCAACGCGTCGACCGGCAAGACCTCCTGACCGATTTCGTAGCGTCCTTCGGGGTCCAGAAAGGCGTCGAGCCGGGCGCGCGCGCCGATGCGGTGGTGGTGGCCGCATTGCGGGCAAACATTTTGGTTTTTCTCCAGATCGCTGCGGTAGAGCACCGCCTCGCAACTGGGGCATTTGATCCATAGGCCCTCGGGCACGCTGCGGCGCTCGCTGGGGTCGGTCGGCGAGATCTTGGGGGGCAGTAGCTTTTCCAACCAGGACATATCGAGCTTCCTCGCGGAGGGGCATCAGCGGTGCATCGGGGCACGGTTGAAGCCAGGTTCATTCAGCCTGCATTATGCTTTGTGTGCACCTTCGAGCGCATCGGCGTCCAGGGCGCTGCGGATGTCGGCTAGGAACTGACGCACTGCGTGCACAGCGGGCTCGCGCGCCTGACCCTCGAGCAGCTGGATGATCCGGCTGCCGATCACCACCGCATCGGCGCTGCGGCCGATGGCCCGTGCAGTCTGTGCATCGCGTATCCCAAAGCCTACGCCCACCGGGATGTGCACATGCTGGCGAATGCGCGGCAACATGCGTTCGACCTCCTGCACATTGAGCGTGCCAGCACCGGTGACACCCTTGAGCGAGACGTAATATACATAGCCACTGGCCACCTGCGCCACCTGCGCCATGCGCGCCTCGGTGGAGGTGGGCGCGAGCAGAAAAATCAGGTCCATCTGACGCTGTCGCAGCTTGGCGGCAAATTCGGCGCATTCTTCGGGGGGGTAGTCCACAATCAGCACGCCGTCGACGCCTGCAGCCGCCGCATGGTTGACGAAAGCATCGTGACCGCGCTTGTGGTCGTAGGCCTCGACCGGATTGGCATAGCCCATCAGTACCACCGGCGTCTGGCTGTCGTGCTGGCGGAAAACACGCACCATATCGATCACCTGGGTCAGACCAACACCCAGGGCCAAGGCTTGTTCCCCAGCGCGCTGAATCACGGGCCCATCGGCCGAGGGGTCGGAAAACGGCACGCCCAGTTCGATGATGTCGGCCCCACCTTGCACCATGGCGTGCATCAGCTCGGGAGTCATGTCGACCTGCGGGTAGCCGGCTGTGACATAGGGGATCAGCGCCTTGCGGCCTTGCTGGCCGAGCCGGGCCAGCGTTGCCTGGATTCGGCTCATCGCTTGAACTCCATCACCTGAGTGCCGCCCTTGACACCCTGGCCGCGACAGGAGGGGCGGCAATAAAAATCGGCATTTGACAGGTCGGCCACGGTGCCGATGTCCTTGTCGCCGCGACCCGAGAGGTTGACCAGGATGGATTGGTCGGTACGCAGGGTGGGTGCGAGCTTCATGGCGTGGGCTATGGCGTGGCTCGATTCAAGCGCTGCAATGATGCCCTCGGTGCGGCACAGGTAGTGAAAGGCCTGCAGCGCCTCCTGATCGGTCACGCCGACATACTGAGCCCGGCCTGTATCCTTGAGGTAAGCGTGCTCCGGACCGACGCCGGGGTAGTCCAGGCCGGCGCTGATGCTGTGGGTTTCAGTGACCTGGCCGTCCTCGTTTTGCAGCACATAGGTGCGGTTGCCATGCAGCACGCCGGGCACGCCGCGCTGCAGCGAGGCCGAATGCTTGCCGCTGTCCATACCTTCGCCGGCCGCTTCGACGCCTATGAGTTGCGTACCCGCGTATCCGATATAGGGGTAGAAGATACCCATGGCGTTGCTGCCGCCGCCCACACAGGCCAGCACTGCGTCGGGTTGCTTGCCGCCGGTGAGTACTGGCATCTGCTCGATGCATTCCTGGCCAATCACGCTTTGAAAGTCGCGCACCATCATCGGGTAAGGGTGGGGGCCAGCCACTGTGCCGATGATGTAGAAGGTGTTGTCGACATTGGCCACCCAGTCGCGCAGCGCCTCATTGAGGGCGTCCTTGAGCGTTTTGCTGCCCGACTCGACGGGCACCACCGTGGCGCCCAGGAGCTTCATGCGGTAGACATTGGGGCTTTGGCGCTTGACATCTTCGCTGCCCATATAGACCACGCATTCGAGTCCGTAGCGGGCGCAGATGGTGGCGGTGGCCACACCATGCTGTCCAGCCCCGGTCTCGGCAATCACGCGGGGTTTGCCCATGCGCCTGGCCAGCATGGCCTGGCCGATGGTGTTGTTGATCTTGTGGGCGCCGGTGTGGTTGAGGTCTTCGCGCTTGAGGTAGATTTGCGCCCCGCCCATCTCGCGGCTCATCCGCGCGGCATGGTAGATCGGCGAGGGCCGGCCGACAAAGCGGGCCAGTTCGCTTTGAAATTCGGCCAGGAAGTCCGGGTCATTCTGATAGCGGGCGTAGGCGGCCTTGAGCTCGTTGATCGCATGGGTCAGCGTCTCGGATACAAAGCTGCCGCCGTAGTTGCCAAAGTGGCCGTTGGCGTCAGGCTGGTGGTAAGCGTTCATGGTTGCGGGCAAGTTGTTCGTCGGCAGCGCGCACTGCAGCGACAAACTGGTGGATCTTGTCGGCGCTCTTGATGCCCTTGGACACCTCGACGCCGGAACTCACATCAACGGCCAGCGTTTTGCAACGAGGCCGCACTTGCACAATGCCATCGGTCACATTTGCAGGCGTCAACCCACCAGACAAGACGAGGTGAGCGTTTACGCTTGTTGGAAGATGTGACCAATTGAAAGTCTTTCCGCCGCCCCCATACCCTTCGACATGCGCGTCGAGCAGGATGGCCTGGGCGGCCGCAAATTCTGTCGCGTAGTTTAAGAGATCAAAGGCGGGCTCGGCTGGCCCGGGGGTATCGGCGGCGGGCAAGCGAGCCGCGCGGATGAAAGGCCGGCCGCTCAAACGGCATTGCGCTGGCGTTTCGTCCCCGTGAAACTGCAGCAGGGCGCGGGGCATCAGTCCGGCTGCATGGGTCACCTCTTGAGGGGAGGCATTGACAAAAAGCAGCACCGGCGTGACGAAGGGGGGCAGGCCGGCGGCCAGCTCGGCGGCCCGTTCGGCGCTGACATAGCGAGCGCTGGGCCTGTAGAGCACAAAGCCTAAAGCATCGATACCTGCAGCCACAGCCGCCTCGATATCGACCTCGCGGGTCAGGCCGCAAACCTTGATGCGTGTGCGTGCGTTTGGGCTCATGGCAGCCAATCATAGGCCGGCGTTCGATCGGGCAGACCCCAATCGGCGTCATAAACCGGACCCAGGAAATACAGACCGTCGGGCGAGAAGGTCGGTGCCGCGGCATCGCGGTGGAGCGCCGCCAGCACCTGCGGCATGGAATCGGCCGGTCGCAGACCTTGACCCACCTGGACCAGGCAGCCCATCAGATTGCGCACCATATGGTGCAAAAAGGCATTGGCCTCGAATTCAAAGCGCCAATAGGCTCCGCGCCGGCTGATGCGGATCTGGCGCAGCGTCTTGACCGGCGTGTGCGATTGGCACTGCGCGGCCCGGAAGGAGCTGAAGTCGTGCTCACCGATCAGGTCGTGCGCGGCGCGCTCCATGGCCGCTTGGTCCAGCGGGCGAAAAACCCATCCCACCCGTCCGGCCTCCAGACTGGGCCGAACCGGCGACTGCAACACCACATACGCGTAGCGCCTGCCCAGCGCATGAGTGCGGCAGTGAAACTGGGGGCTGACATGGCGCGCCCATTGCACGGCGATCCCCGGTGGCAGCAGGCTGTTGGGGCCGCGCACCCAGGCGCTTTCGGGGCGCTCGGCTTCGGTGTCAAAGTGCACCACCTGCATCAGCGCGTGTACGCCAGCATCTGTGCGGCCTGCACACATCGTGCGTATGGTTTGGTCGCAAAAGCGGCTCAGGGCCTGCTCGAGCTGGTCTTGCACGGTCCGGCCGGAGGGTTGGCTTTGCCAGCCCTCGTAGGCGCCGCCCTCGTAGCTCAGTCCCAGGGCAACTCTCATGCGCGGCGCTTGTCCCCGGCGTTCAGGTGGGGGCGGCTTGGATCGAGGGCCGAAGTTGCTACAGGGGCCGCCGCTGTTTTGGGTGCGGGGGGGTCGTCCAGATCGAGCGAGGGCAGGGGTCCAAAGTCGCTGAGCGACTTCAAGCCCAGTGCCGGCCCTGGGGCAGGAGCCGCGGGTTGCGTGGAAACGCCGGCTGTGCCCGGCCGCTCTGGGGTATTCGGGGGGGCCTTCGGCGTGGCCGTGCGCTGCCTTGGGGGCTCTGCCGGTTTGAGAAGCAGCCACAGCAGGGCCAGCAAGGCGGCGCCCACGCCGATCAGCATCAGAGGATCGATGAGCGGGGGTCTGGCCGGTGGCGCACCCACTACGGTCGCACCGGCTGCCTCTGCAGGTACCTGCGCGGGCGCCGGGTCAACCGCTTGCGCGGCGCTGGCAGCAGGGCTTGCTTCGGAAACGGCCGGGCTCCCGCCGGGCTCGGTGGTTGCCGCAGGGACGCCCTGGGCGGGCGCTGTCGGGGAGGCTGCCGCAGCGGCGGAGCCGCTCCGAGTAACAGGGGGTCCGTTCGGACCACTCTGGGCAGCCGGCGCAACGGCTGCGGCCTGACGCAAGGCCTGCAATTGCACGCGGGCTTGTTGCGGACCGATGGACTGGGCTTGTGCGGCAGTGGGCAGCTGCAGGGTGGCGCCGACCACGGGGCGGTCGATCCGGCCATCGCTGAAAGCCTGAGGGTTGAGCCGGTAGATGGCCATCAGAAATTGCTCGACGCTGATCCCGGCCGGAACGCGCTCGAGAGCCAGATCGATCGCTGTCTGACCGGCTACCACCGTCAGGGGCGGCGGTTGCGGCGCTGCGGGCTTGGGCGCGGGGCTTGGAGGCACGGCGGCAGAGCTCTGCGCGCGCGCCTCCTGCTTGGGCAGCTCCTGTGCCGTCGATGGGATCGGGACGCATACCCATGCAGCGGTCAAAACCGCGGCGGGCAGTCGGCACAGCAGGCGTTGCGAGCGAGTCTTCATGGTCGCCTCGCAGTTTAGGGCCTGCGAGTCTGACTTCCCGGCGCGCGGATCAGCGCTCCAGCAAAATCCGCAGCATGCGCCGCAGCGGCTCGGCCGCACCCCAGAGCAACTGGTCGCCGATGGTGAAGGCGCCCAGGTACTCCGGTCCCATGGCCATCTTGCGCAGGCGCCCCACCGGGATGATCATGGTGCCGGTTACGGCCACAGGGGTGAGATGCTGCAGGGTGGCCTCGCGGGTGTTGGGTACCACCTTGACCCAAGCGTTGTCGGCCGCAATCAGGGCCTCGATATCGGCCAGGGGTACATTTTTCTTGAGCTTGAAGGTCAGTGCCTGGCTGTGGCAGCGCATGGCGCCCACCCGGACACAAAAACCGTCGACCGGCACCGCCGGGCTGCCAAAGCCCTCGCCCTGGCCGAGGATCTTGTTGGTCTCGGCCATGCCCTTCCATTCTTCGCGCGAGACGCCATTGCCCAGGTCTTTGTCGATCCAGGGGATGAGGGAGCCGCCCAGCGGCACGCCGAACTGTTCGGTTTCCTGAGCGCTCAGGCTGCGCTGGCGGGCGATCACCTGCCTGTCGATTTCAAGAATGGCGCTCTTGGGATCATCCAGCAGGGCCTTGACCTCGCTATTGAGCGCGCCAAACTGACTCAAGAGTTCCCGCATGTGCTGCGCGCCGCTGCCGGAGGCCGCCTGGTAGGTCTGGGTGCTCATCCACTCCACCAGGCCGGCCTTGTAGAGCGCCCCTACTCCCATCAGCATGCAGCTGACGGTGCAGTTGCCGCCGATCCAGTTCAGGCCTCCCTGGCTCAGCGCTTTTTGGATCACGGGCAGATTGACCGGGTCGAGGATGATGACGGCGTCGTCCTTCATGCGCAGCGTCGAGGCCGCGTCGATCCAGTGGCCCTGCCAGCCGGCGGCCCGCAGCTTGGGGAAGACTGCGGTGGTGTAATCGCCGCCCTGGCAGGTGATGATGACCTCGCAGCGCTTGAGCGCCTCGATGTCGTGGGCATCCTTGAGCCGGGTCTCATTCCTGGCCATGGCCGGGGCCCGACCGCCGGCATTGGAGGTGGAGAAAAAAAGCGGCTCGATCAGGTCGAAGTCGCGCTCGGCCTGCATACGGTCCATCAGGACCGAGCCGACCATGCCGCGCCAGCCGACTAAACCTACTAACTTGCTCATTTCAAGCCCCTTTCAAAAAAAACAGTGCCGCAGCTGACTGTTTGCCCGGCTCGTCTGGCCGGGGAGGGCGCACGACGAACCAGGCTGGATCAGCCCTTGGTGGTCGTGGTTTTGGTGGTGAATGCGCGCACGCCAGCCGTTGCCAGGTCGACAACGGCGAGGTTCAGCATGGGGGGTCGGGCGGCGTTCATCGTTGGTGATTGTAGCGGACAGATTTTTCGGCTCCAGCGGCTCGCCCGGTGCTGGCGATCGGGAGCTCTCATCTCACTCCAGCGCCCTGACCACCGCCTCGCCCATCTCGCGCGTACCCACCCGAGTGGTGCCCTCACCGTAGATGTCGGGGGTGCGCAGGCCCTGGGCGAGCACTTTCTTGACCGCCGCCTCAATACGGTCGGCCGCCTCCGCCTGGTTAAGTGAGAAGCGCAGCATCATGGCGGCGCTGAGGATGGTGGCCAGCGGGTTGGCCACGCCTTTGCCGGCGATGTCGGGCGCGCTGCCGTGGCTGGGCTCGTACAGGCCGCGGTTGTCACTGTTGAGGCTGGCCGAGGGCAGCATGCCGATGGAGCCGGTCAGCATAGAGGCTTCGTCGGAGAGGATGTCGCCAAACATATTGCCGGTGACGATGACATCAAAGCTCTTGGGCGCCTTGACCAGCTGCATGGCGGCGTTGTCCACATACATGTGCTGCAATTCGACATCTGGGTATTGCGCGTGTACCTCGGTGACCACATCCTTCCACAGCTGAAAGGTCTCGAGGACATTGGCCTTGTCGACGCTGGTGACCTTCTTGGTGCGCTTGCGCGCCGCCTGAAAGGCCACATGGGCGATACGCTCGATTTCTGGCCGGGTGTAGCGCATGGTGTCAAAGGCTTCTTCGGCCCCTGCAAAGGCGCCATCCGGCGCGCTGCGCCGTCCGCGCGGCTGACCAAAGTAAATGTCGCCAGTGAGCTCGCGGATGATGAGGATGTCCAGGCCCGAGACCAGCTCGGGCTTGAGACTGGAGGCGCCGACCAGTTGCTCGTAGCAGATGGCCGGACGGAAGTTGGCAAACAGGCCCAGGTTTTTGCGCAGGCCCAGGATGGCTTGCTCGGGCCGCAGCGGCCGGTCGAGCTGGTCGTACTTCCAGTCGCCGACCGCGCCAAACAAAATGGCGTCGGCCTGCTGGGCCAGCTTGAGTGTGCTCTGCGGCAGGGGATGACCGTGGGCATCATAGGCGGTGCCACCGACCAGGGCTTCTTCCATCTCGAACTTCAGGCCCAGCGCCCTGAGCACCTTAACCGCTTCGGCGACGATTTCAGTGCCTATGCCATCACCGGGGAGAACTGCAATTTTCATGAGGGTCTTTCTTGACGATCCAGGGGCTTGGGGATTTCAGCCAAAGCTGCGGGCCAGCCAGGGCTTGGCGGCCAGGCGCTGGGCCTCGAAGGCGGCGATTTTGTCCTTGTGGCGCAAGGTCAGGCCGATGTCGTCCAGGCCGTTGAGCAGGCAGTATTTGCGGAAGGCGTTGACTTCGAAGGCGATCTCTTCGCCCTGGGCCTTGACGATGCGTTGGCGCTCAAGGTCTACCGTCAGCGTGTAGCCTGGGAAGGCAGCCACTTCGTTGAACAACTGGTCGATCTTGGCCTCCTCGAGCACGATGGGCAGCAGCCCGGTCTTGAAGCAGTTGTTGAAGAAGATATCGGCATAGCTGGGCGCCAGGATGGCGCGAAAACCGCACTGGCCGATGGCCCAGGGCGCGTGCTCGCGCGAGGAGCCGCAGCCGAAGTTCTTGCGTGCCAACAGGATGCTGGCCCCCTGGTAGCGCGCCTGATTGAGCACGAAGTCCGGGTTGAGCTGGCGCTGGCTCTCGGGCTTGCCGTAGTAGCCCGGATCCTTGTAACGCCACTCGTCAAACAAGTGAGGCCCGAAGCCGGTGCGGCGTATGGACTTGAGGAATTGCTTGGGCATGATGGCATCGGTATCGACATTGGCCCTGTCAATCGGTGCAACCAGTCCAGTGTGGGTGCTGAATTTCTGCATGGTTCGAGGTCCTCGGGTCTTCAGGCAAAGCGGCGTATGTCGACGAAGTGGCCGTGCAAGGCTGCGGCAGCAGCCATGGCCGGGCTGACCAGGTGAGTGCGGCCCCCGGCGCCTTGCCGACCTTCGAAGTTGCGGTTGCTGGTGGAGGCGCAACGCTCCCCCGGCTCGAGCCGGTCAGCGTTCATGCCCAGGCACATCGAGCAGCCGGGCTGGCGCCACTGAAAGCCGGCCGCGATGAAGATTTTGTCCAAACCTTCCTGCTCGGCCTGCGCCTTGACCAGGCCCGATCCGGGCACGGCCAGCGCCAGCTTGACATTGGGGGCCACGCGTCGGCCGATCTTCTTGATGAGCGCGGCCGCCTCGCGCATGTCCTCAATGCGGCTGTTGGTGCACGAGCCAATGAAGACCTTGTCCACGAGGATGTCATTGATCGGCTTGCCCGGTTGCAGCCCCATGTACTGCAAGGCGCGTTCCATTGCGTCGCGTTTGACGGGGTCTTTTTCCTTGTCGGGATCGGGCACCCGGTCGTCGATGGACAGCACCATCTCCGGCGAGGTGCCCCAGGTCACCTGGGGGCGGATCTGGCTGGCGTCGATCTCGACCACCGCATCGAACCTGGCATCCGCATCGGAGTGCAGCGTCGTCCAATACTGCACCGCCAGGTCCCATTCCGGGCCGCCGACGAACTGGCCGGTCTTGGCGTCGGTGCCCGGGGCCATAGGCCGGCCCTTGATGTAATCCAGGGTTTTGGTGTCGACCGCCACCAGCCCCGCGCGGGCGCCGGCCTCGATGGCCATATTGCACACGGTCATCCGGCCTTCCATGCTCAGGTCACGCATTGCCGAACCGGCAAATTCGATGGTGTAGCCGGTACCCCCAGCCGTACCTATCTTGCCGATGATGGCCAGCACGATGTCCTTGCCAGTCAGGCCTGGGGCCAGTCGACCTTCGACTTTGATCAGCATGTTTTTGGCCTTCTTGGCCAGCAGAGTCTGGGTCGCCAATACATGCTCGACCTCGCTGGTGCCGATACCATGGGCCAGGGCACCAAAGGCGCCGTGGGTGGCGGTGTGCGAATCGCCGCAGACCACGGTCATGCCCGGCAGGGTGGCGCCGTTTTCCGGCCCGATCACATGCACGATGCCCTGGCGCTTGGAGAGAAAGGGAAAGTAGGCGGCTGCGCCGAACTCGGCGATGTTCTTGTCGAGGGTGACGATTTGCTCTTTGCTGATCGGATCGGAAATGCCGTCGTATCCGTGTTCCCAGCCATCGGTCGGGGTGTTGTGATCGGCGGTAGCCACCACTGAGCTGACGCGCCAGACCTTTCGGCCGGCCTCGCGCAAACCCTCGTAGGCTTGGGGGCTGGTCACTTCGTGGGTGAGATGGCGGTCGATGTAAAGCACCGTGGTGCCGTCTTCTTCGGTGTGGACGACATGATCGTCCCAGAGCTTGTCGTAGAGAGTGCGTCCCATGCTTGGATTCCTTGAGGAGCGATGGTTTGGATGAATCAACACGGCATTTTGCACCGACCCTGGACCGGGGTGCTCCGGTCGGGTCAAGTGGCTCCCTTTAGCTCGCCTGACCTTGAAAAAAAGCCCGCTCTGATGGCGGGCTTTTGCGATCGCGGCGGTGACTTCAGCGCTGTGCGATCGGTTTGACTTGTCTCGTGGCTGAGCCGGTGAAGAGCTGGCGCGGGCGGCCGATCTTGTACTCGGGATCGCCAATCATCTCATTGAGTTGGGCGATCCAGCCGATGGTGCGGGCCAGGGCAAAGATACCAGTAAACAGATTGACCGGAATGCCGATGGCGCGCTGCACGATGCCCGAGTAGAAATCAACATTGGGGTATAGCTTGCGTTGCACGAAGTAGTCGTCTTCCAGCGCAATCTTCTCCAGTTGTTTGGCCAGCTTGAAAAGAGGGTCGTTTTCCAGTCCGAGTTCAGTCAGTACCTCATTGCAGGTTTCCTGCATCAGCTTGGCACGGGGGTCATAGTTCTTGTAGACCCGGTGACCAAAGCCCATCAATTTAACATTGGAGTTTTTGTCCTTGACCTGGGCTATGAACTCGCCCACCTTGGCCACCCCGCCCATCTTCTGGATGTCCTCGAGCATGTTCAGGCAGGCTTCGTTGGCCCCGCCGTGAGCCGGACCCCAGAGGCAGGCCACGCCCGCGGCAATCGCGGCAAAGGGGTTGGTGCCCGAAGAGCCGCACAGCCGGACGGTTGAAGTCGATGCGTTTTGTTCGTGATCGGCGTGCAGGATAAAGATGCGGTCCATGGCGCGCTCGAGCACCGGATTGACCACATAGTCCTCGCAGGGTACGCCGAACATCATGCGCAAGAAGTTGCCAGCATACGAGAGGTCGTTGCGTGGGTACATGTAGGGCTGTCCCACGCCGTATTTGTACGCCATGGCCACCAGAGTAGGCAGCTTGGCGATCAGGCGAATAGCCGCGATTTCGCGGTGTTTGGGATTATTGATGTCGGTGCTGTCGTGATAGAAGGCCGACATGGCGCCCACCAATCCGGTCAGCACGGCCATGGGATGCGCGTCCCGGCGGAATCCGCGCATGAAGAAGTGCATTTGCTCGTTGACCATGGTGTGATTGGTCACCAGCTTGGTAAAGGCGGCCTTTTCACCAGCGTTGGGCAGCTCACCGTAGAGCAGCAGGTGGCAGGTCTCAAGAAAATCGCAATTTGTGGCCAGCTGCTCGATGGGGTAGCCGCGGTAGAGCAGCTCGCCCTTGTCGCCGTCGATGTAGGTGATGGCCGATTGGCAGGACGCGGTGGAGAGAAAGCCCGGGTCGTAGGTGAACATGCCGGTCTGCGCGTAGAGCTTGCGGATGTCAATCACATCGGGACCGATGCTGCCCTTGTAGACGGGCATTTCGATGCTCGGGCTGCCGTTACTGAAAGACAGCGTGGCTTTGTTATCGGCGAGTTTCATGAGTGTCCTCTTTCTGGGTGTGTGTCGCTTCGTTATGGGGCAATTGGCGCCGGCGCGTGGGGGTGGTGCATGGTTTGAAGGACTTCAAGTGCCTGCACCGACAGGGCCGAGTCTGTCTCAAGCTCGTCGGCTTGCTTGCGCTTGAGCAGCAGGTCGAGCAGGTCGTTGTCTGCCAGCGCCATCAAGTCCTCAAGACCTTGCGCCTGTCCTACAGTGATACGGCCTTCAAATTGCCTGAAAAACCTTTCGATGAACAAATCGTTCTCGAGCAGGCCGCGTCGGCACCGCCATTTCAGGCGCGACAGGCTGCGTTCGTCGAGCAGCGCTTGCGCAGACAGGTCGGTATTCATCGCGGCCATCTGAAGGGGCTCACACCGAGCGCAGGACCATCATTTCCTTGATCTTGCCGATAGCCTTGGTGGGGTTGAGGCCCTTGGGACAAACATCCACGCAGTTCATGATGGTGTGGCACCGGAACAGGCGGTAAGGGTCCTCAAGGTTGTCCAGGCGCGCGGCGGTGGCCTGGTCGCGGCTGTCAGCGATGAAGCGGTAGGCCTGTAGCAGACCGGCCGGACCCACGAATTTATCGGGGTTCCACCAAAAGCTCGGGCAGCTCGTTGAGCAGCTGGCACACAGAATGCACTCGTACAGGCCATTGAGTTCGTCGCGTTCTTCCGGGCTTTGCAGACGCTCTTTTTCGGGCGGCACTGTCTCATTGACCAAGTAAGGTTTGATCGAGTGGTACTGCTTGAAAAACTGCGTCATGTCCACGATCAGGTCGCGGATCACCGGCAGACCCGGCAGCGGCTTGAGCACGATCTCGCCCTTGAGCGTGCTCATATTGGTCAGGCAGGCCAGGCCGTTCTTGCCGTTGATGTTCATGGCGTCCGATCCGCACACGCCCTCGCGGCAGGAGCGACGGAACGAGATGGAGGGGTCTTGCTCCTTGAGCTTCATCAGGGCATCGAGCAGCATCCGCTCGGTGCCGCTGAGTTCGATCTCGACCGTCTGCATGTACGGCTTGGCGTCTTTGTCGGGGTCGTAGCGGTAGATCTTGAAGATGCGTTTTGTCATGGCTTGCTCCGAATGCGTGCGTTGGGGTTCAGAATGTTCGGACCTTGGGGGGCACCGATTCGACCGTCAGGGGCTTGAGATTGACCGGCTTGTACTCGAGCCGATTGCCCTGACTGAACCACAGGGTGTGCTTCATCCATTCGGCGTCGTTACGGCCGAGCGGGAATTGCGGATCGTCGGCTGGGCGCTCGTAGTCGTTGACGGTGTGCGCGCCGCGGCATTCTCTGCGTGCGGCGGCCGAGGTCATGGTCGCCTGGGCCGACTCGATCAGGTTTTCGACTTCGAGCGCTTCGATGCGCGCCGTGTTGAACACCTTGGACTTGTCCTTCAGGCCAATCTGGGACACGCGCTCGCGGATGGCGTTGATCTTGCGCACGCCCTCATCCATGCTGGATTGGGTACGGAACACGCCGGCGTGCTGCTGCATGGCGCTGCGGATGTCGTTGGCCACGGTTTGGGCGTATTCGCCATCGGCGGTCGTGTCGAGCCGGTTCAGGCGGGAGAGCGAGAGGTCGGCACTGTTGGCCGGCAGGCTCTTGTGCTCGGCCTTGGGGTTGACATGGGCCACGATGTGATTGCCCGCAGCGCGCCCAAAAACGAGCAGATCGAGGAGCGAGTTGGTCCCCAGTCGGTTGGCGCCGTGCACCGAAACGCAGGCGCATTCGCCTACCGCGTAGAGGCCGCCCACAATTTTCTGGTTGCCGCGTCCGTCCGGTGCAACCACTTGCCCGTGGATATTGGTGGGAATACCGCCCATCTGGTAGTGGATGGTGGGTACCACCGGGATGGGCTCGCGGGTGATGTCGACATTGGCGAAATTCACGCCAATTTCGTAGACCGAGGGCAGGCGCTTGTGGATGGTCTCGGCGCCCAGGTGGTCGAGCTTGAGCAGCACATAGTCCTTGTTGGGGCCGCAGCCGCGACCTTCCTTGATTTCCTGGTCCATGCAGCGCGAAACGAAGTCGCGCGGCGCCAGGTCCTTGAGGGTGGGTGCATAGCGCTCCATGAAGCGCTCGCCGTTGCTGTTGAGCAAGATCGCCCCTTCGCCGCGGCAGCCTTCGGTCAGCAGCACGCCCGCGCCCGCCACGCCGGTGGGGTGGAACTGCCAGAACTCCATGTCTTCCAGCGGGATGCCGGCGCGTGCGGCCATGCCCAGTCCGTCCCCCGTGTTGATGAAGGCATTGGTCGACGCGGCAAAGATGCGTCCGGCCCCGCCGGTGGCCAGCAGCGTGGTTTTGGCTTCGAGGATGTAGACCTCACCGGTTTCCATCTCCAGGGCGGTCACACCCACCACATCGCCCTCAGCGTCGCGGATGAGGTCCAGCGCCATCCATTCGACGAAGAAATTGGTCTTTTCCCGCACATTTTGCTGATACAGCGTGTGCAGCATCGCATGGCCTGTGCGGTCGGCGGCGGCGCAGGCGCGCTGCACCGGCTTCTCGCCGTAATTGGCGGTGTGGCCGCCGAAGGGCCGCTGATAGATGGTGCCGTCGGGGTTGCGGTCAAAGGGCATGCCCATGTGCTCGAGGTCGTACACGACCTTGGGTGCTTCGCGGCACATGAATTCGATCGCGTCCTGGTCGCCCAGCCAGTCCGAGCCCTTGACGGTGTCGTAGAAGTGGTAGTGCCAGTTGTCCTCACTCATATTGCCCAGCGAGGCGCCGATCCCGCCCTGGGCTGCCACTGTGTGCGAACGGGTGGGAAAGACCTTGGAGAGCACCGCCACATTCAGGCCCGCCCGGGCCAGTTGCAGCGAGGCGCGCATGCCGGAGCCGCCGGCACCGACGATCACCACATCGAAGCGGCGTTTGGGAAGTTTGGAGCTTGCGGTCATGGGTTCAGAATCTCCAGAGCACTTGAATAGCCCAGCCCGCATTGGCCACGAGCCAGACGATGGTAAATACTTGCAGGGCCAGTCGCAGGCCCACCGGCTTGATGTAGTCCATGAAGACATCGCGCATACCCACCCAGACGTGGTAGAGCAGGGCAATGATGACCGCAAAGGTGAGGGTCTTCATCGCCTGCGGCGCAAAGATGCCCGACCAGGTGTCGTAGCTGATCGGGCCGGAGGTGATCAGCACCTGCGCCAGCACGATGACCGTAAACAAAGCCATGAGCACGGCGGTCACGCGCTGGGCCAGCCAGTCGCGCGTGCCGTAGTGCGCACCAACCACGATGCGCTTGGAGCCGTAGTTAACTGCCATATTCTTCTTGCTCCTCGAACAAATCAATAAAAACCGAACAGCTTGGCACCGAGCACCACGGTCAGGGCCAGGCTCAGAACGAGGACGATGCGCGCCGAGTTGGCCCCCGACTGTTTGTCGACCGAGCCGTGGTTGATGTCCATGCGCAGGTGGCGTAGCCCCGCCAGGAAGTGGTGCAGATAGGCCCAGATCAGGGCCAGGGCCACCAACTTCCAGATGACACCGGGCAGACCGAGCATGCCCACCGAGAAAGCGCCGGTGAAGCGCTCGAAAGACAGTTCCGAGGAGATGGAGGTGTCGAACATCCAGATGATGAAAGGCATGAGCAGAAACATCATCACGCCACTGACGCGGTGCAGGATGGAGACCCAGCCGGCCGCCGGCAGGCGGTAGCTCGGCAGGTCGCTCAGGGCATTGATGTTGCGGAATTCGGGTCTTTTGCGAGCGCTGGTCACGGATTCGGACATGCGTGAACTTTCTGGTTGGTATGTGTACTGATGATTTCAGGGTCGGGTGCCCGAAATTCTATTGCAATGCAGCAAGACGGTTCAGGGCGTTTCATGACCGGGGAGTCGTTCCGAGCAAGACAGCCGGGCCCCAGCGCCTGGCTGCGGCAGTGTCAAGTAGGGCGGGACAAGCTGACGCCATGGTTACAGATCGTCTAAATGGCTCAACAGCTCACGCGCTTTGGCCTCGATCTCGGTGCTTTCCCGAGGTTCGATGCGCTGCAGATTCTTGACCATGAGCGCCGTGCGCGGATTTGAGGCCAATTGCGCCTCATGCGTCTTCAGAAAGTACCAGTACAGGGTGGTCAGGGGGCAGGCCTTCTCGCCGGTGCGGTGCTGCGGTTCGTACGCGCATCCGCTGCAGTAATTGCTCATGCGCTTGACATACGCCCCGCTGGCCACATAGGGCTTGCTGGTAAAGCGGGGGCCGGCGGCAAACAGGGCCATGCCGGCGGTGTTGGGCAGTTCCACCCACTCGACGGCGTCCACATACATGGACAGATACCAATCGCACAGCTCGGAGGGCTCGATTTGCGCCAGTACGCCGAACATGCCGGTGATCATCAGGCGCTGGATGTGGTGGGCGTAGCCGTAATCCAGGGTCTGCCCGATGCTTTGGGCCATGCAGTTCATGCGGGTCTGGCCGGTCCAGTACCAGGCAGGCAGCGGCCTGCGATGCTGAAAATGGTTGGCCTGCTTGAGATCAGGCATGTCCAGGTGGTAGATGCCGCGCATGAATTCGCGCCAGCCCAAGACCTGGCGGATGAACCCCTCCACGCTGGCCAGGTCGAGCGCGCGCTCGCGCCAGGCGCGCTCGGCCGCCTGCACCACCTCGAGCGGCCTCAGAAGCTTGAGGTTTAGCGCGCTTGAAATCAATGAGTGCCAGCCGAACGGCATGCCAGTCCACATCGCATCCTGGTGTTTGCCGAAGCTGGGCAGCCTGTGTGCGATGAAGTCCTCAAGGGCACTGAGGGCCTGCGCGCGAGTGACCGGCCAGTTGAAATGGGCCAGGCTGCCAGGATGGTCGGCAAAGCGCTGTTCCACCAGGGCCAGAACATCCCGGGTGAGGGCATCGGGCTCGAACACCGGCGCTGCCGGGATCTGTCCAGGCCCGGCCTTGCCAAAGCCGCTTCGGTTCTCCGCATCAAAATTCCATTGGCCACCGACCGGGTCGTCCCCGTCCATCAGCACCTGCCATTGTTTGCGCATCTGCCGATAGAAAAACTCCATGCGCAGTTGTTTGGATCGACCGGCCCACGCTGCAAAGGCCCGGGTGCTGCACAGGAAGTGCGTGTCTTCGCACCACTGCAGCTGCAGGTTCGGGGGCATGGCAGCCTCGATTTGTTGGCGCACCCTGAGGTCGCCGGGCTCTACCGCGACCACGCCTTGTGGCCTGAGGTCTGCCAGCGCGGCCTGCAAGCCCTGGCCCAGGCTGGCATCGTTGTGCGTCTGGAGGCTGCGGTAATGCACCTTGAAGCCGCGCTCGCCGAGTTCCGCCGCGAAGTGCCGCATGGCTGACAAAAAAAGTGCGATGCGCGCCCGGTGTGAACGCACATGGGTCGACTCTTCGAGGGCCTCGATCATCACCACCACATCGCGTAGCGGGTCGGCCTGCTCGAGCGCGGCTGATCGGGCATCGAGCTGATCGCCCAGCAGCAGGATGAGGTGCCGCACCTTCATGGCCTGGCCGCGCCGGCGCTGCGGCAGGCTTGGCTGCAATAGCGCACAGCGTCCCAGTTTTCAGCCCAGCGTTTGCGCCAAGTCATGGGCCGGCCGCAGGACTGGCAGGGTTTGCTGGGCAGGTAGGACTTGTTGCCTTTGAAGCCGGAGTCCTTGGCGGGAGATTTACGGGGCATGGACGGCGCGGCTTAGCCCAGGCTGTTGCGGTAGTGGTGGCTGTCGGTGCGGTAGAAGCCGCGCCTGAGTTCCATCGGGATGTCCTGGTAGGTGTGGGCCACCCGCTCGACGCTCAGCAGCGGCGTACCCGCCGGCACTTGGAGCTTCTCGGCCGCTGCGGTGTCGGCGGCCACGGCGCGCAGCTTCTCGTCGGCCCGCACCATGCGCACCCCAAACTCGGTTTCGAACAGCGCGTACATCGCGCCTTCATGGGTGGCCAGACGCTCGGCGGTAAGCCCCTTGAAGGCCGAACCCGGCAGCCAGAGCTCTTCCAGGATGGTGGGCACGCCGCGGAAGGCCAGCACCCGCCGCACCTGCAGCACGGGGTCGCCCGTGCGCAGCGCCAAGGTGCGCGCAACATCGGCGGGTGCGCGCTGTCGCTTGCAGTCGATGATGCTGCGCTGGGCCGGGCCCTCGCTGGCCGCGCTTCCACGGTCGGGCATCAGCCGCAGAAAACGGTATTGCACCTGCTGCTCAGCATGGGTGGCCACAAAGGTGCCTTTGCCCTGCCGCCGCACCACCAGATTTTCCGAGGCCAGCTCGTCAATGGCCTTGCGCACGGTGCCCTGGCTTACCCGGTAACGGCCGGCGAGTTCGATCTCGCTGGGGATCAGGTCGCCGGGCTTCCACTGGCCCGCCTGCAGGCTCTGCAGAATTAGCGACTTGATCTGCTGGTAGAGCGGACTGAAGGCCGGGGTCACCGAGGCTTCGTCGGTCGGCAGGCTCAGGTCGGCGGTCGGGTTGGATTCAGGCATGGTCATACGGCTGGTGGTGGCCGGGCTGGATTAAATCATATCTCTTATATAAGACATAAGACAAATTGACCCCCTTGGGTTTTCCCGCATAGAATGCGCGGCGCCGCGCTGGCCCCGCGCCAGGCCTCTTTTTCAATGATACCGTCTTCGCTTTGGAGCCTCCCATGAAGAAACCCGTCCGTGTTGCCGTCACCGGTGCTGCTGGTCAGATCGGCTATGCCTTGCTGTTTCGCATTGCCTCGGGCGAAATGCTCGGCAAGGACCAGTCAGTCATTTTGCAACTGCTGGAGATCCCGGACGAGAAGGCTCAAAAGGCGCTCAAGGGCGTGATGATGGAGCTCGAGGACTGCGCCTTCCCCCTGCTGGCGGGCATGCACGCCTACGGCGAGGCCACGCAGGCCTTCAAGGACACCGACTACGCCTTGCTGGTTGGCGCGCGTCCGCGCGGCACCGGTATGGAACGCGCTGATCTGCTGGCGGCCAATGCGCAGATTTTTACTGCCCAGGGTAAGGCCCTGAATGCTTCGGCCTCGCGCCATGTCAAGGTGCTGGTGGTGGGTAATCCGGCCAACACCAACGCTTACATCGCCATGAAGTCCGCCCCCGATCTGCCGGCCAAAAACTTCACCGCCATGCTGCGCCTGGACCACAACCGCGCCCTCAGTCAGGTGGCTGCCAAAACCGGCAAGGCCGTGGCCGACATTCAAAAGCTGTGCGTCTGGGGCAATCACTCCCCCACCATGTACGCTGACTACCGCTTTGCGACCATCGGCGGTCAGTCGGTCAAAGACATGATCAATGACCAGGTCTGGAACGAGACCGTGTTCCTTCCCACGGTGGGCAAGCGCGGTGCGGCCATCATCGAGGCGCGCGGCCTTTCTTCAGCTGCCTCGGCAGCCAATGCGGCCATTGACCACATGCGCGATTGGGCCCTCGGTACGAACGGTGGCTGGGTCACCATGGGCGTACCCAGCCAGGGCTGGTACGGCATTCCCAAGGAGGTGATGTTTGGCTTCCCGGTCACCTGCGCAAACGGCGAGTATTCGGTCATTGAAGGCCTGCCGATCGATGCCTTCAGCCAGACCTGCATCGACAAGACGCTCAAGGAGCTGACCGACGAGCAGGCGGGCGTGGCTCACCTGCTTTGAAACCGGCTGTTTGAATCGCTGACGCCCCAATCGGTCGGCATGATGCATCCGCGCGAAATCCTGCTCGATGCGCAGGCCGCCGCTGGCGCGCTGCCGGTCTGTGACCACTACAGCGGGGTTCCTGACCGCATGCGCAAGAGCCTGCAGTTGCAGGCGCAGATGCGGCGTGAGTTCGGCGCCTGCGTGTTTGATGTCACGCTCGACTGCGAGGACGGCGCGCCGGTGGGTGACGAAGCCGATCATGCCGCCCTGGTGGCCGAGCTGGTGCTGCAGGCTGAGCCGGGCGCCCGGGTGGCCGCGCGGGTGCACCCGATAGATCACCCGCATTTTTCAGAGGACTTGCGCCTGATTGCTGGCGCG
>VGHR01000024.1 GCA_016868205.1 Betaproteobacteria bacterium
CGGATCGAGATCAGGCAAAGTCTGAAGCACACCCAATGCCAGCCCGACCAGATAGCCGCCCAGCAGATTGGCTGCAAGTGTCCCCCAGGGCAATATCGCCCCCGGGCTTGACAGCCACAGGCCCAGTTGCCAGCGCGCCAACGCACCCAGGCTGGCACCGAGACAGATAGCGAGGGCCGATTGCATGGTCTGGTGATTCTAGGGGGCGGACATCGTTCGATGCTCCATTGCGCCGAGGGCAGCGCCTCAATGTGCCTCGGTCGAGGTTGCGTGGGAGCCAGGCCCCCGCGGTCATCGACTGTTGGACCCCAAGCTCAGAGCCTCATCGTCCGCACTTGTTTGATCAGCAGCGTTTCCAAGTCGTGAACCCTGCGGCCGGTGGCCTGCGCAACGGCTTCGCGGTAGGGTGGCATGTTCGCGCACTCCAGCACGATTTCCTGAACCTGCGGGTGTTGCTCAAGCAGTTTCAACGAAGCGTTCACGACATCGCGCTGCGCTTGCTCACGATCCATCTCCGTGTGGTCCTCCAGAATCACTCGGTGCATTTCACAACCGGGTTCAAGTCCGCTGATCGGGGTGTCCAGCGGCACATCGGCCCCGTCGAGCACATCGGTGGTCAAACTGCTGGCATCGAAAGTCACGATACCGCTGGCCGGCAGCTGCCGGCACCACAGCAGGCTCGAGCTTAAGACCGGAACCGATACCGCTGCCTGCAAGACCGCCTGGTAGCGTGCCAGAAAACCGCAACTGGTGGTGATCAGCACCGCGCCGGCTTGTTCTAGGCTTTGGGCCGCATTGACAAAAGGTTGTAGAAGGCTTGGGTCAGCCTGGCGAACGACACGCTGCGCGCTGGCTTGGGGCACGCGCTCAAAACGCACGGCCAGCCCGGCTCGGGCGTAGGTGAGCGCCTGCCCGATATCGCCGGGCAAGCGTGGGAAGCGGGTGTCGAGCAAGATGACGCCGACCAGCGGATGAGGGGATGGGGCCATGGTGCTTTGCATGCTGACTATGATGATGACATGTTTGAAACACAAAGCGGCGGCCGGGGTCTGGCCAGCGTGTTATGCGGGTAGCCGTCGTCGGGGCGGGCATGGTGGGAGTTTCCTGCGCCTGGGCCTTGCAGCGTCGGGGTCAGGAGGTTGTCTTGCTCGACCGGGGTGAGCCGGGTGCGAAAACCAGCCATGGCAACGCGGGGGTGCTTTCGCCCACCTCACTGCTGCCGCTGAACCACCCGGGTCTTTGGTCTCAACTGCCCGATTTATTACGCGGTCGCAGCCCCGGTTTTCGGTTGCGATCGGAGGGCTTGCGCCGGCGTTTGCCGGCGCTGCTCGGCTTCTTGGGGCAAGCCCGTCCTTCGGTGCTGGAGCCTACTGCGCAGGCATTGCACCAGCTCATCGGCTTGTCCCGCCCGCTGCATACGCAGTGGATGAAGGAGGCGGGTATTGCGCACCGCTGGCGCGATGCAGGCTGGCTTTTTCTCTATCGATCACCGGCTGCGTGGCAGGCGGCAGCCTGGGCGCGCGAGTGGTACCGGCGTTTTGAGCTGTCCTGTCAGCCGCTGGACGCCCAGGCGCTGCGCGAGCTCGAGCCTGATTTGCAGCGCGGGTTTACGCATGCCTTGTGGGTGCAAGGGGCGGCCTCGGTCGACGAGCCGGGGGCCGTGGTGCGCGACTTGGCTGCGCATCTGGTCGGTCAGGGCCTTCAGTTCGTTCGCGAGGAGGTGCGCCACTTGCAGCGGCTTGGTCAGGGCTGGCAGGTGCAGACTTCGGCCGGGCAGCGTCTTGAGGTGGATCAGGTGATACTGGCCTTGGGGCCGGACTCGCGGGATTTCTTGCAAGCGCAGTGGGGTTGGAGGCTGCCCATGCTTCACGAGCGGGGGTATCACCTGCATTACGCTTGGCAGGGCCGCGGTTTGCAGCGGCCCATCTACGACACCGCCGGTGCGTATGTGCTCTCCCCCATGACGCCCGGTATGCGGCTGAGCACCGGCGTGGAGTTGGCAGAGGCCACCGCCCCGCCACGAGAGGAGATGATGCAAGCCGCCGAGGCGGCAGCGCGGCAGGTTCTTCCTTTGGGCGATCGACTTCAGGCGCCGATGTGGCTGGGCAGTCGGCCCACCTTGCCCGACAGCCGCCCTATCCTTGATGCAGCGCCTGGTCAGCCCGGACTGTGGTTGGCCCTGGGTCATCAGCACATCGGTTTTTCAACTGGACCGGGCAGCGGGGAAGTGATGGCGGCGCTCGTCTTGGGCCAGGCGCCACCCATAAATCCCCGACCCTTCGCGGCCTTGCGTTGGGGCCGTCATTGGTTGCGCTGACGACGCAGGCCGGATAGGCTGCGCCAGGTGGCCCTACATCATCTGCTTGGGCAGCCAGGTCACAATTTGCGGAAACGCATAAATCAGTGCAACGCCGACGACCATCATCAAGAACATCGGCAGCGTGACCTTGGCAATCCAGGGCAACTGACGGCCGGTCATTCCCTGTAGCACGAAGAGGTTAAAGCCCACCGGCGGGGTGATTTGCGCCATTTCCACCACCAGCACAAGGAAGATGCCAAACCAGATCAGGTCGATGCCAGCGGCCTGTATCGTGGGCAGCAGCACACCCATGGTCAGCACCACCATGGAAATGCCGTCCAGGAAGCAGCCGAGGATGATGTAGAAGATGGCGAGCACCAAAATCAGCTGACCCGGGCTCAAGCCCAGCGAGCCTATCCATTCGGCCAGATGACGCGGCAGCCCGATGTAGCCCATCGACAGGGTCAGAAAGGCTGCACCGGCCAGGATGAGCGCGATCATGCAGTACAGCCGGGTGGCCCCCATCAGTGAGTCGCGAAAGCTTTGCCAGTTGAGCGAGCCTTGCAGCGCCGAAAGAGCGAGCGAACCTACAACGCCCACCGCGGCAGCCTCGGTGGCAGTGGCAAGGCCGCTATAGATCGATCCGAGCACCGCGATGATGAGCAACACCACAGGGATGAGGTGCCTGGAGGCCACGAGCTTTTCCAGCAGGCTCGGCCGCGCATCATCGCGCGGGATGGCTCCCGGATTGAGCAGCGACCAGCCGATGATGTAGCTCGAGAACAGGAAGGCCAGCATCAGCCCCGGCAGCACGCCCGCAATGAACAGGCGGGCAATCGACACTTCGGCCGTGACGCCGTAGACGATCATGATGATGGACGGCGGGATGAGCAGGCCCAGGGTGCTCGCGCCGGCCAGGGAGCCCACCACCAGGTGCTCCGGGTAGCCGCGACGGGCCAACTCGGGCAAGGTCATCTTCCCGATGGTGGCGCAGGTGGCCGCACTCGATCCCGAGACGGCGGCAAAGATGGTCGAACCCACCACATTCGTATGCAGCAGCCGACCGGGCAGCGCATGCATCCAAGGGGCCAGACCCTTGAACATATCGCTGCTCAAGCGGGTTCGAAACAGAATTTCGCCCATCCAGATGAACAGGGGCAAGGCGGTCAGCGTCCAGCTTGAGGATGAGCCCCAGATGGTCACTGCCATCGCATCACCGGCCGGACGGGTGGAGAACAACTCCATGCCGATCCAGGCCACGCCTGAGAGTGTCAGGCCGATCCATACCCCGCTGCCCAGGATTAAGAACAGCGAGAGCACCAGCAAGCCGGTGATAGCCAGATCACTCATTGCGCAGGGCCTCTCCGCCCGACTCGGTGCGACGCAAGCCGCGCCCTTGCAGAATCCACTCGTCCAGGCAGGCGATGGTCAGAACCACCGCGCCGATGGCCATGCTCAGCTGCGGCAGCCACAAGGGCGTGGCATCAGTGGAAGTCGAGATGTCGTTAAAGACATGCGACTGCCAGGCCAGCTTGACGCTGTAAACCGCAAACAGCAGGCTCAGCAGCGTGCTGGCACCCAGAGCCCACAATTCCATGCCATGCTTGGCCCTGCCGCTGAGGTGATGCAGCAGCAGGGTGACGCGAATATGCTCACCGCGCTTGAGCGTGTGTGCCAGAGCCAGAAAGCCACAGCCGGCCATCAGATAGCCGGCGTAGGCATCGGTGCCTGGCACATGAAAGCCCAGCTGCCGTCCCAGGATTGACAACAGCACCATGATCAGCAGCCCGATCATGAAAACGGCTGCCACCGCAGCCGCTGCGCCATAAAGCCCGTCGAGCAGCTTGCGCATCAAGGGCTTATCAGCGGCGGAAGGCGTTGATCAGTTGCTGACCTTCGGCCCCGGATTTGCCGGTCCACTCGTTGAGCAGGGTCTCGCCGACTTTCTTCATGTCGGTGGTCAGTTGTGCGGGAGGCGGCAGGATCTGCATGCCACCGGCGCGCAGGATATCGAGCGACGCTCCGTTGGCCTTCTTGCTCTCGGCCAGGCCGCGCACCTCTGCATCGGCAGCCGCTTTCATGACCGCATCTTGCGTGGCTTTGTCCAGGGCGTTGAAGGCGGCGCGGTTGACGATCACCAGATTCTTGGGCAACCAAGCCTGGGTGTCGTACCAGAATTTGACATGCTCGTGGAGCTTGGCATCGGCGCCAGTGGAGCCGCTGGACATCATGCTCTCGGTGACCCCGGTCGCAAAGGCCTGACTGACCTCCGCGGCTTGGACCGTTACCGGTTGCGCCCCCACCAGCTCAGCGATACGGGCGGTGGCCGGGCTGTAGGCGCGCCACTTGATGCCTTTGAGGTCGGCGGCCGAATTGAGGGGCTTCTTGCTGTAAATGCCTTGCGGTGGCCAGGGCACAGCATATAGGGCCATCATGCCCTGCTCGGCCAGCTTTTTCTCGACCAGGGGTTTCTGAACGCGCCAGAGTTTCATCGCGTCGTCATAGCTGGTGGCCAGAAAAGGAATGCCATCGGTGCCCCAGACCTGCCACTCATTCTGAAAGTTGACCATCAGAATTTCGCCGATCTGGGCCTGGCCGCCTTGCACGGCACGCTTGATCTCAGGGGCCTTGAACAAGGAGGCATTGGGGTGCACGGTGATCTTGAGCTTGCCGCCGGAGGCTTTGTCGACATCAGCGGCGAACTGGCTCAGGTTGACCGTGTGGAAGTTGGTCGCCGGATAGGCGGCGGGCAAGTCCCACTTGGTCTGGGCGCTTGCGGTGCCGGCCAGGGCCAGGGTGGCCAGGGCGATGGGGAAGAAGCGTCTTTTCATGGGGAAACTCCTCTGGAGGTGGTTGGACAGGGCGGGACAGCGATCGACAAAATTAGGAGGTCCCACTGTAGGCCCGAAGCGATCCGCGGGGATCCGTATTTTCCCTAAACATCGACAAATTATTGGTAATTTGTCGATGTTGTGGCTAGACTGCGTGGGTGTCCACCCGTTCTGCGCCCACCTCTCGCAAAGTGTCGGCTGACAAGCCTCTGGCCAAGCCTATCGTCTCGTCGGCCCATCTGGTTTCACCCGATAGCGCGCAGATGAGCGAGTTTGAATTCGGTCTCATCGTCGCTGGCAACGCTTTTCACCGCTGGGTCATTCATTGCATGTCGGCGGCGGGCCTCAAGGATCTGACGCCGCTGGATGTCCTGGTGCTGCACCATGTGACCCACCGGGCGCGGGACAAGCGGCTGGCCGACATCTGCTTCATCATGAACATCGAAGACACGCATCTGGTCAACTACGCCCTCAAAAAGCTGCTCGGCCTGGGCGTGGTGGCCTCGCGCAAGCACGGCAAGGAGGTCACCTATGCCGCCACCGAAGCTGGACGGCAGTATGTCGAGCGCTACCGCGATATCCGCGAGACCTGCCTGATTGCAGCTCTCAAGGCTGACGAAGGCCTAAACCGCGATATCGGCGAGCTCGCACGCCTGCTGCGCGTGCTCTCGGGCATGTACGACCAAGCCGCCCGGGCGGCCGCTTCCCTCTGAGGATCTCTTATGAACGCAGGCAGCCATCAGGGGCGTTGGCAGTTCTGGATTGACCGGGGCGGTACATTCACCGACATCGTCGGGCGCCGACCGGATGGCCGGCTGGTGACGCACAAGCTACTTTCCGACAACCCTGAGCAGTATGCTGACGCCGCGGTAGCCGGTATTCGGTATCTCCTGGGCTTGCAAGCCGGTCAGTCCATCACTGCAGAGCAGGTCGACTGCGTGAAGATGGGCACTACAGTGGCCACCAATGCTTTGCTCGAGCGCAAGGGCGAGCCGACGCTGCTGGTAACCACGGCGGGCTTTCGTGACGCGCTGCGCATTGCCTACCAAAATCGGCCACGCCTTTTTGATCGCCATATTGTTTTGCCCGAATTGCTCTACGCACAGGTGATCGAAGCCCGGGAGCGGGTGGGGGCGCAGGGTGAGCTCATCGAGGCGCTGCATGCGGTCGATCTGAAGCTGCAACTGCAAAGCGCTTACCAGGCCGGGCTGCGCAGTGTGGCGATTGTTTTTTTACACGGCTATCGCTATAACGAGCATGAGAAAGTGGCTGCGCAACTGGCGCGCGAGACGGGCTTTACCCAGGTCAGCACCAGCCACCAGACCAGCCCTCTGATGAAGTTTGTCAGCCGCGGCGACACGACCGTGGTCGATGCCTATCTTTCGCCAATTCTGCGGCGCTATGTCGATCGTGTTGCCTCCGAGATGCCGGGGGTGCGCCTGTATTTCATGCAGTCATCAGGCGGCCTGGCCGATGCCCAGGCCTTTCAGGGCAAGGACGCGATTCTGTCGGGGCCGGCGGGCGGTATTGTGGGCATGGCGCGCACTGCACAGTTGGCCGGTTGCGAGCGCGTCATCGGCTTTGACATGGGCGGAACATCCACCGATGTGTCGCATTTCGCTGGTGAATTTGAGCGTGAATTCGAGACACAGGTGGCCGGTGTGCGCGTGCGCGCGCCGATGATGAGTATCCACACCGTGGCCGCCGGTGGCGGTTCCATCCTGATTTTTGATGGCTCACGCTTTCGCGTGGGGCCGCAAAGCGCCGGAGCCAATCCGGGGCCCGCCAGCTATCGCCGGGGCGGTCCTCTAGCGGTCACGGACGCCAACCTGATGCTCGGCAAAATCCAGCCGTCCTGGTTTCCCAAGGTGTTTGGTCCTTCAGGGGAGCAAGCGCTGGGGCTCGAGCCCGTGCAGGAGCAGTTTGCCGATTTGGCTCGGCGCAGCGGCCGAAGCGCCGAGGAAGTGGCCGAGGGCTTTATTCGCATCGCGGTGGAGCAGATGGCCAATGCGATCAAAAAAATCTCGGTGGCCCGCGGCTATGACGTGACCCGCTACACCCTGCAGTGTTTCGGAGGCGCCGGCGGCCAGCACGCCTGCTTGGTGGCCGATGCGCTGGGCATGACCCGCGTCCTGGTGCATCCGCTGGCCGGTGTGCTGTCGGCTTACGGTATGGGGCTGGCCGATCAGAACCTGATTCGCGAGCAATCGGTGGAGTGCCCACTCGATGAGTCGGGCCTGAACCTGCTTGCCCAGCAACTCGACCGTCTGGCCGACGAAGCGGCTCAAGCCCTGAGCGGGCAGACCGGCTCCGCTCAGGCGCAGGTTCGACGCCGCGTGCATCTGCGTTACGAGGGCACCGACACTGCGCTGGTGGTGCCCTTCGGCGCAAGGGCTGCGATCGAGTCGGCCTTCGAGTCGGCTTATCGCCAGCGCTTTGCTTTTCTCATGCAACGCAAGCGTCTCATTGTGGAGGCGGTTTCGGTGGAGGCGGTCGTGTCGGGGCAGGCCCCGGGTGAGGTCAGCCATGCCTTGCAGGCAGCGGGTCCTGCACCGGTGCGCGAGCGGGTTCGAATGTACAGCGCGGCGCAGTGGCACGAGGCGGCTCTGGTCGTTCGCGAGGATTTGCGACCGGGCGATTGTGTGCCGGGGCCGGCCATCATCGCCGAGCGCAATGCCACCACCGTGGTCGAGCCGCAGTGGCAGGCCCGGGTGACCAAGCTAGATCATCTTCTGCTCGAGCGTACCGTGCCTCGGGCGCAGCGCCACGCGGTGGGCACCCAGGTCGACCCGGTGCTGCTGGAAGTGTTCAATAACCTGTTCATGAACATTGCCGAGCAGATGGGGCTGCAACTGCAAAACACCGCCTACTCGGTCAACATCAAGGAGCGGCTCGATTTTTCCTGCGCTCTTTTCAACCAGCAGGGGCACTTGATTGCCAATGCGCCGCACATGCCAGTCCATCTGGGCTCGATGGGTGAGAGCATACAAACGGTGATGGGGGAAAACCGTGGGCGTATGCAGCCCGGTGATGTGTATGTCCTCAACGACCCCTACCACGGGGGCACTCACTTGCCCGATGTGACCGTGATCACTCCGGTCTTTCTGGAGGGCCGTGTCGAGCCGGTGTTTTATGTCGGCTCGCGCGGCCACCACGCCGATGTGGGGGGGCTTACGCCCGGGTCCATGCCGCCCTTTTCGACCTGCATCGAGGAGGAGGGCGTTCAGATCCGAAATTTCAAGCTGGTCGAGGCCGGCCGACTTCGCGAGGCCGAGATGATTACCTTGCTCAAAAGCGGCGCTTACCCCAGCCGCAACCCGCAGCAAAATCTGGCCGACCTGAAAGCCCAGATCGCCGCCAACGAAAAGGGCGTGCAGGAGTTGCGCCGCATGGTCACCGAATTTGGCCTTGAGGTGGTGCAGGCCTATATGCGGCATGTACAGGACAACGCTGAAGAGTCGGTTCGGCGCGTTATCACCCGACTGCGTGATGGCCGCTTTACGCTGCCTTTGGACAACGGGGCGCAAATTCAGGTGGCGGTGCGGGTGGACAGTCATTCGCGCAGTGCAGAGATCGATTTTTCTGGCACCAGCCCCCAACTGAGCAACAATTTCAATGCGCCGCGGGCCGTGTGCATGGCGGCCGTGCTTTATGTTTTTCGCACGCTGGTAGACGATGACATTCCCTTGAACGCGGGCTGCCTCAAGCCGCTGAAGGTGATCATCCCCGAGGGTTCCATGCTCAACCCCCTGCCGCCTGCCTCGGTGGTGGCTGGTAATGTGGAGACCTCAAGCTGCATCACCAATGCCCTGTTCGGCGCGCTCGGCGTGATGGCGGGTGGTCAGCCGACGATGAACAACTTTACCTTCGGCAATGACCGCTATCAGTACTACGAGACCATTTCCGGCGGCAGCGGGGCGGGGGGCTTGTTTGACGAGCGCGGTGAGCTGACGGGAGGCTTTGACGGCACAGCAGTGGTGCAGACGCATATGACCAATTCGCGCCTGACCGACCCTGAGGTGCTTGAGTTTCGTTTTCCGGTCAGGCTGGATAGCTATGAGATCCGCAAGGGCTCCGGCGGAGCCGGACGATGGCGCGGCGGTGATGGCGGCGTTCGCCGAATTCGCTTTCTCGAGCCGATGACCGCGGCCATTCTTTCCAATGGCCGTGTGCATCCGGCCTTTGGTGCAGCGGGCGGTCAGCCTGGCGTGGTGGGTATCAATACCGTGATACGCGGCGACACCCGCCGTGAAGTGGTGCCGCATATCGGGCAGGTTCACATGCAGACCGGTGATGTCTTCGAGATCCAGACGCCCGGCGGCGGTGGGTTCGGTCCAGTCTGCGATGAGATGAAGGCCTGATCTGCGCGAGGGCGCCTGGTCGGCCGTCAAGAGATGCGTGGGAACACCGCTGCGGTGCGATCGGGCGTGGACCCTCAGCGTCGTCCCGCTTGGTAGGCCTGACCATTGACGGTCAGGCCTGCTGCCGAGAGTTGGGCCGCGCTCGCAGGGCCGATGCCCTTGACCCGCGCCAGCAAGTCCTGCCAGTTCTTGAAGAGCGCTTTTTCGCGCTCGATGAGAATCAGCCGCGTGGTCGCCGGTCCAAGTCCGCGCAGTCCATCGAGGTCAGCTTCGCTGGCTTTGTTGATGTCGAGAGCCAGGCAGACGCTTGTACCCAGGGCCGCCAGGGCCCCGGCGAGCCAAGCCTTGCGCAAGAGCGGGCGCCCAAGGAATCTGGGCATTTCAGCTTTGTCCGATGAGCCATTGCATGTAGCGGCCCACACCAGCGCGGACATCGGCAAACTCATGCGCACATCCGATGCGTCGCAAGCGGCTCAAATCGGCCTGCGTGTAGCACTGGTACTTGCCCACCAGCGCCTGGGGAAAATCGATGTATTGAATCTGACGGGTGCGCACCGCCTCTTGAAGATCGGCCGCAACCACCTGGCCCCGATGGCGCCCCAGGGCCTGCACCACTGCCAGCGCTACTTCATTGAAGGTCTGGGCGCGGCCTGTCCCCAGATTGAACAGCCCGCTGTGTTCGGGATGCTCAAGAAACCAGAGATTGACGGCCACCACATCATCGACATGGACAAAGTCGCGCATCTGCTCGCCCGCGCCATAGCCGCCGTAAGAGCCAAAGAGCTCGACCCTGGCATCGCGCATGAACTGGCCGAACTGGTGAAAAGGCACGCTGGCCATGCGGCCCTTGTGCTGTTCTCGCGGTCCGTATACATTGAAATAGCGGAAACCCACCACTTGCGTGACCGCCTTTGAAAAATCCGGTCCCAGTTCGCGTCGCATGCGCTGGTCGAACAGCCACTTGGAGTAGCCGTAGACATTGAGCGGCTTTTCGCAATCCGGGTCTTCGGCGAAACGATTCGAGCCGCCATAGGTGGCGGCTGAGGACGCGTACAGCAAGCGGGTGCCCTGCTCCTGGCAGGCCTGGAACAACTCGCACGACAGGCTGTAGTTGTTGTCCATCATGTATTTGCCATCGGTCTCCATGGTATCGCTGCACGCCCCCTCATGGAAGACCGCCTCCACCTGACCGTAAGCCCCTTCGGCGAACATCTCATAAAAGTCGTCTGCGTCCACATAGTCAGCGATTTGCAGCCCGACCAGGTTGCGAAACTTGTCGCCCTCACTGAGGTCATCGACCGCGATGATGTCGTCGTAGCCTTTCGCATTGAGTCCGGCAATCAAATTACTGCCAACGAAACCGGCCGCGCCGGTCACGATCACTCGTTTCATGCCAGACCTCCCTGTGAAGCCTTTGAAAACAGCTCTTGGTAACTCACGCAAGCTGTGCCAAACTTGCCCACCACAATGCCGCCTGCGCGATTGGCCACCGGCACCGCATCACGCAGACTGACGCCGGCAGCGAGCATGGCAGCCATGGTGGCAATCACCGTATCGCCCGCGCCCGTGACATCGAACACCTCACGCGCCTGGGCGGGTACATGGAGTTGACCGTCTTCGTCAAAGAGCGTCATGCCCTCCTCGCTGCGGGTCAGCAAAAGGCCTTGCAATTTCAGCGCGCTGCGCAACTCCTGAGCTCGGCGCGATAACTCCGCTTCGGTGCTCCAGCGGCCGATCACCTGTTCGAGTTCCGCCCGGTTTGGCGTGATCAGGCTGGCCCCCTGGTAGCGCGAATAGTCCGAACCCTTGGGGTCGATCAGGACCGGCTGCCCCGCCTGTCTGGCCCGCTCGATCATCAGACCGATGTGCGCCAATCCACCCTTGCCATAGTCGGAAAAAAGAACGGCCTGGTGCTGCCCATGGAGTTGGTTGAAGCTTTCGGTCTGGGTGGCCAGCAATTCATGGTCGGGGGTGTTTTCGAAATCGAGCCGCATCAATTGCTGTTGGCGCCCGATAACGCGCAGCTTGACCGTGGTGCGTAGGGCTGCATCGCGTCCGAAGTGTGGCGCAATGCCAGTACGCGAGACCAGGGCCTCAAGCTCGTGGCTGGCCTCGTCTTCGCCAACCACGCTCAGCAGCGAGGCCTGTGCCCCCAGGCTGACCACGTTGTAGGCCACATTGGCCGCCCCGCCCAGTCGTTCTTCCTGCCGTGTGACGCGCACCACAGGCACAGGTGCCTCGGGTGAAATACGATCAACCGGTCCGTACCAGTAGCGGTCGAGCATGACATCGCCGACGACCAGAACGCGAGTCTGGGCCAGTTGTTCGGGGCTAGGCGTGGGTAGGGTCATAGCTCTTCAATGCGACGTGCGGGATAACTGTCCCAAGCCTGGCAGCCCGGGCAATGCCAGAAGTGTTGTTTGGCCTCAAAGCCACAAGCTGCGCATCGATAGCGCATCAGCGGGCCGCAGGCGCGTTCGATGGCGCGCCGGACACCCTGCGCCTGGTCTGCCTGCATGAGGGGATCGGCGGCCAGCCAGCGGCTGGCCGCCAGCAAGGAGGCTTCGGTTTTGAGGTGCTGCTCGAAGTGCTCACGCGCACGCTGCGGATCGGACTCGAGGGTGACGATGGCCTGCACCAGATCGATGCTGGGCTGCTCGTGTTGTGCCTGGCTCAGTATCCCGAGCACTGTCTCGCGCGCACCGGCTTGCTCGGCCAGGCGTGCCATCAGGGCGGCCACCAGCGGCAAGGCCTGTGGCGCGGCCTGGCGCACCATCAGCAGTGCTTGCAGTGCTGCCTGGGCCTGTCCCTGCTGTAGCAGTAGCTGGGCTTGCTCGATCAGCGGGCGCGGCGATTGCGGCGCCAGCGCGCGGGCCCGTGCGAGCTGGTCCAGCGCCTCCTGCACCTGACCGGCGGCCACCAGAGCTTGCGCTTGCTCGCAAAGATAGTGCGCCTGCCGCGGTGCAAAGCTGCCGTGGCTGCTGCTGTCGAGCTTGGCCGCGATGGCGCTGGCCTGAGCCCAGTCGCGCGATCGCTCGTAGATGGCCAGCAGGGCCAGCCTGGCGTCCTGCTCGTGGGCTGTGCCCTCGAGCTTGTGCAGCGCCGCCTCAGCCCGGTCGAGCAGTCCGGCCTTGAGGAAGTCCAGGGCCAGCGCATGCTGGGCACGGTCGCGTTCGGCCTGCGTCAGGTCGGCTCGGGCCAGCAGGTGTTCGTGCACCCGAACGGCCCGGTCATACTCGCCCCGGCGCCGGAAGAGATTGCCCAGCGCAAAGTGCAGCTCGGAGGTGTCTGGATCGTTTTGCACCGCCTCGATGAAGGCATCGATGGCTTGGTCCTGCTGCTCGTTCAGCAAAAAATTCAGACCCCGAAAATAGGCCTTGGGCGACTGCCGGTTCTCCACCCGCATCTGTCTCAAGTCCAGGCGAGAGGCCAGCCAGCCCAGCGCAAAGGCCAAGGGCAGGCCGATCAGCAGGGTGCTGAGGTCAAACTCCATGCGGCCCCGTTGCGGCGTTTGGATTGGCCGAGGGCAAGGGGTCGGCCTGGGTCTGTGCACTCATCTGCGCGGCCTTGCGGCTCCTCCACCAGCGCGGCACCATGAACACGACACCCAGGGCCAGACCGGCAGCAAAAGCCAGCATCAGCACCAGCACGAGAGGGGCCTCCCATTGCTGGCCGAAGAAGAAATGCACGGCCACAGGGTTCTGGTTGTTCAGCGCGAAGGCGAACAAGGTAAAAAAAAGGGCTGCCTTGAGCAGCCACGCGAAGTATTTCAAGCGTCAGGCTCCAGGAGGGAGCTCAAATTGTAGTCAGGGCGTGCCGCGGCGGCGGCTTGTTTCGGCGGCCACCCGCAGAGCTTCGGTCCGGGCGTCGACGGCTTCGCGCAGGGCTTTGCCGGGCTTGAAATGGGGCACCCGCTTTTCGGGAATGGCCACGCTCTCTCCGGAGCGCGGATTGCGTCCGATCCGCGGTGGCCTGCGGTTGATGGTGAAGCTGCCAAAGCCCCGGATCTCGATGCGGTGTCCGCGCACCATGGCCTCGCCCATCGCATCGAGAATGGCCTTGACCGCCGATTCCGCATCTTTTTGGGTCAGTTGCGGAAAACGGCTGGCAAGTTCTTCGATGAGGTCCGATCGGGTCATGGCCGCGGGTGTAAGCATGCGGGATCGGGGCCCGGGCCCGCCGAGACGGCAGGCTCAGCCCCCGCTTGCGACGGTCAGCCGTTGTTGCCGTTGTCCAGCTTGGCACGCAGCAAAGCGCCCAGGCTGGTGGTGCCGGCGCTGCCGCTGTTTTGCGACAGGTTGGCCATGGCCTCGGCCTGATCGGCCGTGTCCTTGGCGCGCACCGACAACTGGATGTTGCGGCTCTTGCGGTCGACATTGACCACCACGGCGGTGACCTCGTCGCCCTCTTTGAGCACATTTCGAGCGTCCTCGACGCGGTCGCGGCTGATCTCGCTGGCGCGCAGGTAGCCCACGATGTCGCTGCCGAGGTCGATCTCGGCGCCCTTGGCATCGACCGTTTTGACCTTGCCAGTCACCGTGGCTCCCTTGTCATTGACCGACACGAAGGTGGTGAAAGGATCGGAGTCGAGTTGCTTGATGCCCAGCGAGATGCGCTCACGGTCCACATCCACGGCCAGCACGATGGCCTCAACTTCTTGGCCTTTCTTGTAGTTGCGCACGGCCGTCTCGCCGGGTTCGTTCCAGGAGAGGTCGGACAGGTGCACCAGGCCGTCGATGCCGGCAGCCAGGCCGACGAAGACGCCGAAGTCGGTGATGGATTTGATGGGGCCCTTGACGCGGTCGCCCCGCTTGGTGTTTTGCGCAAATTCCTGCCAGGGGTTGGCACGGCACTGCTTCATGCCCAGCGAGATGCGGCGCTTGTCTTCGTCGATCTCGAGCACCATGACCTCGACCTCGTCGCCCAGGGACACCAGCTTGGACGGGGCCACATTCTTGTTGGTCCAGTCCATTTCGGAGACATGCACCAGGCCTTCGATACCGGGCTCGAGCTCGACGAAGGCGCCGTAGTCGGCGATGTTGGTGACCTTGCCGAACAGGCGGGTGGCCTGCGGATAGCGGCGCGAGACGCCCATCCAGGGGTCGTCGCCCATTTGCTTGAGGCCCAGGGACACGCGGTTTTTCTCGGTGTCGAACTTGAGGATCTTGGCGGTCAGTTCCTGGCCGGCCTGAACCACTTCGCTCGGGTGGCGCACACGGCGCCAGGCCATGTCGGTGATGTGCAGCAGGCCATCGATGCCGCCGAGGTCGACGAAGGCGCCGTATTCGGTGATGTTCTTGACCACGCCACGCACGACAGAGCCTTCTTTGAGGGTTTCCATCAGCTTGGCGCGCTCTTCGCCCATGGAGGCTTCCACCACGGCGCGGCGGCTCAGCACCACATTGTTACGCTTGCGGTCGAGCTTGATGACCTTGAATTCCAGGGTCTTGTTCTCGTAGGGGGTCAGGTCCTTGATGGGGCGGGTGTCGATCAGCGAGCCGGGCAGGAAGGCGCGGATGCCGTTGACGAGCACGGTCAGGCCCCCCTTGACCTTGCCGGTGGTCTGGCCGGTGACGAATTCGCCGGATTCCAGGGCTTTTTCCAGGGCCATCCAGGAGGCCAGGCGCTTGGCCTTGTCGCGCGACAGCAGGGTGTCACCAAAGCCGTTTTCGACGGAGTCGATGGCCACGGACACAAAATCGCCGACCTGTACTTCGATTTCGCCCTGGTCGTTCTTGAATTCCTCGATCGGCACATACGATTCGGATTTGAGCCCGGCGTTAACCACCACATGGTTGTGGTCGATGCGCACCACCTCGGCGGTGATGACTTCGCCGGAGCGCATTTCCGAGCGCTTGAGCGATTCTTCGAACAGGGCGGCAAAAGATTCAGACATGAAGTTTCCTTTGATCGTCGACAGGACGGCCCCACCGCATGGGTGCGGTTGCACTTGATGAGCTGTCGGCGATGCTTTTTGCGGCACTGGGCCGCGGGGTTAAGTGGATGAACCAGCCGAGCAATGCACTGGACGTGCGACAGGACTCAGTTGGGCCTCTTGTCCTGCCACCAACGAAGCACGCAATCGATAGAAGCTTCGATCGAGAGCTCGGAGTTGTCGAGCGGCAGGGCGTCTTGAGCCGGCTTCATGGGGGCGGCGCTGCGGGTCGAATCGCGCGCGTCACGGGCCCTGAGGTCAGACTCAATGTCCGAGAGTGTAACCGAATTTCCCTTTGAAATCAGTTGCTTATGTCGCCTTTCAGCCCGGCGTTGGGCATTGGCGGTGAGAAAGACCTTGAGCGCTGCGTCGGGGAAGATCACCGTGCCCATATCGCGTCCATCGGCTACCAGACCCGGCAGGCGGCGCAAGCCGCGCTGCAACTCGACCAAGGCAGCGCGCACCTGCGGATGGACCGACACCTGGGAGGCGGCCATGCCGGCGGCCTCGGTTCGGATGTCCTCGCTGACATTCTGGTCCTCCAGCAGCACCCGGTCCCCGTCGAAACGGGCCGGTAAGTGGCGGGCCACCTCGGCCACCGCCGCACCATCGTCCAGATCGACTCCGGCGCGAGCCGCGGCCAGGGCTGTCAGCCGATAGAGCGCCCCCGAATCGAGGTAATGAAAGCCCAGGCGGGCGGCGGTCAGAGCCGCCAGCGTCCCCTTGCCTGAGGCGGTCGGGCCATCGATGCTGATCACAGGAATACGGTGCGTGTCGGTCGTACAGACGGCAAACAGGGTTTCGAAGTAGTCGGGAAAGGTCTTGGCCACGCAGTGCGGCTCTTCAATGCGCACACCCAGGCCCGCCGGATTGAAGGCAGCCAGCGAAAAGCACATGGCCATACGATGGTCGTCATAGGTGGCAATGGAGGCGCTTTTCCAGACCGTGGGGGACTCGATGCGCAAAAAATCGCTACCTTCCTCGACCGTGGCCCCAAGCTTGCGCAGCTCGGCGGCCATGGCTGCCAGGCGGTCGGTCTCCTTGACCCGCCAACTGGCAATGTTGCGCAGCGTGGTGGGGCCCTGAGCGTACAGCGCCATCATGGCCAGCGTCATGGCCGCATCCGGAATGTGGTTGCAGTCCAGGTCGATGGCCTGGAGCGGCCAGGCGCCCCGCCGCACCCGGATGCTGTTGGGCTGCAGATCTATCTGCGCCCCCATGCGCTCGGCCGCCTGCACAAAGGCAATGTCACCCTGGATCGAGCTTGAGCCTATGCCCTGGATGTCCAGCGCCTGCCCGGTGGCGGCAATCGCACCGAGCGCTACAAAATAGCTGGCTGAAGACGCATCGCCCTCGACATACACCTCCCCAGGCGACTGGTAGCAACTGCCGGCCGGAATCACGAAGCGTTGCCAGCCCTCGCGTCGCACCGCGATGCCAAAGCGTTGCAAGAGTTTGAGGGTGATTCCAATATAGGGCTTGGAGATCAGCTCGCCCACCACCTCGATGCACACATCGGACCGCGCCACCAGCGGCAAGGCCATCAGCAGGGCGGTGAGGAACTGGCTCGAGACATCGCCGCGCACTTGTATCGGCGCATCGAGCTTGAGGGCGGGGGCCGGCCGCAGGCGCAGCGGCGGATACCCCTGCTGGCCCAGGTAGTCCACAGGGCAGCCCAGCTGTCGCAGTGCATCAACCAGGTCACCAATGGGTCGCTCGTGCATCCGCGGTACGCCCGAGAGTTCGAAGTCGCCGCCCATCAAGGCCAAGGCCGCAGTCAGCGGTCGCATGGCCGTACCGGCATTGCCAAGAAAGAGCCGCGCTTGCCTGTTGGCCGCCCGCCCGCCCAGACCGGTGATGACCGCGGTATGACCGCTGCGCTCGATGAGGCAACCGAGCTCTTGCAGGGCGGCCAACATGACCGCGGTGTCATCTGAATCGAGCAGGTCGTGGACCACGGTTTCGCCGCGGCTCAAGGCAGCCAGCAGCAAGACGCGGTTGGAAATACTCTTGGAGCCGGGCAATCGCACGCGGCCCGATGCGCTTTGCAAAGGGGGCAGGTCGAGGGCAGGAATCTGAAACATGAAACTGATGGGGGGCGGCTGCGGCGCGATCAAAGGTCTTTGGACACCGCGCCCATTTTCCAGAGGCCGCGCCGCTGGCTGACCTCGGTGATGAAGTCCTTGAGCGCTTTGCCATCGCCCTGTTGGATCAGTTGCTCAAGCACGAACAGGCTCTCATGCAGCCGCTGTGATTGCGCCAGCACCTCGCTGGCGTTGGCCAACAGCACATCGGTCCAGAGCTGCGGATCGGCTGCGGCGATACGGGTGCTGTCCCGAAAGCCCGGTCCGGCCACCGCGAGATAACTTTCGCCCTCGGCCTGTTTAAGCAAACTCCCCATGAAGGCAAATGCCAGCAGATGCGGGAAGTGGCTGATCGCGGCAAGCGCGCGGTCGTGCTCATCGGCGTCCATACAACGCACGGTGCAGCCCAAGGCAAGCCACAGGGCACGGGCGCGAGCGATCTGCTCCGGGCTGTTGGCGGCCAGGGGTGTGAGGATCAGCTGCTGACCCTGGTAGAGCTGCGCATCGGCATGGTCGATGCCGGCCACTTCCTTGCCGCAGATGGGGTGGGCGGGCATGAACTGACCGATGCGCTCGCCCAGGGCTTGCTTGGCAGCCAGCACGACATCACATTTTGTCGATCCGACATCCATCACCAGCGCCTCTGCCGCCAGACCGGGCAGCAGGGCCTCCAGGGTACTGCGAGTGGACGCCACCGGAACAGCGATCAGCACCAAATCGGCCTGCCTGACCGCGTCGGCCGGCGAGGTCGCCACCTCATCGACAATACCCAAATCCTGCGCACGCCGGGTGCTTTTTTCAGAGCGGCTGTAGCCGCTGACCGCGCTGACCAAGCCCGCGCGGCGGGCGGCCAGGGCGAAGGAGCCCCCCATCAGTCCACAGCCGATCAGCGCGAGTCGCTTGAACATGGCCGAGCCTATTGAGACTCCGGGTAAGAACCCAGCACCTTGTAGAAGGCGCACAACTGCTGGAGCTGCTCGAGCGCAGCGGCCACCGGTGCCTGGGTGATGTGCCCCTCGATGTCGATATAGAAGAAGTACTCCCACTGCCCGGACTTGGCCGGGCGCGACTCAAAACGGGTCATCGACACGCCGTGGACCTTCAGGGGCACGAGCAGGTCGTGCACCGCGCCCGGCCGGTTGGGCACCGACACCACCAGACTGGTGCAGTCCCTGCCCGAAGCCGGTGGGGTGGCCAAGGTCTGGGGCAGGCAGATCACGGCAAATCGCGTTTTGTTGTGAGCCTCATCCTGGATGGCGTGGCGCGCAATATGCAGACCAAATTGGGTGGCCGCACGCTCGCTCGCGATCCCCGCCCAGGCGGGGTTGGTGCTGGCCAGCCGGGCTCCTTCGGCATTGCTTGAAACGGCGCGTCGCTCGGCCTGCGGCAGGTTCTGGCTGAGCCAGCCCTGGCACTGAGCCAGCGCTTGCGGGTGGGCCAGTACCGCCTCAATGCCTTGGAGTGAGTCGCTGCTGCGCAGCAGGTTGTGCCGGATCATCAGGCTGACTTCGCCCACCACATGCACCGGCGAGCGAAGGAACAGATCCAGCGAGCGGGCGACCACGCCTTCGGTGGAGTTTTCCATGCCGACCACGCCAAAGTGAGCGGTGCCTGCGGCCGTGGCATGGAAGACCTCGTCAAAGCTGGCGCAGTAAATCAGCTGCGCTGCGCTGCCAAAAAACTCGAGTGCGGCCTGTTCGCAGAAGGTGCCTTGCGGTCCGAGTACAGCCACGCGCTGAGGCGCTTCCAAGGCCAGGCAGGCCGACATGATCTCGCGCCAGATGGTCTGCACATGCTCGGCCTTGAGGGGGCCGGGGTTGTTTTGCGTGATCTTCTCGATCACCTGGGTCACACGGTCCGGCCGAAAAAAGGCCGAGCCTTCGGCCCGTTTGATGTCGCCCACCTGCTCGGCCACCCGGGCCCGCTCGTTGAGGAGCTGCAGCAATTGCGCGTCGATGCCGTCGATCTGGACCCGCAGCGCGGCCAGTGCTTGCGATTGCAGAGGGGTCTGGCTCATGGTTTTAGCTCCGGCTCAAGGCCCAATTCCGAGGCCCAATCGCACCGAGGGCGGCGCTCCTACAGGCACACTCTGCGCCGCGGGCGGCGGCCCTTTGCGCTGAGGGCAGCGCACCGATTTGTTGTGTGGGAGCCGCGCCCTCGCGGCGATCGCACTTCGGCCCCCACTGAACAAATTGACCCCAGGTCTTTGCATATCCCCTACACCTCGCGCTCGAATTCGCGCATGTAGTCCACCAGGGCCTGCACCCCCTCCAGGGGCATGGCGTTGTACAGGGAGGCGCGCATGCCCCCCACCGACTTGTGCCCCTTGAGCTGCAGCAGCCCCGCGGCGCGAGCGCCTTCCAGGAAGGCTGTGTTTCTGGGGTGGCTGGGGTCTGCGATGGCCTGACCTTTTTCGTCGCGCAGAAAAAAAGGCACATTCATCCGCGAGCGTACCGACGGGTCAACCGGGTTGGTGTAGAGCTGCGAGCCGTCAATACAGCTGTAAAGCAAGCGGGCTTTGGCCAAGTTGCGCGCTTCGAGCGCTGCCACGCCGCCTTGGCTTTTGAGCCACTGAAAGGTCAGGCCGGCCATGTAGATGGCATAAGTGGGCGGCGTGTTGTACATCGAGTTGTTCTGCGCGACCAACTGATAGTTGAAGGCCGACGGACAGATGGGCAACGCCCGGCCCAGCAGGTCTTTGCGCACCACCACCAGAGTCAGGCCGGCTGGCCCCAGGTTTTTCTGGGCGCCGCCGAAGGCCAGGCCCACTCTGGACCATTGCAGCGATCGCGAGGCCACATGCGAAGAAAAATCGACGACCAGAGGCGCAGCGCTGCCCAGGGCCTGCAAATCCGGGAGTTCATCAAACTCCACGCCATGGATGGTCTCGTTGCTGCAAACATGCACATACTGTGCATTACTGCTGATTTGCCAAGTGCTCGGTGCTGGGATGGCGCAAAAAGCCTGTGCTTGCCCCGAGGCAGCGATGCGCGCCGATCCGTAGCGCGCCGCCTCTTGATGCGACTTCTCGCTCCAGCTGCCGGTGAGAACAAAATCCATCACTCCGCCTTGGCCGAGATTGAGTGGCACGATCGCGTTTTCCGCCAGGCCGCCGCCTTGCATGAACAGGATCGCGAAGCTATCGGGCACGGCCAGCAGTTCGCGCAAATCGCGCTCAGCGGTTTCGCAGATGGAGGTGAATTCCTTGCCGCGGTGGCTCATCTCCATCACGCTCATACCGCTGCCTTGCCAGTTGAGCATGTCCCGGGCCGCGCTCTGCAGCACCTCCTCGGGCATGGCAGCCGGGCCGGCCGAGAAGTTGTAGGGTCTGGCCATCATGCCTCTGGCGTGTCGGCCTCGCCCGCGTCGTCGCCTTGCGCATCGTTTTCAACGATGCGTTGCAGCCCGGACAGCTTGGAGCCGTCGTCCAGGCTGATCAGCGTCACACCTTGCGTGGCCCGTCCGAGTTCGCGGATCTCGCCCACCCGTGTACGAACCAGGACCCCCCGGTCGGTAATGAGCATGATCTCGTCGTCGGCGTGCACCAAAGTTGCCGCCACCACCTTGCCGTTGCGCTCGCTTTGCTGGATGGCGATCATGCCCTTGGTCCCCCGCCCGTGGCGGGTGTATTCGGTGATCGAGGTGCGCTTGCCAAAGCCGTTTTCGGTGGCAGTCAGCACGCTTTGCTGCTCGTCCTCGGCCACCAGCATCGCGATCACACTCTGGCCGTCCTCGAGCATCATGCCGCGCACCCCGCGCGCGTTTCGGCCCATGGGTCGAACATCGTTCTCGTCGAAGCGCACCGCCTTGCCGCCATCAGAAAATAGCATCACATCGTGCTTGCCGTCGGTAAGCGCCGCGCCAATCAGGTAATCACCGTCGTCCAGGTCCACGGCGATGATGCCGGCCTTGCGCGGGTTGCTGAATTCGTCGAGCGCGGTCTTCTTGACCGTGCCCATGGAAGTGCTCATGAACACATAGTGGTCGGCCGGGAAGCTGCGGAACTCGCCGGTGAGCGGCAGCACCACGGTGATTTTCTCGCCTTCGGCCAGCGGGAACATATTGACGATGGGTCGCCCGCGCGAGCCGCGCGAGCCCGCCGGCACTTCCCAGACCTTGAGCCAGTACAGCCGCCCCCGGTTGGAGAAGCACAGGATGTAGTCGTGCGTGTTGGCGATGAAAAGCTGGTCGACCCAGTCGTCCTCTTTGGTGGCGGTGGCCTGCTTGCCGCGACCGCCGCGCTTTTGTGCCCGGTACTCTGACAACGGCTGGCTTTTGATGTAGCCCTGGTGTGAGAGCGTGACCACCATGTCGGTCGGGGTGATCAGGTCCTCGGTGGACAAATCGACCGAGCTGTGCTCGATCTGGCTGCGCCTCAGGCCCAATTTCGACTGGCCAAACTCCTGGCGAATCAGTTTGAGTTCGTCGCCGATGATGGTCGACACCCGTTCGGGCCTGGCCAGAATATCGAGCAGGTCGTCGATCTCGGCCATGACCTCCTTGTATTCGGCGACGATTTTGTCTTGCTCCAGGCCGGTCAGGCGCTGCAAGCGCATTTGCAGGATCTCCTGCGCTTGCGTTTCCGACAGCTTGTACAGACCGTCGCCGCCCATGCCGAATTCTCTGGGCAGATTGTCGGGGCGATAGTCGCCGGCGTTGACGAGTGCTCCGTCGGCACGCGTGCGGGTGAGCATTTGCCGCACCAGAGCGCTGTCCCAGGCGCGGGCCATCAGCTCGGCCTTGGCCACCGGCGGCGTGGCCGATTCACGGATGATGCGAATGAACTCGTCGATATTGGCCAGGGCCACGGCCAGGCCCTCGAGCACATGGCCGCGTTCGCGCGCCTTGCGCAGGTTAAAGACGGTGCGCCGCGTCACCACCTCGCGGCGGTGCGAGAGGAAGACGGCGATCAGGTCCTTGAGGTTGCACAGCTTGGGCTGGCCGTCCACCAGGGCCACCATATTCATGCCGAAGGTGTCCTGCAGCTGCGTCTGCTTGTACAGATTGTTGAGCACCACCTCGGGCACTTCGCCGCGCTTGAGCTCGATCACCAGACGCATGCCCGACTTGTCGGACTCGTCCTGGATGTGGCTGATGCCTTCGAGCTTTTTTTCGTGCACCAGCTCGGCCATGCGCTCCTGCAGCGTCTTTTTGTTGACCTGGTAGGGCAGCTCGTCGACGATGATGGCCTGGCGCTGCCCTTTGTCGATGTCCTCGAAGTGGCACTTGGCGCGCATGACGATGCGGCCGCGGCCGGTGCGGTAGCCCTCCTTGACGCCGCTCATGCCGTAAATGATGCCGGCGGTAGGAAAGTCGGGCGCGGGCACGATCTCCATCAGCTCATCGACTGAGGCCTCGGGGTTCTTGAGCAGGTGCAGGCAGGCGTCGACCACCTCGTTGAGGTTGTGCGGCGGGATGTTGGTGGCCATGCCCACGGCGATGCCGCCCGAGCCGTTGACCAGCAGGTTGGGCATGCGCGTGGGCAGCACCAGCGGCTCTTTTTCAGAGCCGTCGTAGTTGGGGCCGAAGTCCACGGTCTCTTTGTCCAGGTCGGCCAGCAACTCGTGGGCAATCTTGGCCAGGCGGATTTCGGTGTAGCGCATGGCCGCGGCGTTGTCGCCATCGACCGAGCCGAAGTTGCCCTGGCCATCGACCAGCATGTGGCGCATAGAAAAATCCTGCGCCATGCGCACAATGGTGTCGTAGACCGACTGGTCGCCGTGCGGGTGGTATTTGCCGATGACATCGCCGACGATGCGCGCCGACTTTTTGTAGGGCCGGTTCCAGTCGTTGTTGAGCTCGTGCATGGCAAATAGCACGCGCCGGTGTACGGGCTTGAGGCCATCGCGCGCATCAGGCAGGGCCCGCCCCACGATCACGCTCATCGCGTAGTCGAGGTAGCTGCGCCGCATCTCCTCTTCCAGACTGATGGGGAGCGTTTCTTTGGCGAATTGAGTCATGGGCTGGAGTTGGGTCGAGGCGGCACGGGCAGGGCCGCATCAGAGGCCCGATGCGGCGGGTTTCGCCCGGGTTTCGGTGGTCCGGCGGCGCACGCGCTGGGAGAACGCTTAGATTAAAGAGAGTCATTTTACGGCCGCGTGGGCGACCTTCCTGACTGGCTGGGGCGTGGATGCGGCCTGGGGCCATGTCGCTTCTGAACAACATCGGGCCGCCTGCAATCGGCCCCGTGTCTTCAGGGCTGTTGCCGAAGCGCTGGACCCCTGTGGCACAATCGGGCGGTCCTGGGGGGTTTCTCCCGGGCCCGTTTTATTCTCGCAGCCCGGCTGCGGCTCTCTAGAGGAAGACCATGAAGAAACTCAATAAAGTGGCAATGTTGTTCGCCTCGGCAGTGGTGGCCAGCGCCGCAGGTGCTCAGACCATCGACAACTGGAGAAACGGAACCGGCGATCTCGTCTGGAAGAACGGTAACAACGAGCTGTGCTGGCGCAATGCCAACTGGACTCCGGCTACCGCTGCCCGCGGTTGCGATGGCGCAATCGTGGCTCAGCCAGCGCCTGCACCTGCCCCGGCGCGAGCTGCGGCCCCCCGTCCGGCACCCGCACCCGCACCCGCACCCGCACCCGCACCCGCACCCGCACCGGCCGCTCCTCCGCCTGCACCGGCACCGGCACCGGCCCCTGCTGCGGCACCCGCTCCCGCGCCGGCTCCGGCCGCCCGCCAGGCTGCAGCCCCCGCCGCACCGGCTCAGGCCGCCACCAAGGTCACCTACGCTGCCGATTCGTTCTTTGACTTCGACAAGGCCGTGGTCAAGCCCGAGGCTCGCGCCAAGCTTGACGACCTGGTCGGCAAGGTCAAGGGCATCAGCCTGGAGGTGGTGATTGCAGTCGGTCACACCGACGCGGTCGGCGCCGATGCCTACAACCAGAAACTGTCGGTGCGTCGCGCCGAGGCTGTCAAAGCTTATCTGGTGAGCAAAGGCATCGAGAAGAACCGCATCTATACCGAGGGCAAGGGCGAGAAGTCGCCCGTGGCTGACAACAAGACGGCCGAAGGTCGTGCCAAAAACCGTCGCGTTGAGATCGAAGTGGTGGGTACTCGTCCCAACCGTTGATCGACAGCGCTCCCTGAAAGACCGGCCCATGTGGCCGGTTTTTTGTGCCCGGTCCGTTAGCGGCCCATTGCCGCAAGCGTGTTTTTGATCAGACCCAGGCAGCCCTCCGGCCTGACGCCGATAATCCCGGTATGCACGCCACAGACAATGCCGACCCCGCCGAACTGGCCAAGTTCTCTGACCTGGCCCATCGCTGGTGGGACACCGAGAGCGAATTTCGTCCCCTGCACCAGATCAACCCGCTGCGCCTGAATTGGATCGTTGATATTGCTCCGATCGAGGGCAAGCAGGTGCTCGATGTGGGCTGCGGCGGCGGCATTCTGGCCGATGCCATGGCGCGGCGCGGCGCCAGCGTGCTGGGCATCGATCTGGCCACCAAGGCCCTGAAGGTGGCTCAGCTGCATGCGCTGGAGGCCCAGACGCCACGCGTGCAGTATCGTGAGATCAGCGCCGAAGCCCTGGCCGCCGAGCAGCCCGCCTCGTTTGATGTGGTCACCTGCATGGAAATGCTCGAGCATGTGCCCGATCCGTCGTCGGTGGTGCGGGCCTGCTCGCAATTGGTCAAGCCGGGCGGCCATGTTTTTTTCTCGACGCTCAACCGCAACCCCAAGAGCTTTGTGTTTGCCATTGTGGGGGCGGAGTATGTGCTCAATCTGCTGCCCAAAGGCACGCACGAGTACGCTAAGTTCATCAAGCCCAGCGAGCTCGCCCAGTACGCCAGGCAGGCCGGACTTGAGCTGCAGCACACCAAGGGCCTGCAGTACAACCCCTTGACCCGGCGCTACTGGCTCAATAGCGACACCAGCGTCAACTACATGCTTGGCTTTCAGAAGGCGTGACCATGTTTGCCGATGTGCAAGCCGTGCTGTTTGACCTCGACGGCACCCTCATCGACAGCGCCCCCGATCTGGGCGCAGCTGCCGACAAAATGCGCACCGATCGTGGCATGCCCTCTCTGTCCCTGCACACCTACCGCCCCATGGCCGGTGCTGGCGCCCGCGGCATGATCGGGGTGGCCTTCGGGCATGGCCCGGACCATCCGGATTACGAGGCGCTCAAGAACGAGTTTCTGGGTAACTATGAGGCCTGCATGACCGAGCGCACCCGGGCCTTCGACGGTGTCGTCGAATTGGTTGATGCCCTGGGCCGCTTCGGCCTGGTCTGGGGCGTAGTCACCAACAAGATGGAGCGCTTTGCCCTGCCGCTGACGCGGCACATGCCGGTGTTTGCCAGCGCAGGCACGGTTGTGGGCGGTGACACCACGGCGCACGCCAAGCCGCATCCGGCGCCCTTGCTTGAGGCCGCACGCAGGCTCGATTTGCTGCCCCGCCACTGCGTCTATGTGGGCGACGATGAGCGCGACATCGTCGCCGGCAGGGCGGCCGGCATGGTCACGGTGGCAGCCCGCTACGGCTATCTGGGGCTCAAGAGCGACACGCTCAGCTGGGGTGCCCATGCACACATTGATACACCGCTGGAGCTCTTGAAATGGCTCCCCAGGCCTTAAACTAGCGGTTTGGGGCTGCATTGGTTTCGACGCGGGTTCGGACGCGGTGTGGTGCATGTCGAGCTTGGTGTGCTCGTAAATCCTGCCAAAACAAACTAACTGCAAACGACGAACGTTTCGCACTCGCAGCTTAATTGCCTGTGAGCTTTGCAACAGCCTGCTGATGGGCTGGGCAAGGGGTGAAGGCGCAAGCCCGAGCTCCCGGCTGCAAAGTTAATCCACATCAGCTGGCCGCCACCCGGGTGCCTTGGGTGGAGGCGAGACTCAAGGGTACTGGCTTTGCAGGTAGCGTGCGACTGCGCGACCTGCGAGGCGAGATCCAAAACAGACCGCTAAACATGTAGATCCGCCCGAACAAGGCTTGCGGACGCGGGTTCGAGTCCCGCCAGCTCCACCAACCATTAATTCAAAAGCCTCCAGGTTTGACCGCCTGGGGGCTTTTTCCATTGGTAAATCAGTCACCTACCGTTTGCAGATGAGCGGGTTTGTACATTGACAGCCAGTTGAAAGCGGGGGAACATTAGGGGGAACAAGTCTGTTTTTCCTCCTGGTAAAGGGGGAACATCTTCCCGGAGGTCGGGGGGAACAACCCGAAAGGAGCGACCTAATGCTGACCGATCCTGAGTGCAAGAGCGCTGTTTGCCCATCAGAGAAAAAGCGTCACCGGTTGCAAGACGGCCGTGGGCTTTACCTAGAGATATCGCCGGCCGGGTCTAAGCGTTGGTTCTGGAAGTACCGATCGGGCGGGAAGGAGTTCAGGCTTGCCCTGGGCAGTTACCCAGTCGTGTCTCTTTCCAAGGCGCGGGAGGAGCGCGATGCGGCCAAGCTCAGGCGGTCGCAGGGCATCGACCCGATACAAGCGCGCAAGGTGGAAAAGCTCAAGAAGGCAAACCCGGCGGGCGATTCCTTCAAGGTGGTTGCCCTGGAGTGGCACGCCAAGCAAGAGGCCCAATGGAGTCAGGCTCATGCGGTGAGGGCCAAGCGGCAGCTAGAGCGCGATCTGTTCCCTTGGCTAGGCTCGCGGCGGCTGGCCGAGATCGAGCCGGTGGAGTTGTTGGCAACCCTGCGCAAGGTCGAGGAGCGCGGCGCGGTTGAGACGGCTGACCGGGGCTTGATGCTGGCCCGGCAGGTGTGGCGCTACGGGGTGGCCACAGGCAGGGTAGGGCGCGACATTACCGCCGACCTCAAAGGGGCGCTGTCGCCTTACAGAGGCAAGCACTTTGCGGCCATCACAGACCCCGTGAGACTCGGTGAACTGATTCGAGCAATCAGGGGATATAAAGGTGGGCCGATTGTCCGGGCGGCGCTGCAACTGGCCCCGATGCTGTTCCAGCGGCCCGGGGAGTTACGGGGCGCGACATGGTCTGAGATTGACCTGGAGGCTGCGCTATGGACGATCTCTTCGGCACGGATGAAGCGCACAAAGCACGGCAAGGAAAACGGTGACGACCATCTTGTGCCCTTGCCCACCCAGGCGATCAAGATTTTGGAAATGCTCAAGCCCTATACCGAGAGTACCGGCCTAGTGTTCCCCGGTGAGCGGCAGCGCAGTAAACCCATATCGGAGAACTCGGTCCGAACAGCACTAATAGCGATTGGCTACACCGCCAATATTCAAACTTGGCACGGATTTAGGGCAACCGCTCGAACCATATTGGCCGAGCGTCTTGAATTTGACCCGCTACTTATTGAGGCGCAACTTGCCCATAGCGTCAGGGATGCCAATGGGCGTGCCTATAACCGCACAACTTATTTAAAACAGCGTGCCGTAATGATGCAAGCCTGGGCAGACTTTTTGGACAAGCAAGCCGCAGGTGCTGAAATCATCGATTTCAAACGGGCTTAATAGCTTTTTACAAGAAAGTGTATAGCTGGCTAATCAAATTGTGTAGCGGGCTAATCAACTGAATTGCAATTAGGGTAAACCCTCTGTAATATACGCATACGACCTTTTTGAAACCAGTTAAAACGGTTTCACCCCGGCGGGTATACAGGCAGCCGCCGTCTTTCGCCTCAATAGGACTCTTCAGCAAATTCAGGTCGAGCCTGGTTTGTTACGACAGGACATGAGGATGAAACTGTTAAGAATTGGGGAGGCCAAAGCGAAAATTGGCTACCGCTCCAACACCACGGTCTACCAGGGCATACGGGCAGGGCTCTGGACGAAACCCGTCCGTATCGGAAGCAAGTCGAGCGCATGGCCCGAAGGGGAGATCGATGAGATTTGCAGGGCGCGCGTAGCTGGCCTGACCAACGACCAACTGCGGCGTCTCGTCGATGAGTTGCACGCGAAGCGCGTTGAATCTTTTCAAAAACCCTGATTGGGGAGTCGTATGGCGCTGAGCAAAAACGCACTACCTCAACCTACGGACTATTACGAAGGTCGTGGGCTAACTTTAAAAGGCCCCAAGAACGCTGTTTGGAAAATAACCCGCTGTGAGTTTCACGGCGGTACCAACACTATGAGTATTCACACCCTGAGCGGTGGATTTCATTGTTGGAACTGCCCCGCATCTGGTGGCGATGTGGTGGACTACGAAATGCTGATCGACGGGGTCAGTTTCGAGGAAGCTGCGAGGCGGCTTAGTGCTTGGACTGGCGGTGGCGATGCCCCAAAGCGACACAAGCCCAAGAGGCTGTCCGCTCGGGATGCTCTGCTGCTAATAGCAAACGAGGCGACCCTGATAGCAATTGAAGGTAGTCGTCTTGGGCGAGGCATCACCCTAACGGCGAGCGACTTGGAACTGGTTAGGAAGGCCTCAGGGCGGATTAATTATGCTCTGGGGGCTATATGAACTACAGCAACTATGAACGCGTCAGGGCCCGTGTAGAGGCCTCTATGGCCGTTTCTGAGGGCGCACCCAAGGTGGGTATCACACCCCTAACTCCGATGACCGACGAGTGGCCGGAAATAGTTCCGCTGCTTGAGAGCATCGAGCCCGAGGCTTACCCCGTAGACGCCCTTCCAGGCTTGATTAGAGGCGCTGTGGAGGAGGTTCAATCCTTCACCCAGGCCCCGGTAGCCATGGTCGCCACATCGGCCTTGGCGAGCCTTTCCGTGGCCGCACAAGGGCTTTACGACATTAAGCGGTCTGAGAAGTTGGTCGGGCCAACCAGCCTGTTCTGTCTGGTCATCGCCGACTCAGGCGAGCGCAAGACGACTTGCGATGAGTTTTTTTTGACGCCGATTCGCAAGTGGGAGCAAGTCAGAGCCGACGAAATGAAGGTTGAGGTCGAGAGGAAGGCGGCGGACCTCGAGTCATGGAACGCCGAACATGAGGGACTGTTGGCCGCTATCAAGAACACGGCAAAGGATGGCAAGTCCGTCGATTCGCTCAGACAAAAGCTAGTCGACCTAAAGGCCAAAAAACCCTTAGCGCTCAAGGTTCCGAGGCTGGTTTGCAGCGACATCACTCCCGAGGAGTTGGGCTACAGCTTGGCCAACCGGTGGCCATCCGTGGCGGTGTCGTCCAGCGAAGCCGGGGCCGTCCTGGGCAGCCACGCGATGACCGGCGATTCCCTGATGCGAAATCTAAGCCTCTGGAACGATCTCTGGAGTGGTCAGCCCATTCAGTCCGACAGGCGCACCGCCGCCTCCTGGCGCGTTAGAAATGCTCGTCTGACAGTTGGGTTACAGGTTCAAGAAGACACCGTGCGAGCCTTCTACGAAAAGACGGGTGGGCTTGCTCGTGGGACAGGCTTTCTTGCTCGCTTCTTGGTGGCATGGCCTGAAAGTACGCAGGGCACCCGACTGTTCAAGGAGGCTCCTACCTCCTGGCCCAAGCTGGCCGCGTTCCACAGTCGGATTGAGACCATCCTGAACACACCCGTGCAGTTTGACAGCGATGGAACCACCCTAATGCCCTCCATGATGACCCTCAGTCCGCCAGCAAAGCAATACTGGATAGCGTATCACGACGAGGTCGAAAAAGCGCTTGCTGTGGGCGGTGAGTTTGCCGACATTCGCGATGTGGCCAGCAAGTCTGCCGATAACGCGGCGCGGATTGCGGCCGAGTTTCAAGTCTTGGAGCATGGCGGTGGTTCGGTGAGCCTGGAGGCGATGGAGTCGGCCTGCCAGATAGCTGCGTGGCACTTGGGCGAGTCGCGGCGGTTCCTCGGCGGCATCGCCTTGCCGCAAGAACTCATGGACGCCCTGTGGCTGATGCGCTTTTTGGTTACCTTCCGCAAAACCAAAGGGGTTGAGGAAACGACTGCACGTGACTTACAGCGTCTTAGCCGGGTACGCGACAAAAAACGGCTCGCGGCTGCGCTGGACGAACTGGTTGAGCAGGGCTACATCAGACTGGTGCCACAGGGAAAGAAGAAACTGGTCAGGATCAACCCGAGGTGTGGCGAGGTGGCCCCATGAGCCTACTTTCCCGACTCAGGTCAAAAAGTAGATTTCGGGAGGATGCGACAGCGACAGTTGCGACAGTTGCGACAGTTGGGGTCGATTTCTCCCTGGCTGCTGCCCAAAAACCGCCATGTGTCGCAGAAGTCGCAAGTGTCGCAGTCGCAAGTGCTGCAATTCAGGAAACGCAGATCGATCCTGACCGGTATTGCTGGCCACATAGCGATGCCATGAACACCGATGAGATCCGGGTGTTCCAAGGTCGGTTAGTCAGGTTCACTGCTTGGGGCTTAAGCCATGAGGAGGCAAACCAGCTGGCTGATAAGTTGGTTGCCCGTGATCGTGAGGGGGACGACCGAAGGCTGTGCCTGGAATGTGATCACTTAAGGGGGACCTTCTGCCGAAACTACCGCGAGGCAGACATTGGGGAATATCTGCCGCGTGATTTCGTGACGCTATTTCAGCGGTGCGCTGGGTTTACCGGCACTTCTAACACCAGCGGGTTTAAATGAAGGCTGAGCGAATACTCTCTGTGCTTCAGACGACATCTTTTTTCCACGTAATTGGAGCCCTGTTTAGTCTAGGCCACCCCCGGTTCGAGTTTCCTCACTCAGGAGTCGCAGGCAGACCAGGCGGACCCCTTGAGCCAGTCACGCTGAGCAACGCTAATCAACCCAATCTTGTTGTGTTGGAGCATGTAGGCCGCCTGATAGAGTTCATAAAGACTATATTGGCGGATTCCATTTGCGTTTGAGTCTTCGTTACAAAGCATGAGAACCTTATCTCGGCCAAATCTTTTAATAATGTCTTCACCCGAATCGCCACATCCTATTTCGTTAATCTTGAACTCGTCATAATCTAAATTACAATAATAAGCTATCGCGACAACACGTTTGTTCTCCAAGTGCACAAATAAGCGCTGCTCTTCATTCATAAGAATATAAAAAGTCCTACCCCTAGAGTGCCGGACCCCATCTTCGACGAATCCAGCATACTTAAATTTCACTTCGCTCTCGCCATCTCCAATGTTTATACCCTTCAGTCCATGGGCCACCAGGCGGCTATCACGGTAGTCCTGCCAGCCCCAAAATCCAAAGCCTACTGCAACCAGGAGGATTGCAGTAAATAGTAGCCTTTTAAATATCTGTTTGGTGGCTTGGATCTTCGTAAGAGCTAGATGTATCATCTTCCCTGATCCTAAACTTTTAGTAGCTGAACGCTCAAGAGGCTCCACTTATGGCCCAAAATACTAATGATCACTATTTTTAAAAAAAATTGAGATCACGAGCAACATCAATTGATAACCGATATAAGCAAGCCAAAGAACGATTGCCCAAAACGGCCTGTCAAAATTCAGAAAGGCAATTGATATCACTAAGATGGCGAACCAAACGATCCAGGATTTTAAAAATAATTTTTCCCACATTTTTCTTGACGGCTCTAAATGTTTACATTGAATATAGAAACGTTTTCGGTTTTGATGGCGTACTTCTTTTAAATCCTCTGAATACTAAATTAACTCCCTCTCCCGCAAGCGTTTTAGATCGGCCAACAGCTCTACTATAGATTTAAGATAGTATGAAAAGCTGATGAAGGCGATTAAAACCGACAAGCTGTAGGCCTCTAACTTTATTGTTATTGCCAATGCAATTATTGAAATGAACCATTCCCAATCTAGTTGCCGGGGAGTGCGTTCACGAGCCTTCTTAAAAAAATCCATTTTTATCTCCGACGTTTCAACAAATAGCACCAAGGGAAAACTTCTTTTTGCAAATGCGAGCGAGACACGTATTCTGGCCCTAACGGTCTGTGCTGTAAGAATACGATCGGCAGCTAACAGCAGGGTTGAACGGAGGCTTAGGCGTCACTTTGCGGCGTTTCCTTGGGGCGGTAGTCCGAGCCTTGTGGTACACCCATGAAGCCCCGCACTACCCAGCCCACTGCCCAAACAAAGACGGCAAAGCCTATGAGCCCCGCCGCCAAGTAGCCAAGCCCAGTGATCCAGTCATCTCGATAGCGCTTGCTAATTTCCCCGTCAAGCTGCTTCGCGTCATCTGGAGGTAGTTCAAAGCGACGTTCGAGCCGACGTTTGTATTCACTCACCTCGGTGCTGGGGGGAAGAGCGGCCCACCTCACCCCCTTGTCGTCGACTTTGTAGGGGATGTATTCAAGCTTGTCTTGACCGGCTTCCACAGTCAAGAGGCACAGAGTCACGGAGACATACTTGCCAGACTGTGTATTTCTCGAAAAGTAGTGGCGGCCGGCTGACGAGGGGCACTCTTCGGCTTTCTCGAACTGGCCGTCAGGTCGCGCAATTGTGTACGTTGCCGAAACAGTGGGGTCGTTTACTGCAAGGCTGATCAGCGTGCCGACAGCGACGACCAGCGCTAGCAGAGCGGAAAGACGACGCGCGCCAGAGAACGGGTTGAATCGCAAGGATGCTCCAGACAGTTGTGAGAGGCGCCTAACTATCCTGCCATGCTCAGGAGGGTTAGCGATGCGTTGGAGGGAAACTCGGGCTAAAGCGTTTAGTTTGATGCATGCTGTCGGTCATGTCTAGTCTGCTTATTAAATCGATAGAAGTCAGGAGAGGGGCCGAAGCAACCTTTCCCCACCACATTTCATATCATGAAATTGACCGCTTACCCCATTTGTTACGAATTCATTTGAAATAGCGATAGTCACTACCGTTGGGCGAGGGGTATTTTGTGAGGGATCACTAACTTTCACATCTGTGATTTGTGTTGAATAGCATTTTTGGAGGGTGTGGGTGACCTGCCCCGGGCTATTAGGTCCATCTGTAGTGAGAATCTCAACATGGCATCAAGGAGAAGGACATGCCAAGGAAGAAGACCTCACCCGAGCGGATCATTTCGCTGCTGCGGCAGAT
>VGHR01000025.1 GCA_016868205.1 Betaproteobacteria bacterium
CAGATTGCGCGCACACCAGTGATCGGGGTTTTCGTAGCCGGTGATACCGAACTGTCTTTTGTGCGCCTCACCGCAAGTCACAGGATTGAGATCGCCCGGCCGTTGATGGATAGCCTGTAGACACAACTGAGGCTTGTCAAAGGCTTCCACGTTGTAGGCATTCTTCGATAGGGCTTGCACATCGCCTTTGGCATTTTTGCGCATCGGCGCGAATTTGCTTCCGAACGGACGACACTGCCAATCGTTGAGCCGGTCCCTGCCAAACTTGCACCAATGACCTCCGGTGTCATAACCCGTGCCCCCCAAACCGCGCGGTGAGCTGAACCGCAGGTTAATGGCATCACTTGGCTCGGCGGATGATCAGCCAGTCCACGACAATCATCTTCGTTCGCCTTCCAAATCGGATGTCGTCCATCTTGTGAGTTCGCCTCGACATCGCCCATGTCGTTCAGGCGCACTGGCGTGTGCATCCCCCCTGTCGAGGGCCCGACGATCTCGGGTACGCACTGCCACTGCCAGGCTTTTTTGTCGGCGCGGCTAACCGCCGGGCGCCTCGGCTGATTGCTGGGAGTATTCCTTAGGTAGGAATCGACACCTTGCCTGTGCTCAATGAAAAAGCCGTAGCTCAGACTTTGAGTGCTATTCATGTAGCACGCACGATGCTCGTGAAAGTATGTGAACTGTGAGCACCATGTCTTCGATCGGCAGTCAAACAGGCACTCGTCTGCGGTGATATCGCGACGGGTTCGTTCTGGCCAAGAGGCGATCCGGGCAAGATTTTTTTCAACCATGAACTGGTTGGTGTCTACGGGGTCGGCCATGAGAGGAACCGATTGAGGGCGCCCATGCGCGTCCACGGTGACCCTGTCGAATGTCGCAGGTACGCCGGCGGCAGACAGCCCCAACAGGTCTTTTTCAGCCTTCCACAAGCGGTGGGCGTGTTCGCAATACAGACTGATGGGATGGGCCTTGCCCCAGAGCACCGACAGATTGATCATTGAAGGCGCGATGTTGGCGGTGACGAAATGATCCTGTTCGTAGTAACCCAGCATCTTGCCCAGCCGCGCCGCACTTCGTTCCACGAAGCCATCTCCGGGCTCACCCCCCCTGGCGCGCATGATGTTGTCAAGAATCGATAGCGATAGGGGCGTGCCTCCACCCACCGAGGAGAAAGGTTGATTGCCGCCCCATGAGTAGTACAGCACCGGATACTGCTGGTCGAGTCGCTTGATGGGATGCTGGGTGGACGCACGCCTGAGCAGCTCTTCCACGCCCTTCTTTCCCTGGTCTTTCAGCGCCTTGATCTCTGCCAAGGCCTCCGGTGACGGCGGACTGACAAAACCCAGAGGGCTGTCCCAGTCCCGGCCCTGGCCTTTGGTGAAATTGGCAAGGCCCCATGGATGCATCCAGTTGAAGAGTTTCATGCCAGGCACGGAAAAGGACTTGAGCGGATTGATGCTGTCCACGGGGTATTTGTTGATGTCGTTGTAAGCCGCCCAGTTGACCAGCTTGCCAAAAAGATCGGCCCACTCTTTGAACTACCCATGCCCCGCGGGGCGGCCTGACACATCCCATGCATCGATTTCAAGCAGCAAGTCGCCGAGTTGCACGGCATGGTTGACGCCAGAAACTGAAGTCACTGAGGCGACCAACTGCGGCGCCACGCTGGCCACATAGCGCGAAGTGCTGGCTCCGTGCGAATGTCCGATCAGATGCACCCTAGGCTTGCCCGTCTCCTTGATCACCTTCTGTACAAAGGCCAGGAGCTGATCGCCCCGCGTTTCCGTGCTCGCCACGGGGGCAACCTGTGCATTAAACACTGTTGCGCCACGACTGCCACTGCGCATGTGCGGCGCCACATCATGGAAATACTCCATCACAGGACCCCCGCCCAGGAAGCGAAACGTATCGAAGCCCAACCATCCATGCACCAGAATGATCGGATAGTGGGTGTTTCTGGCGTAGTCCGGACAGTAGTTGATCGGCACACCCGCATCACGGAAATACATCTGCTTGGCATACCCGTTGTCGCGCCGGCATGTGAGTCCATCATCCGTGTAGCCGCCAGGACATTGCTGCCAGCACCGGTCGAGGACGCCGGAATAGCCCTGGCGACAGCCTGGGTAGCAAAGGAGCCCGCTCTGCCAGGTGCCCGGCTTGCAGTGATTCAAGGGCTCGCCCCAACCACGGCCGTAGGAATGTTTCCAGTGCATCCAGCCCCAATCGATGATGGGCCACTTGAATATCCACCAGCCATTCCAGCCGACAATCTTGGGCCAGCGGACGCAAAACAAACCGAAATCGGTATCCGTGCCCGGCGGGCAATGTTGCCAGCACACTGGGCCGACCCCGTAGTACCCGTCGCGGCAACCCGGGTAGCACAGCAAGCCGTCTTGCCAGGTGCCCGGCTTACAACTCATGGCCTCACCTCCGCCTCGGTGGTAACTGTCCTTACCAAAAACATGCAGGTTGGTGCAAAACAGGCCGATGTCAGTAAAACCCGGTCGACAGGTCTGCCAGCAACTGGCGCCAAAGCCGTGAAAACCGGGCTGGCACTTGCCGTAGCACAGCTTGAGCGCACCAAAGCCCCACTCCTCGCGGTCGTCTGAACACAAGCCTTTTTCAAGCGCGGGCTCGGCCGAAGCAATGCCAGAGTACAAGCAAGCCCCGAGCACTAACAGAACCCAGGCCAAACATTTCCGCAACAACGGCATTGAACACCCCCTCTGGTTTTCCACGTCTACGCCAGACGAAGGTGCATGGTGTTCCTAATCGGCCCGCCTCGAAAGTCCCGCCCTGCAACTTTCAGACGAGGGTCTGGCTTGGGAAAACCCTAGAACCCGCCCAAAAAGCCGCCGGAATTTACCTTTGCTTAAGTTTGCTCCATGCAGCGAGCTTAAGGTTGTGATCCATTAACAAGATGTGTCCCCGCTCACTCCCGCGTCTATGTCAGGAGACTCTTGATGGCTACAGCAATATCAACCCGGATCAGCCTATCCTCCGCCCGAAGCTCCGAGATATTTGGGCCCACGGAACTGGCAGACTGGTTGCGCTCGGACTTCAAGCGCTTGCTGCCATTTCGCTGCGCGGTGGCTCTGTTCGGCGTAATGCAGTCCGGAGGGGTAACACCCACCCATTTATTACCCATTGACTTTCCCATGGGACACCTGCAGGGCATACGCAACAAAGCAGGCGCATTGGAGTCACCATTAGTAAGCCGGTGGATGCTGGAGAGAAAGCCGTTTGTGTATGTGCCGCGAAGTCCACCTAGCCTGGAAGACCAGGAAAGGCCCTGGCTACGCTCCTTTCGTGATCACGGCTTGGTCAACGCCGCCGTCGGCGGGCACTTCGACGCCGAGTCGAGTCACGCCTCTTATTTCAGCTTCCATGGCCTGCCAACCCTGGCCTTGCCCAATGCCGCTGAGTTGCTGATGCAGTGGTCCTTGCCGCTGCATGAGTTCATGCGCGATGCGATACAACTAAAAAATGAGTGGTCACCCCTACCCTCCTGGGCCGCGCTAACGCGTCAAGAAATGACGATCGCACAAGCGGTCGGTCGAGGCGAGAGCAATCGAGACATCGCGTTTCGCCTGAATCTGCGCGAGCCCACCGTCAAAACCCATTTGAGTCGCATCTTCAAAAAGACGGGACTGCGCAACCGATGTCAATTGACCGTGGCCCTTAAAGAGTCGCCCCCGGAGGGATTGGCTGGCATCCGAATCATTGTCTAGAAAGGAAGCACCGACCATGAACACCGCCTACACGGAAGAGGAAGGGATCAGGCCAGGCTCGGCAAACGAACCTCCGTCTGGGCTCGGCAAGAAACTGGTTGAGGCGATGCCAGCCACAGCCGTCGTCTGCCTGGGCCTGGGCGGGACTATGGCCTTGCAGCGCTTGGGCTTAGGGGAAAGCCCTGCGATGTTCGCCCTTTTAGCGGCTGGCCTGGCCGCCGCAGCGGGTTTGGCACTGGAAGTCAGCTTTCGCCGGCACCGTCGACTGACCGCTCAACTATCGGCGTTATTTTTAGTGCTGATGCTATCGGCCCTGTTTTGGTGGATAGAGAAAATGGTAATTACCTATCTGCCCCAAGCGCCGGAAGCCATAACGGCGGTGGCGCTGACCAATGCGGTTACCGGGGCTGTGCTGTGGCGCTACCGCTTACCTTTGGTCAGCGCTTTATTGGCGCTCGGGCTGAGTCTGCTGATTTACAACCTGCTGGTGATGGCACAAACCGGTGGGTCGGTTTTATGGTCATGGGTCTATGTGCACTCGCCGTTGCTACTCGGCGGCCTGCACTTGGCTCTGGCAACGACCCTGGACTGGCGAAGGCCCCAACTTCGCGGGCACGCGCTGTGGCTCCACCTCATTGGACTCGGTATGCTGCAGTGGAGCCTGCTCAAACTCATACCGATACACAATTTGCCCCTATGGCTCCTGCCGCTGCCACAGCTGACCCTGATACCGCTCGCGTGGTGGCTGCGCCGCTCCGGCTTGGTCACGCTGTTGATTGTGCTGGCACTGGCGCAAGCCCTCTTAGTCTGGGGACCGGCCATCCGGCACCAACCGGTTGGCTGGGACATGCTCTTGACCGGTCTAGGCTTGAGCCTACTCCTAGGGTATGGACTCTGGTCGGCAGCGCAGCGCAGGGGAAACCTTGCGGGTGATACCAACAAGCTACCGCCCGCGAACTAAACCGTCTCAACGCCCCTGGCGCCGCGCCTGCACCGCCTGCGACAAGACTTCCAGCAAGTCCAGCGACTGGTCCCAGCCCAGGCAGGCGTCGGTGATGCTCTGGCCGTAGGCCAGGGCTGAGGCGTCGTCCTTGCCCGGGGTGAACTTCTGGGCACCGGCCTGCAGGTGGCTTTCGACCATCACGCCAAAGACCTGCGTGGAGCCGCCAGCGATCTGGCCGGCGATGTCGCGGGCCACCTCCATCTGCTTGTCGTGCTGCTTGCTGCTGTTGGCATGACTGCAGTCCACCATCAGCGTGGCCGGCAAATTGGCCTTGGCCAAATCCGCACAGGCGGCGCCCACGCTGGCGGCGTCGTAGTTGGGCGCCTTGCCACCGCGCAGGATGACATGGCAGTCTCGGTTGCCCTGGGTCTGCACGATGGCGACTTGGCCGTTCTTGTGGACCGAGAGGAAGTGGTGGCCGCGCGCAGCCGCCTGGATGGCGTCGGTGGCGATGCGGATGTTGCCGTCTGTTCCGTTCTTGAAGCCGATGGGCGCGGAAATGCCCGAGGCCAACTCGCGGTGCACCTGGCTTTCGGTGGTGCGCGCGCCGATGGCGCCCCAGGCGATCAGATCGCCAATGTACTGCGGCGAGATCACATCCAGGAATTCGCTGCCCGCCGGCAGGCCCAGACGATTGATGTCAATCAGCAGCTGACGGGCGATGCGCAGGCCTTCGTCGATGCGGTAGCTCTCGTCGAGGTAAGGGTCATTGATCAGGCCCTTCCAACCCACCGTCGTGCGGGGCTTTTCGAAGTACACCCGCATGACGATTTCCAGTGTGTCCTGGTATCGACGGCGCTGCTCGACCAGGCGACGCGCATACTCCAAGGCGGCGGCCGGGTCGTGAATAGAGCAGGGCCCAATGACCACCAGCAAGCGCTTGTCGCGCCCGGCCATGATCTGGGCAATTGACTGCCGGGTGCGGGTGATCAGACCCTCCACCGGTGTGCCACTGATCGGGAAGAAGCGGATCAAATGTTCAGGTGGCGGTAACACTGTGATGTCCTTGATGCGTTCGTCATCGGTCTGACTGGTCTTGTCGATAGGACGCGCATACCAGGGCTCGCTGGCGTTTTGAGCGGGGTGGGTCATGACGGACTCCTTGGAACGAATGCAAAAACAAAAAACCGCCGGGGTTGCCGGCGGTTGTTGGGAGGGTTTGCTGCGCTTGTCTGCTTGCTTACGCCACTGCCTCTCGACCGCCGATGGGGCCTGAGAACCAAAAGTAAGCAAAGTAAAACGAGCGCTTAACCATGCCCCGACTGTAGCACACGGCGCGGGCAAGACCCAAACGGGCCAACGCAGCGGACTGCACCGCTCACGCCGTGCCGCCGACCGTCAGCCCATCGATGCGCAAGGTAGGCTGTCCTACACCCACCGGCACACTCTGGCCTTCCTTGCCACAGGTGCCAACGCCCGAATCAAGCCGCATATCGTTGCCGATCATGGACACCCGGGTGAGCGCGTCCGGTCCGTTGCCCACCAGAGTTGCGCCCTTGACCGGGTACTGGATCTTGCCGTTTTCCACCCAATAGGCTTGACTGGCTGAAAAAACGAACTTGCCCGAGGTGATGTCGACCTGCCCCCCCCCGAAGTTGGTGGCATACAAGCCCTTCTTGATTGAGGCGACGATCTCTTCGGGGGACTTATCGCCGCCAAGCATGTATGTGTTGGTCATACGCGGCATGGGCAGATGGGCATAGCTCTCGCGCCGACCGTTGCCCGTGGGCCGTACCTTCATCAGCCGGGCGTTGAGCGAGTCTTGGATATACGCATGCAAGATACCGTCCTCGATCAGCACATTGCGTTGGGTGGCGCAGCCCTCATCGTCGATGTTGAGCGAGCCGCGGCGTTCAGGCAGGGTCCCATCATCGAGCACAGTGACCCCCTTGGCCGCCACCCGCTGACCGATGCGTCCGGCAAAAGCGCTCGAGCCCTTGCGATTGAAGTCTCCTTCCAGACCATGCCCCACCGCCTCGTGCAAAAGCACGCCGGGCCAGCCTGGACCGAGCACCACGGTCATCTCGCCGGCCGGGGCCGGTCGCGCCTGCAAATTGCTCAAAGCGGCCTCAACGGCCTCATCCACATAGCTGGCCACGAGCGCTGCATCAAAATAAGCCAGTCCGAAGCGGCCGCCGCCTCCGGCCGAACCCATCTCGCGCCGCCCCTGTTGTTCGGCAATCACCGTCAGGCTCAGGCGGACCAAAGGCCGGACATCTGCGGCCAGCGTGCCATCGGCCCGCGCGACCATCACCACATCGTGCTCCATCGCCAGACCGGCCATCACCTGCACGATACGCGGATCGCGCGCCTTGGCCTGGCGCTCGACCTGTTCGAGCAGGGCCACCTTGGCCGCGCTGTCCAGCGTGGTGATCGGGTCGAGCCCGGGATAGAGCGATCGGCTCGGAGCGATTTTGACCTTCGGGGCCACCGTTCGCACCCGCGCACTGCCACCGCCGGAGGCAATGCTGCGCACCGTACGCGCCGCATCGAACAGACTGGCCTCGGAGATGTCATCGGAGTAGGCGAAGGCGGTTTTTTCTCCGCTGACCGCCCGCACACCAAAGCCCTGATCGATACTGAATGAGCCCGTCTTGACGATACCGTCCTCCAAACTCCAGCCTTCGCTGCGGGTGTACTGGAAATACAGATCGGCATCGTCTGCGCCCCGCGTGCGGATTTCGGACAAGGCCCGTGCCAGCTTGGTATCGCTCAAGCCAAAGGGCTCCAGCAGCAACTGTCGCGCCCACTTCAGCCGCTCCTGCGTGCCAGTCACAGAGGGCGCTTGTTGAGCGGGCCGACGGCGCTCGACCGCCGCAGAAGAGATTGGAGTCGTCATACAGGCATTGTAGGAAGCCTGGAAGCGCAGCCGGGCACTACGGGTTTAGCGATGGGCAAAACCGCCAACGCAGCGGCCAAAGGCTCAGGTCTGCACCAGCCTTTTGGCCCGGGCAATCGACAGCAGCATGCCCAGCGCCAAGCCCAGCGTCACCATCGCAGTGCCGCCGTAACTGATGAAGGGCAAGGGCACGCCGACCACAGGCAACACGCCGCTGACCATACCCATATTGACGAAGGCATAGGTGAAAAAAATCATCGTGATGGCTGCCGCCAGCAGCCGGGCGAACAAGGTCGATGCATCCAAGGCCACCGCAAGGCCGCGCAGAATCAGAAAAACAAAGGCGGCCACCAGACCCAGGGTGCCGATCAAGCCAAACTCCTCAGCGTACGCGGCAAAGATGAAGTCGGTGGTGCGCTCAGGGATGAATTCCAGATGGGTCTGGGTGCCCGCCATGAACCCCTTGCCCCAGAAGCCTCCTGAGCCTATGGCAATCACGCCCTGGATGATATGAAAACCCTTGCCCAACGGGTCGCGCGTCGGGTCCAGCAAGGTACAGACCCGCTGCTGCTGGTAGCCGTGCAAGAGTGGCCAGTCCACGCCCGGAGCGCACCACTGCGGCCCCATCAGCACCAAAAGCACGATGCCCACCAATGCCAGAACCAGGGGCACCAGGACGACGACCCAGCTCAGGCCGGCAAAGAAAATCACCGACAAGCCGGCGGCCAGCACCAAGAGGGCCGTACCCAGGTCAGGCTGCTTCATGATCAGGCCCACAGGCAAGGCCAGAATCACCAAGGCCACGCCAAAATCAAGCGGGCGCAGTTGTCCCTCGCGCCGCTGGAACCACCAGGCTAGCATCAAGGGCATGGCGATTTTGAGGATCTCGCTGGGCTGTATCACCACCCCCAGATTGATCCAACGGGTGGCACCTTTCTTGGTGATGCCAAACAGCGCCACGGCCACCAGCAACAACACCCCTACGACATACAAAGGCACGGCCAGGCTCATCAGGCGCTGCGGCGGCACCTGCGCCACCGTCAACAGAATCAAGGCGGCTAGCACCATATTGCGGCCATGATCAACAAATCGGGTGCCGTGGTCATAACCGGAGGAGTACATGATCACCATACCGGCCAGGGCCAACACCCCCACGGCCACCATCAGGGGGACATCGAGCCCCTTCCAGAGAGGCGAGAACCGCTGCCACAAAGCGGGTTTTTCCAGGACTGCTGACATCGCCCGATTATCACTGTCGGCCTCATCTGGCGCTAAGCTAGCGCGATGACAACCATCACCCACCTGCTCTACCTGCACGGCTTTCGCTCCTCACCGCAGTCCACCAAAGCCCGGCATCTGGCGCAATTGTTCCGAGACCGATGGCCGCAAGTGCAGTGGTGGTGCCCCCAATTGCCCCCCTCACCCGCCCAAGCCGCCGCTCTCATTGACGAAGGCACCCGAGATTGGCCCAGCCAGACCCTGGCCGTCGTGGGATCCTCCCTGGGCGGGTTTTATGCCACCTGGCTGGCCGAGCAGCGCGGCTGCCGGGCCGTTCTCATCAACCCGGCGGTCGATCCCGCCCGCGACCTGGCCCGCCACATTGGCGAACAGGCCCAATGGCATGAGCCCGGGCAGACCTTTTTCTTCCAGCCGCACTATGTGCAGGAGCTCAGGGCGCTGCAGATGGGGCCGCTGCGCCGGCCCCGGCACTACCTGGCCTTGCTAGCCACCGGCGATGAGGTACTGGATTGGCGTGAGATGCGTGAGCGCTACAAAGCGAGCGTACTGAAAATCATCGAGGGCAGCGACCATGCGCTCAGCGATTTCGAGCAGCATCTGCCGCTGGCGCTGCGCTTTCTGGGTCTCTCCCCTCTCTGAGCTGCGGGCTCGCCACTACACTAGCGCCCTCCTCCGAAGGTAGCCCTTGTATATCTTGTTTGAAGACGCCGGCAAGTTTCTGGCTGGCCGCATCCTTTCGCGTGCCGAGGCCTCCATGCAGGTCGAACTCGACTCGGGCAAGCGCGTCAAAGTCAAAACCAGCCATGCGCTGATCGAGTTCGAGCAGCCCGGGCCGGCGCAACTGCTCAGCGCTGGCGGCGAGCTGGCAGCGCAGATCGATCTGAACCTGGCCTGGGAGTTCGCCAGCGACGACGAGTTCGGGTTTGCCGACCTGGCGCGCGACTACTTCGACCCCAACCGGCCCCCCAGCGCCGCCCAACAGGCCGGCGCCCTCTTTGCCCTGCATGAGGCCCCCCACTATTTCCGGCGCGCCGGCAAGGGACGCTTTCGCAAGGCACCTCCGGAGGTCTTGCAGCAGGCGCTGGCAGCCCTCGAGAAACGCAAGCAGATCGCGGCGCGAATCCAGGCCTGGGCCGAGGACCTGGTCGCCGGTCGTTGTCCACCAGCCATCGCCGATCAGCTCTACCGCATCCTGTTCAAGCCCGACAAAAACGGAGCCGAATACAAGGCCGTGGTGCAAGCCGCCCAGCAAAGCCGCCAAGCCCCGCTGGACCTGCTGCAGCGCGCCGGCGCCATCCGCTCGTCCTACCAGTTCCATTGGCGGCGCTTCCTGTTCGAGCAGTTTCCGCGTGGTACACACTTTGCCTCGGCGCAGACGCCGCCACCCGACGCCGACTTGCCTCTGGCGCCAGTGCAAGCTTTTTCAATTGACGATTCGAGCACCACCGAGATCGACGATGCGCTGTCGGTGCAAGGCCTGGGGTCGGGCACTGTGGAGGTGGGTATTCACATTGCTGCACCGGCCCTGGCCCTGCGGCCCGGCGATGCGATCGACCAAATCGGCCGGGAGCGGTTGTCCACGGTTTACATGCCCGGCTACAAGCTGACGATGCTGCCCGATGCCGTGGTCGAGCGCTACACCTTGCAGGCGGGGCGCCCCTGCCCGGTGATCTCTCTGTATGTGACGCTCGATGAGTACAGCCTGGAGATCAAGGCCAGCCGCACCCGGATCGAGCAGGTCCCGATTGCCGAAAATCTGCGGCACGATCAGCTCGACGCGGTGTTTACCGATGGTTTTTTCCAGGCCGCTGCGGCCGACTCCGATCCTGCCTGGAGCGCCGAGCTGCGCTTGCTGCACCGCCTGGCCGGGCAGCTCAAGACGGCGCGAGAGACGGTTCGGGGCAAGCCGGAGCAATTCAACCGACCCGACTACACCTTCCGGTTGGACCTGCCGGCTGGCGAGGAGCCGGTCGGCGAGGAAACGGTCGAAATCAGCGTGCGACGGCGGGGGGCCCCGCTGGACCTGATCGTGGCCGAAATGATGATCCTGGCCAACCGCAGCTGGGGCCTGTGGCTGGCCGAGTTGGGCGTGCCCGCCATCTACCGCAGTCAGGCCAGCATGGCCCCGGGCGTGAAGGTGCGTATGGGCACCAAGGCGTTGCCGCATGCCGGCCTGGGCGTACCCGCCTATGCCTGGAGCACCTCGCCTCTGCGCCGCTATGTCGATCTGGTCAACCAGTGGCAGCTTATCGCCTGTGCGCGGCACGGGGCTACGGCTGCCCTGGCCGCGCCGTTCAAGCCCAAGGATGCCGAGTTGTTTTCCATCATCTCGGCCTTCGAGGCGGCCTACAGCGCCTACAACAGCTATCAGGCCAGCATTGAGCGCTACTGGACCTTGCGCTACCTGCGCCAGCACGGCCTGGAGCAACTGACGGCCACCGTGCTCAAGGATGACCTGGTACGCGCCGACGATTTACCCCTGGTCTTCCCGGTCGCCGGCGCGCTCGGACTGGCCCGCGGCGCCCATGTACGGGTTCGGTTGGGGCCCATCGACGACATCACGCTGACCATCAGTGGCACCCTGATCGAGCGCCTGGACCTGCCCGACGATGCCGCCCTGGACGAGGAAGACCTTGAAGGCAGCGAGTCGGAGCTGGCCGCCGGGCCGATTGCAATCGCGGTCGATCTTGAAGATGCGCAGCCCGCTCCCGATGAGGGCCCCATCGCCTCTACCGAGACCCGCCCCAGCGATTCACAATAGGGGCCTTCCATGGACTCCTACCTCGTCATCGGCAACCCAGTCGCGCACAGCAAGTCGCCCCACATCCATGCACGATTTGCGTCGCTCACCGGACAGACCCTGACCTACGAACGGCTGCAAGTCGAGCCCGGTCATTTCGCAGCGCGCATGCGCGAACTCATCGACCAAGGCCTCAAGGGCTGCAATGTCACCGTGCCCTTCAAACTCGAAGCCTGCGCACTGGCCCAAGAGCGCAGCGACCGCGTGCACCTGGCCGGTGCCGCCAACACCCTGAGCTTTCAAGCCGGGCGGATTCAGGCCGACAACACTGACGGCATAGGCCTGGTGCGCGACATCGAAGTTAACGCTGGACAAACGCTGCGCGGCAGCCGAGTGCTGTTGCTGGGCGCTGGCGGTGCCGCCGCCGGAGCGCTCGGACCGCTCCTGCTGGCCGGCCCCGCGCAGCTGGTGGTGAGCAACCGAACCGAAGCCAAGGCCCGCGAACTGGTTGCTCGCCATCACGCGCACGCCAGCCTACAAGCGGCCCTGAGCCGAACCGAACTGCTGGCCCTTCCCCTCGACGCATCCCTGCCTGCCTTCGATGTGGTAATCAATGCCACTGCCGGCAGCTTGGCCGGCGCAGCCCCGCCAATTGCAGCAAGTGCCCTCCAGCCGAACGCCCTGGTCTACGACATGATGTACGGCCCGGCGGCCCAAGCCTTCCTGCAATGGGCGGCTACGCAAGGGGCACGCCCGCGCGACGGTCTGGGCATGTTGGTCGAGCAGGCCGCCGAATCTTTTTTCATCTGGCGGGGGGTTCGCCCCCCCACCGCCCCGGTATTGGCGCATCTGCGCCAAGGCGGCTGAGAGGCGGATGCGCATGAAGATCGTGCTGCGACTTTTCATGCTGATGCTGCTGGCCCTGCTGATCCTGCAGATGTACTTTGCCGGTCGCATCCTGATGATGCGCTGGATCAATCCGGAATCAACCAGCTTTCAGCGCGCCGAAGCCTATCGGCTGGTGCGTAGCACCGGAGAGCTGCTGTGGCACCAGCAGTGGGTTGCGTATGCACAGATATCGGACAACCTCAAACGGGCGGTCATCGCCTCAGAGGATGCCAGCTTCACCGAGCACGATGGCGTCGACCTCGAAGCCCTGGAAAAGGCCTGGGAAAAAAACCAAAAAGCCGAGCAGGAAGCGGCTCGCAAAGCCGAACGGGCCAGGCGCAGGGCCGGCGGGGACGACAAACAAACCGCCATCAATAAGCCAACGGCCGCCCCCGAGCCCAAGATCGTCGGCGGCTCGACCATCACCCAGCAACTGGCCAAGAACCTGTTTCTCTCAGGTGAACGCACGCTGCCGCGCAAGGCGCAGGAACTGGTGCTCACGCTCATGCTCGAGACATTCCTGAGCAAGCGGCGCATTCTGGAGATCTACCTCAACACCGTCGAGTGGGGCGAGGGGGTTTTCGGCGCGCAAGCTGCGGCTCTGCACTATTACCGCAAGCCTGCTGGACGGCTCAATGCCTACGAGGCTGCCCGACTGGCAGTGATGCTGCCAAGACCACGGTATTTCGAGAAGCGCGCGCAGTCCCAGTACCTGATCTCGCGAGCGATGACCATCACGGCGCGCATGCAAGCGGTCGATCTGCCATGACGGTCCTACGCATTCTGGGCATAGACCCTGGGCTGCAAATTTGCGGCTTCGGTCTGATCGATGTCCAGGGCAGCCGACTGAGCTATGTGGCCAGCGGCACCATACGAACGCAAGCCGGTGAGGGCCTGCCCCACCGGCTCAAGGTGCTCTTCGACGGCATTTGCGAGGTGGCCCAACGCTACGGCCCGGCACAAGCGTGCGTGGAAATTGTGTTCATCAACAACAATCCGCAAGCCAGCCTGATGCTCGGTCAAGCTCGTGGGGCCTGCCTGACCGCGTTGGTGCACTGCGGCCTGCAGGTGCATGAATACACCGCCCTGCAACTGAAAAAAGCCGTCGCCGGACACGGCCGCGCCGGCAAACCCGAGGTACAGCAGATGGTCATGCGCCTGCTCAAGCTACCCGGTCTACCCGGGCCCGACGCCGCCGACGCGCTCGCCCTGGCCATCACCCACGCGCAGGTTGGCGAGACGATGCGCGCCCTCGCAGCGCAGGCCGGTGCCGACACGGCCCGCGTCCAGCCCCGTGCTTGCGGCTACCGTCAGGGTCGAGCGCGTTAGGGTGTCGAAAAAGACAGAGCCCCATTGGGAAACGCCCCTAGGGCTCTGCAGTCAGAAAATCCGCTCGAGGATCAATACGCCAAAAAATCCGAGCGCCGCCAACACGGTCCACTTGAGGATCACCAGGCCCCATCGGCGATAGTGGGGCTGGCCGGTGGCAATAAACAAGGCAAAGCTCACGCCAGCTGCCAGCAGCAGCAAAAAGATCAGCCACCGAAACAGCAGCATGGCGGGCTTACCAGGCTGGGGCCAGGGCGGCCAGGCCGCGCGGGGCCTGGCGCTCGTCGGCAAAGCTCACCAGCTCATACGCATCGGGCTGGTCCAGCAGCTGGCGCAGGAGCTTGTTGTTGAGCGCATGGCCGGAGCGAAAGGCGCTATAGGCCCCGATCAGGGGCTTGCCCAGCAGATGCAGGTCGCCCATCGCGTCAAGGATCTTGTGTTTAACAAACTCGTCGTTGTAACGCAGGCCCTCGGCGTTAAGCACCTTGTAGTCGTCCATGACGATGGCGTTGTCCAGCCCGCCGCCCAGGGCCAGGCCGTTGGCACGCATCATCTCCACATCTTTGGTAAAGCCAAAGGTGCGGGCGCGGGCGATGTCGCGCACATAAGAGTCGACACCCATGTCAAATTCGACCCGCTGTCCGGTGGAGTCCACTGCCGGGTGGTCAAAGTCGATTTCAAAACTGAGCTTGTAGCCCTCGTAGGGTTCAAGCTGCGCCCACTTGAGCTGAGCTCCCTGGCCTTCACTGACCCGTACCGTCCGAAGGAGGCGCACAAAGCGCTTGGGCACCGCCTGCAAGGCAATACCTGCCGACTGCAACAGGAAAACAAAAGAGGCAGCCGAGCCGTCAAGAATGGGGACTTCTTCGGCGGTGATATCGATATAGAGGTTATCCAGGCCCAGGCCAGCGCAAGCCGACATCAAATGTTCGACCGTAAACACCCGGGCTTGCCCGACCGAAATGGTGGAGGCCAGTCGGGTGTCGGTGACCGCCGTAGCGGCTATCGGAATATCCACCGGTACCGGCAAGTCAATGCGCCGAAAGACGATACCGGTATCAGGCGGTGCGGGCCTGAGCGTCAGCTCTACACGCTGACCGCTGTGCAGGCCCACTCCAACGGCTTTGGTCAGGGAACGAAGGGTGCGCTGTGCAAGCATGACTGAATTTTAGACGCCGGCTCGGGCCGGCCTGAGGCAATGCGGCCGCCCCCGGCCGCGAGAGTCTGGCAAGACCCTCGGGCCAAAGGCGGCCTGGCGGCCACTGCGGATACCGGGCGCAGCAGTCGGGGCCGATCAGTCGGCCTGGCGACGCAGGAAGGCTGGAATCTCGAAATCGTCCATCCCGCCCGCAGCCAGCGCATCGACCTTGGCTGCCGCCTGGTTGCGGTTATTACGCCAGACGGCAGGCGCCTCGATGGATACGCCGGCCACCGCATTGGTTTGCACGGGCTGCACCGGCAGGTTGTCGGTGCCGGTGCGCTGGATCACCTGCAAGGGTGGCGCGGCGCGGCGCGCTCCCTGGCGATTCAATCCGGTGGCCACCACAGTGACCCGGATTTCATCGACCAGAGACTCATCGTAAGCCGTGCCATAGATGACATGTGCATCCTGAGCGGCAAAGGCACTGACTGTCTTCATCGCCAGCTTGGTCTCGTTGAGCTTGAGCGAACCCTTGGCGGCGCTGATGAGCACCAGTACGCCGCGCGCTCCATTCATGTCCACGCCGTCGAGCAAAGGGCAAGCCACGGCCTGCTCGGCTGCGATACGGGCGCGGTCGGGTCCGCTGGCGCGAGCGGTGCCCATCATGGCTTTGCCCGGCTCGCCCATGACGGTGCGGACATCTTCGAAGTCCACATTGACCAGCGCCCGAACATTGATGATCTCCGCAATGCCACCGACGGCATTCTTGAGCACATCATTGGCATGGGCAAAAGCTTCATCCTGGGAGATGTCCTCCCCCAGCACTTCGAGCAGCTTTTCGTTGAGCACCACGATCAACGAGTCCACATTGGCCTCAAGCTCAGCCAGCCCGGCGTCGGCGTTGGCCATGCGGCGTCCGCCTTCAAAGTCAAAGGGCTTGGTGACCACGCCAACGGTGAGAATGCCCATCTCCTTGGCAATACGGGCGATCACCGGCGCGGCACCGGTACCCGTGCCTCCGCCCATGCCCGCAGTAATGAAAAGCATGTGTGCCCCATCAATGGCGGCTCGGATGTCATCGGCTGCCATCTCGGCGGCCTCGCGACCGCGGTCGGGTCTGCTGCCAGCGCCCAGGCCCGAAGTGCCCAATTGAATGACTTTGTCCGATGCGATCCGGCTCAGCGCCTGCGCGTCCGTGTTGGCGCAAATGAACTCCACGCCCTGGACCTGGCAGGCGATCATGTGCTCGACCGCATTGCCACCGCCCCCGCCCACGCCGATCACCTTGATCTGTGTGCCTTGGTTGAACTCTTCGATATCCATCATTTCTATGCTCATGGTGAGCCTCCTTCGTCTCTGCAGTTGCCGTTACCGAAAATTGTTTTGAAAGCCAAGATGCTTCACGATGGCGGATCAGCCCCGCCCGAGTGGGTCAGTCCGTTCAAACGCGGGCCCGCGACAGCTTGTGTGTTCATCAGAAGTTCCCCACCAGCCATTCCTTGATACGACCAAAGGCGTTCTGCACGCTGCCCGACTTTTGCGCCACCTTGATCCCCCTCATGCGGGCCAGTCGGGCCTCCTCGAGCAGACCCATCACCGTGGCTGCGCGCGTTTGCGCCACCATGTCAGATAAACCGCTGGAGTAGCGCGGCAGACCGCGCCGCACCGGCTTGAGAAAGATGTCCTCGCCCAGCTCGACCATGCCGGCCATGACCGCGCTGCCGCCGGTCAGGACCACCCCTGAAGACAGCATTTCCTCGTAACCCGACTCGCGGATGACTTGCTGCACCAGCGTGAATATCTCTTCGACGCGGGGCTCGATGACGCCCGATAGCGCCTGTCGACTGAGCATGCGCGGCCCACGATCGCCCAGACCGGGCACCTCCACCTGACTCTCCGGGTCGGCCAACAGTTGCTTGGCGCAGCCGCTATCGACCTTGATGTCCTCCGCATCCTTGGTGGGGGTGCGCAAGGCCATCGCGATATCGCTGGTAATAAGATCGCCGGCGATCGGGATAACCGCGGTGTGGCGTATCGCCCCGCCGGTAAATATCGCCACATCGGTGGTGCCAGCACCGATATCAACCAGAGCCACACCGAGTTCCTGCTCGTCCTGGCTGAGCACCGACAGGCTGGAGGCCAGGGGGTTGAGCATCAGTTGATCAACCTCCAGCCCACAACGGCGCACGCACTTGATGATGTTCTCGGCTGCGCTCTGCGCACCGGTGACGATGTGCACCTTGGCCTCCAGGCGGATGCCGCTCATGCCTATCGGCTCGCGCACATCCTGACCGTCGATCACAAATTCCTGTGGCTCCACCAGCAGCAGGCGCTGGTCGGTCGAGATATTGACCGCCTTGGCGGTCTCGATCACGCGAGCCACATCGGCAGGCGTGACCTCCTTGTCCTTGACTGCCACCATACCGCTGGAGTTCATGCCGCGGATATGACTGCCGGTGATACCCGTGTAGACACGGCCGATTTTGCAGTCGGCCATCAACTCAGCTTCCTTGAGCGCTTGCTGGATGCTCTGCACCGTGGCATCGATATTGACCACTACCCCGCGCTTGAGCCCATTGCTGGCAGCCACTCCCAAACCGGCCAGCTTGAGCTCGCCGGCGGCCATGACCTCGGCCACCACCACCATGACCTTGCTGGTCCCGATGTCCAAGCCCACCACCAGATCCTTGTACTCTTTGGCCATAAAGTCACCTTGTCGTCTTGTTCGCCAGGTCCGATCCCCCCGTGGAGACTCCGTACAGGCGCAGTGCATAACCGTTGGGATAGCGCAGGTCCGCCGACTGAATGACGCGACCAAAGCGCGAGGCGGCCGGTACGACCGTCGCCACGAAACGCTCCACACGCGGCACGATGTCCTGGAGGGGACCCGGCCCGATTTCGATCAGGGCGCCGCTTTCGAGTCGCGCACGCCAGCCGCCGCGGCTGCTCAATTCGAGTTGGGCCAGCACATCGTCGAGCCGCTCAAAGACCGGCGAGAGTTGGCGGTAGGCCTCAAGCACCTGCGCCGACTGCGCGGGCGGCCCCATCAAACGCGGTAATTTTTCGACCTCGATGTCGCCTTGATTGACTTCGAAGATCTCACCCTGACGGTTAACCAGTCGGACCTCTTCCTCGCTGCCCCACACCGCCACCGCCTCATGCTCCTCAATGCGGACACGCAGCCGATCCGGAAATTCGCGTCTGACCACTGCCAAGCGCACCCATGGGATGGATTCGAAAGCCGCTTTGGCTTGGGCTAGATCCACACTGAAGAAATTACCGCTGAGCGTTGGTGCCACATTGGCACGCAGGGTCACGGCGTTGTTGTGCTGCAACTCGTTGTCGATGCGGATGACCGTCAGGCTGAACACCGGTTGGCGCAGGAGCCACATCATCACCAAGGTCAGCACAGCCGAGACGAACAAGGTCATCAAAACCACCGTCAGGGCGTTCATCAGCCGGACATCCAGGGGCGTCTGCGTCATGTCGCGCCCCCGGTGTGGTCCAGTCGTGCCGAGGCCAGCACCTCAAGGCACAGGTCCTCATAGGACAGACCGGCGGCGCGAGCCGACATGGGCACCAGCGAATGGCCGGTCATGCCTGGGGATGTGTTGATTTCCAGCAGATAAGGCTTGCGACTGACCGCATCAATCATCACATCGGCCCGGGCCCAACCCCGACAACCCAGGCTATGGAAGGCTCGCAGAACCAGTTCCGAAATCAGGAGCTCCTCGCCGGCCGGCAGTCCGCTGGGCACCAGGTAGCGCACCTCGTCAGTGAAATACTTATGCTGATAGTCGTAGTTACCACCCGGCGCCACGATGCGGATCATCGGCAGAGTGCGGGCCTGATCGCCGCAGCCGAGGATCGGCACGGTCACCTCCTCGCCGGCAATGAACTGCTCACAAAGCACATCCGCATCGAGCGCCGCCGCCCGCTCCACTGCTGCGGCAAGGGCCGCTGCCTCGGTGACCCGCGTCAAGCCCAGCGAAGAGCCCTCGCGCGAAGGCTTGACGATCAGAGGCAAGCCCAGTTTTTCCACCACGGCCTGCAGATCGGCATCCTTGCCGTGGTTTCGACGCAGCAACACATGGGCAGGCGTGGGCAGCCCCTCCCATTGCCAGAGCCGCTTGGTCATGACCTTGTCGATGGCCAAGCTCGAGGCCATCACGCCCGAGCCGGTGTAAGGCAAGCCCAACAGTTCGAGCGCCCCTTGAACCGTGCCATCCTCCCCATAGCGACCGTGTAGCGCGATGAAGCAGCGTTCAAAGCCTTGGGTCTTGAGGTCGCACAAGGGCTGCTGCGCCGGATCGAAAGCATGGGCGTTAACACCGCGTGACTGCAAAGCCTGTAACACACCCCGGCCCGACATCAAGGAAATCTCGCGCTCAGCCGAGCGTCCGCCCATCAGGACGGCCACCTTGCCCTGCACCGTGGCCTTCATGTCGCCACCCCCGCCAGATCCATCACCCGGGCGGCCACTTGACCGATGGAGCCGGCACCCATGCAAAGCACCACATCACTGTCGCGGGCGTTCTCGACGATGGCACGCGGCAGGTTCTCAACCGCCTCAACGAAGACCGGCTGGACCCGATCGGTCAGACGCAGAGCGCGCATCAGCGCGCGGCCATCGGCGCCCACCACTGGCGCTTCACCGGCGGCGTAAACCTCGGTGAGCAGTACCGCATCTGCCTGGGCAATGACCTTGACGAAATCCTCAAAACAATCGCGGGTGCGGCTGTAGCGATGCGGTTGAAAGGCCAGCACCAGACGCCGCCCCGGGAAGGCCCCTCGCGCAGCCGCCAGCGTGGCCGCCATTTCCACCGGATGGTGGCCATAATCATCGATCACGGTAAAGCGTCCGCCCCCTGACAGGGCCGCATCCCCATAGCGCTGAAACCGTCGGCCCACGCCGCGGAATTCAGCCAGGGCTTTGAGCACCGCTGCATCCGGCACATCGAGCTCAACGGCAACAGCAATGGCCGCCAACGCATTGAGCACATTGTGCTGACCCGGCAAATTGAGCACCACCTGCAAATCCGGCAGGGTTACGCCGTTGCGCCGCTGTACGGTGAAATGCATCTGGCCCTGCACATGGGCGATCGCAGTGGCCCGCACCTGCGCCTGCTCACCCAGTCCGTAACTGGTGACCGGCCGCGAGAGGCGGCCTACGATGTCGCGCACTCCAGGGTCATCGGTGCACAGGACAGCCGCTCCATAGAACGGCATCCTGTGTAGAAAATCGACGAAAGCCGACTTCAGACGCTCCAAGTCATGGCCGTAGGTCTCCATGTGGTCGGCGTCAATGTTGGTGACCACCGCCATCACCGGCAACAAGTTGAGGAAGGAGGCATCCGACTCATCGGCTTCAACCACGATGTAGTCGCCGGCACCGAGCTTGGCGTTAGCTCCCGCGCTGTTCAGGCGCCCCCCGATGACAAAAGTCGGATCGAGCCCCCCCTCGGCCAGCACACTGGCCACCAGACTGGTGGTGGTGGTCTTGCCGTGGGTCCCTGCAATCGCGATACCCCGCTTGAGGCGCATCAACTCGGCCAGCATCAGGGCACGCGGCACCACCGGGATACGCCGCGCCCTGGCCTGCACCACCTCGGGATTGTCCGGCCGAACCGCAGTGGAGGTGACCACTGCGTCGACCTGGTCAAGATGCGAAGCATCATGGCCGACGAAAGTGCGTATACCCAAGCCAGCCAGGCGTCTGAGGGTGGCGCTGTCGGACAAATCGGAGCCGGAGATCCTGTAGCCGAGGTTATGCAAAACCTCGGCGATGCCCGACATGCCCGAGCCACCGAGCCCAATGAAATGAATGCGCTGCACCGCGTGCTTCATGACACGAGCTCCTCACAGGCTTGCACCATCAGCTCAGTGGCCTGAGTCTGGGCCAGGGCATGGGCCGCCTGGGCCCGGGCCACAAGCTCGCTGCGGTCAAGTTGCTCGATTCGCTGGGCCAAAACTTGGGGCGAGAGTTCGCTTTGGGGCAGCAGCCAGCCCGCCCCCGCATCGCTCAGATAGCGTGCATTGCGACTCTGGTGGTCATCGACCGCATGGGGAAAAGGAACCAGGATGGCCGCCGCACCGACTGCGGCCAGCTCGGTGACTGTGGAGGCGCCGGCGCGGCAAATCACGACATCGGCCTGTGCGAAAGCCGTAGCCGTGTCCTCGATGAAGGCGGTGCACTGGGCCTGCACGCCGACGCGTTCATAGGACGCTTGCAAAGCCTGCAGTTGACGCGCGCCGCTCTGGTGCAGAACCTGAGGGCGCGAGTCTTCAGGAATCAGCGCCAGCGCTTGCGGTACCGCCTCGTTGAGCGCCTGAGCCCCCAAGCTGCCGCCGACCACCAAGAGGCGTAACGGGCCCTGACGGCCGACAAAACGCTGCGCAGGGGTCGGCTGCTCGGTAAAGGCGGGGCGTAGCGGATTGCCGATGCACTGCGCCTTCTTGAGCACGCCCGGAAAGGCGGTGTAGACCCGGTCAGCAACTTCGGCCAAAACGCGATTGGCCAAGCCGGCCACCGAATTTTGTTCGTGAAGGATCAGAGGCCGGCCGAACAGTACAGACATCATCCCACCGGGGAAGGTGATGTAGCCGCCCAAACCAACCACCACATCCGGTCGGACACGACGCAGCACCGCCAGACTCTGCCAGAACGCGCGCAGCAGACTCAGGGGCAGCAAGAGCGCTGTGATCAGTCCCTTGCCACGCAAGCCGCCAAAATCCAGCGCCTCAAAAGGCAAACCGCGTTCGGGTACCAACTGGCTTTCCATGCTCGGGCGCTCGGGCGATCCGCGTCCGCCCAGCCAGTGCACACGCCAGCCACGCGCCTGCAAGGCCAGCGCCAGCGCCAGTCCAGGGAAGATATGCCCCCCGGTACCGCCGGCCATCACCAGGGCGCAGGGGCTGGCGCTCTTCATGTCCGCCCCCCTCGCATGAGCACGCGGTTTTCGTGATCGACGCGCAGTACGACGGCCAGCGCCAGAAGATTGAGCATGATGGCCGAGCCACCGTAACTCATCAAGGGCAAGGTCAAGCCTTTGGTGGGCAAAGCCCCCAAGTTGACGCCGACATTAATCAGCGCCTGAAAGCCTATCCAGACGCCTACCCCTTGCGCCACCAGACCGGCGAAGAGCCGGTCCATGGCGATGGCCTGCCGGCCGATGTGCATGATGCGCCGGGTCATCCAGAGAAATAAGCTGATGACCAGCAAGACCCCCACCAGACCCAGTTCCTCGCCGATAACTGCCAGCAGAAAGTCGGTATGGGCCTCGGGTAACCAGTGCAGCTTCTCGATACTGCCCCCCAGCCCTACCCCGGTGAATTCACCGCGGCCAAAAGCGATAAGCGCATGCGAGAGCTGATAGCCTTTGCGCAGGGCGTTGTCGGGGGACCAGGGGTCGAGATAGGCAAAGATACGCTCGCGCCGCCATTCACTGCTCCAAATCATGATGGCAAAAGCCAGGGTGACGATGGCCACCATGAAGAAGAACATGCGCGCGTTGACACCGCCGAGGAACAGGATACCCATGGCAATGACCACGATAACGAGAAACGCGCCCATATCGGGCTCAGCCAGGAGCAAGGAGCCCACCACGGCCAGAGCGGCGCCCATGGGCAACACGGCGCGGAAAAAACGCTCCTTGACCTCCATCTTGCGCACCATGTAGTCGGCGGCATAGATCAGAACCGCAAACTTAGCCAGCTCCGATGGCTGGAAATTAAGGAAACCCAGCGGAATCCAGCGGCGCGCGCCGTTGACCTCTCGGCCAATGAATGGCACCAGCACAATCACCAGCAAGGCCAGCGCCGCAATGAACAGCCAGGGGGCCAGTTTTTCCCAAGTGCTCATCGGCACCTGGAACGCAAGCACGGCCACCACCAAACCCACCAACAGGGAAAAGCCGTGACGAATCAGGTAATGGGTGCTTTCCATGCGCGCAAAACGCGGGTTATCGGGCATCGCCACCGAGGCCGAATAGACCATGACCAAGCCCCACAGCAGTAAGGTCATGGCAACAAAGACCAGAGCCTGATCAAAGCCAAGCAGCCGCACCGGCGACTGCGGCCCAAGCATGCGGCGCGGCGTACCGGTGCGCACCGGCAGCACCGGCGAGGCCGCAGGCCCCCAGGACCCCAGCCCACCGCGTAAACGCTCAATCCACAGGCTCACAGCGGCACCCCCTGCTCCTGGGCCAGATCACGAACCGCCGCGCAAAACACTTCGGCGCGGTGCTTGTAGTCACGGAACATGTCAAAGCTGGCGCAAGCTGGCGACAAAAGCACGGCGTCACCGGCTTGGGCCAAGCCCAAGGACTGTCGCACCGCATCGACCATGTCGGCCGCCCGAGGCAGGGGCACGGCGGTCGATGCCAGCGCCTGCTGCAACACAGGCGCATCGCGCCCAATCAGCACCACTGCGCGCGCATGGGCTGCCACCGGTTCGGCCAAGGGCGAAAAATCCTGTCCCTTGCCCTGCCCCCCCAAAATGAGCACCACGGAGCGCTCGGCCCCCAAACCGCGCAGGGCGGCCACGGTGGCACCGACATTGGTGCCCTTGCTGTCGTCAAAGAACTCGACGCCCTCGATCACGCCAATCGATTCAACCCGGTGTGGCTCGCCGCGGTACTCGCGCAACTCATGCAGCATCGGCGCCAGCGCACATCCGGTCACGCTGGCCAGCGACAGAGCAGCCAGGGCATTGCAGGCGTTGTGGTGGCCTCGGATGCGCAAAGCTTCAGCCGGCATGAGTCGCTGAATGTGGATGGCCTCGTCCTCGTCCCTGCGCCGTTTGACCGTCTCGTCGGCAGGTGCCGCCCGAACCAACCAAGTCATGCCCCCCACCTGCTCGAGCCCCCAGTCGCCCGCACGGGCAGGCAGGTCGGCGCCGAAAGTCTGGTAGGGACGGGGTGCGGCCATCCGGGACTTGCCCTTGGGCGGCGCTTGAGGCCGCTGCGCCATGACCCAGGGGTCGTCCCGGTTGAGCACCATCAAACCGCGCGAACCGTAGATGCGGGCCTTGTCGTTGGCATAGGCCTGCATCGACCCATGCCAGTCCAGATGATCCTCTGACAGATTGAGCACAGTGGCTGCATCGGGTTCGAAATCGTCCACATCGTGGAGCTGAAAACTCGAAAGCTCGAGCACCCAGACCTGCGGGCGTTCATCGGCATCGAGGACCGCTGTCAGTGTGTCAAGCAGGGTCGGACCGATGTTGCCGGCCACCGCCACCGTGCGACCGGCGCGGGCGATCAGGCGAGCGGTCAGCGATGTCACCGTTGTCTTGCCGTTGGTACCGGTGATGGCCAGCACATAGGGCCGATAACCCGGGTGCTGAGGCACGGGCACGGGTATCGTCACCGGCTCTTGAGCCTGCGGCGCGGTCAACGAGGCCGGGTCCTGCGCCGCAGTCGACTCGGGCAGCCCATCCGGCTCCAGGGCCTCGGGCTCGGCCTGCTGGGCCAGCTCTCGCAGCGCAGCGACGAACAAGGTCAGTTCATTGCCCACATGCAGACCGATGGCGCGCGCGGCATCGATCACCGGCGCCACCTCGATGGGCGAAAGCCCCGGGCTCTTGAACACCGCCTGCTGACCCCGCACGAGTTCGGCGCTGAAAGGGCCGCTGACAAATTGCGCCTGCGGGCAGGTGGCCTGCAAAGCAGCCCTTTGCGGCGCTTGCTCGCGCGTATCGACCACCGTCACCCGGGCGCCCTGTCGCACGCACCAACGCGCCATCGCCAGTCCCGACAGGCCCAGGCCGAGCACCAGTACCGATTGATCGCGCAGGCTTTTCATCTCAGCTTGAGGGTAGATAGACCGACCAGGCACAGCAGCATGGTGATGATCCAGAATCGCACCACCACCTGGGTCTCCGTCCAGCCACTTTTCTCGAAGTGGTGATGCAGCGGCGCCATCTTGAGGATGCGTCGTCCCTGACCGTACTTGCGCTTGGTGTACTTGAAGTAAGTCACCTGAGCCATCACCGACAGCGCCTCAACGACGAAGATTCCCCCCATGATGGCCAGCACAATCTCCTGGCGCACGATGATCGCAATCGTTCCCAAGGCCGCGCCGAGGGCCAGCGCACCCACATCCCCCATGAAGACTTGCGCGGGATGCGCGTTGAACCACAAGAAAGCCAGCCCCGCGCCCGCCATGGCAGCGCAAAAGATAAGCAACTCACCCGATCCAGGGATGTGAGGCAGAAAGAGGTATTTCGAATAGATGGCGCTGCCAGTCACATACGCAAAGACACCCAAGGCCGATCCGACCATCACCACCGGCATGATGGCCAATCCGTCCAAACCATCGGTCAGGTTGACGGCATTGCTCGAACCCACAATGACCAGATAGGTCAGGATGACGAAACCGAACACGCCCAAGGGATAGCTGATTTCCTTGAAGAAAGGCACCATCAGGCCAGCCTTGGGAGGCAAATCAACATCAAAGCCCGATTGCACCCAATTGAGAAACAGCTCGAGCACCCGGGCGTTTGAACTTTCCGAGATGCTGAAGACCAAGTACAGCGCAGCCACCAGCCCAATCAGGGACTGCCAAAAATATTTTTCAACCGATCGCATGCCCTCAGGGTCCTTGCGCACCACCTTGCGCCAGTCATCGACCCAACCGATAGCGCCAAAGCCCAAGGTCACCAGCAGTACGATCCAAACGAAGCGGTTGGACCATTCAAACCACAAGAGGGTTGAAATCGCAATCGACAGCAACACCAAAACGCCGCCCATGGTGGGCGTTCCGGTCTTGGCCAAGTGGGCCTGTACTCCATAACCACGGATCGGCTGACCGATCTTCAGCGAGGTCAGGCGGGCGATGACCCAGGGGCCAGCCACCAGCCCGATCAGCAAGGAGGTCATGGCCGCCATGACCGCCCGAAAAGTCAGGTACTGAAACACCCTGAAGAAGCCCAACTCGGGCGACAAGGTCTGCAGCCACTGGGCCAACCAAATCAGCATGGGATCTCCTTGATCGCCGGTTGGGCGGCCTGTGCCGCAACCGCCTGCACCACCCTTTCCATGCGCATGAAGCGCGAACCCTTGACCAGTACGCTGGCCAAGCCAGGGGGTACGCTCGTAAGAGCGTCGATCAGGTCCTCCATGCGCTCGAAATGGCGCGCGCCCGCAAAGGCCTGGCTGGCATACCGCATCAGGGGCCCAATGCACCACAGCTGTTCGATCCCTCGCTGCTGAGCGTACGCGCCCACCTCGGCATGAAACTCAGCGCCGCGCTCGCCAACCTCCCCCATGTCACCGAGTACCAGCAGACGGGGGCCGGGCAATCCCTGCAGCACCTCGATAGCGGCACGAACCGAATCGGGATTGGCGTTGTAACTGTCATCGACCAGATACAGCGCCTGCCTACCCGGTCGTTGCAGACGCACCGTGAGCGAGCGCCCCTGCACGGGTTCAAAAGCAGAAAGACCCTGCGTAATGGCGGCCAGGGGGATGCCCGCTGCAATCGCACACGCAGCGGCGGCCAGGGCATTCTTGATGTTGTGCCGCCCGGCCAGATGCAAATCGAAACGCAGCGGCCCCAGTGGCGTACGGGCCAGCACCCGCCAACCGGCACCCTCGGCGCGTATGTCCTGGGCCACCAGGTCGGCTGCCGCATCGAGGCTAAAGCTCAGGATGCGTCGAGAGCCGGCCGCAGCCCGCCAAATCGATGTGTAGGCTTCGTCCGCGGGAAACACCGCGATGCCATCGGCCGGCAGGCTCTCAATGACCGAACCGTTTTCGCGCGCCACAGCTTCGACCGAGGTCATGAATTCCTGGTGTTCGCGCTGTGCGTTATTGACCAAGGCCACAGTCGGCCTCACCATACGGGCGAGTTGAGCAATTTCCCCCGGATGGTTCATGCCCAGCTCGAGCACGGCCATCTGATGATCCGGGCGCAGACACAGCAAGGTCAGCGGCACGCCGATGTCATTGTTGAAGTTGCCCTGGGTAGCCAGACACGCAGAACCCAGGTGGGCCCGCAAGATGGCAGCAATCATTTGCGTCACCGTGGTCTTGCCATTGCTGCCCGTCACAGCAATCAGCGGACCCCGCAACACGCCGCGCCAGCCGCCGGCCAATTGGCCCAGCGCTTGTCGACTGTCGCTGACCTCCAGGCCGGGCAATCCCGCTTGCTCCAGACCCTCTTGCGCCAGTGCCGCAACAGCGCCAGCCTGTGCCGCCTGACGCAGGAATGTGTGGCCGTCAAAGCGCTCGCCGCGCAGGGCCACGAAAAGATCGCCGGCGCGCAAACTGCGGCTGTCGCTGTGCACCCGCTCCACCTGCAGGGCTGCATCGCCAATCAAACGCGCGCCGGGTAGCCATTGCAAAACTTGGGCCAGGGTCATCATGCCGGCACCCCCCGCGCACTCGTGCGTAAAGCCAGGGCGTGATGCGCCACCTCCCGATCGGAAAACGGTCGTCTCTGGCCCGCAACCTCCTGATAGCCCTCATGACCCTTGCCGGCTACCAGCACCACATCGGCTGCTTTGGCCTGGGTCACCGCCAGCTCAATAGCGCGCTGACGGTCTTCCTCAAGAACGGCGTGCCCCGCGCCAAGGCCGGCGATCATGTCCTGCAAAATGGCCGCGGGCGCTTCATGGCGTGGGTTATCACTGGTAAAGATCCGGTGATGCGCGTGACGGCCGGCCACCTCGGCCATCAGGGGCCGCTTGAGCCGGTCGCGGTCACCGCCGCAACCGATCACCACCCACAGACTGCCGCCGCGACCCTTGGCCACCGGGCCGAGCGCCCGCAGCACTTGCTCCAGCGCATCGGGGGTGTGGGCATAGTCCACCACCACCATGGGTTCGCCGGTGCCGCCGATGGACTCCATCCGGCCAGGCACTGGGCTCAGACCGACACAAGCCTGCACAGCCTGGTCCAGACTCAGGCCCACGCTGCGTAGCCCGGCGATCACGCCCAGCATATTGCTGATGTTGTATTGGCCGAGCGCGGGTACAAACACCGACCGCACCCGCTCGGCCTCACAGACTTCAAACTCCGTGCCCCCATCAGCCGCCCGCCAGCCTTGGGCACGCAAACGCGCCGGTCTCTGGAGCGAGACGGTCCACACATCCAGGCCAGGGCGACCGGCCAGCTGCCCCGCCAGTTCGCCGCCCTTGGGGTCGTCGATATTGAGTACCGCCGCACACAAACCGGGCCAGTCGAACAAGCGCGCCTTAGCCTGCCAATAAGCCTGCATGGTGCCGTGGTAATCAAGATGATCCTGGGTGAAATTGGTCAGGAGTGCGGTGTGTATGTGCAGCCCCTCCAGACGCAATTCGGCCAAACCGATGGAGGACGCTTCTAGGGCGCAGGCTTGCCGGCCCTGGTTCACCCACTGTCGCAAGTGCTGCTGCAGCAACACTGGATCGGGCGTGGTCAGCCCCTGGGCTTGTAATTGCCCTGGCGCGCCCAAACCCAAGGTGCCCACCAAGGCACAAGGCCGGCCCGCCGCGCTCAGAGCCTGCGCCAGCCACCAGGCTGTCGAGGTCTTACCATTGGTGCCGGTGACAGCCAGTACCTGCAGTTTCGAACTCGGATACGCAAAAAAGGCCGCAGCCAACTCCGACGCAAGCGCCTTCAAGCCGCGATAGCGGGCGATACGCGCGTCCTCAAGATCGAGCCCCACCGATTGGCTGCCCTCATCCTCAATCAAACAGGCGCACGCCCCGGCTTGCAGGGCTGCAGGCACGAAAAGTCGGCCGTCGCGGGCGGCACCCGGCCAGGCAAGAAAGGCTTCGCCCGCACTCAGGCGACGACTGTCGGCGTGCAGACCCTTGGCGCCGCGCTGGCGCAGCCAGTCCAGCGCCTGCTCAGGAGATCGGAGGAGGAGGCTCAAAACGACTCCTGCACCGACTTGGCCACGATCTGCGGCTTGACCGACAGGTCTGGCGGCAAACCCATCATGCGCAGCGTCTGCTGCACCGTTTCGGCAAACACAGGGGCGGCCACCTCACCGCCGTAATAGCGGCCAGCACTCGGCTCGTCGATCATCACCGCCACCACGATGCGCGGCGCATCGACCGGGGCCAGCCCCACAAAAAAGCCACGGTATTTTTTGTCGGCGTAGCCCTTGCCTTCCTGCTTGCGGGCCGTTCCGGTCTTACCGCCGACAGAGTAGCCGATGGTCTGCGCCTTCAGGGCGGTGCCTCCCGGTTGCGTAGCCATTTGCAGCATTTGGCGCATGGCGACCGCATTTTTTTCGCTGAACACCCGCGTCCCCGCGGCCGGCTCGTCGGTCTTGAGCAGACTGACCGGCACCAGATCGCCATCGCGTGCAAAAACGGTGTAGGCGTGGGCCAGCTGAAAAAGCGAGACCGACAGGCCGTAACCGTAGCTCATGGTGGCCTGTTCAATCGGGCGCCAAGTCTTGTAGGGCCGCAACTTGCCGCTGACCGCACCCGGAAAAGGAATTTGCGGTTTCTGTCCGAAACCGGCACGGGTGTAGAACTCCCACATGTCACGCGGCTGCATTTGCATCGCCATCTTGACCGTGCCCACATTGCTCGACTTCTGAATCACCTGCGAGACGGTGAGCAGACCATGGGGGGAGGTGTCGCTGATCGTCACCCCGCCTAGCATCATCCGACCGGGGGCGGTCTCGATGGGTGTATCGGCGCGCACCAGTCCCTTTTCCAGGGCTGCGGCCACCGCAAAGGCCTTGACCGTCGAGCCGGGCTCGAAGGTATCGGTCAAGGCGCGGTTGCGCAGCTGCGCGCCGCTGAGATGCACCCGCCGATCCGGGGTGTAGCTCGGGTAATTGGCCAAGGCCAGCACCTCGCCCGTGCGCGCATCAAGAACCACCACGCTGCCAGCCTTGGCCTTGTGCTCGTTGACCGCATCGCGCAATTTTTGATAGGCAAAAAACTGCACCTTCGAATCAATGGACAACTGCAGATCACGACCGTCCACCGGCGGCCGCTGCTCGCCCACATCCTCGACCACCCGGCCGAAGCGGTCCTTGATCACGCGCCGCGAGCCCGCCTGGCCAGCCAACTGCTTATCGAAGGCCAGTTCCACCCCTTCCTGACCGATGTTCTCCACATTGGCAAAGCCCACCACATGCGCAGCCGCCTCCCCATCCGGGTACATGCGCTTGTAGGCGCTGCGCTGGTACAGGCCCTTGATACCCAGCTCAGCCACCTTGCGCGCAACCGCATCATCGACCTGACGCTTGACCCACACAAAGGTCTTGTCTTCATTGAAGAGCCGTTGCTTGAGCTCGGGCAGAGGCATTTCCAGCAGGCGCGAGAGTTCGGACAGCTGAGCCGGCGTGGCTTGGACATCTTCCGGGATCGCCCACAAACTCGGCGCCGGCACGTTGTAGGCCAACACCAGGCCGTTGCGGTCCATGATGCGGCCCCGGCTGGCCGGCAACTCCAGAGTACGGGCAAAACGCACCTCACCCTGCTTCTGGAAAAAATCGCTGTCGATGGCCTGAACATAGACCGCGCGTCCGGCCAGACCGGCAAAGGCCAGAGCGATGGCAGCCACCACGAATTTGCTACGCCAGACCGGCGTGCGGCTGGTCAGCAAAGGGCTGGCGCTGTAGCGCACGCTGCGACTCATGGTGCGCTCCCGGCAGCCGCAGGCGCGAGCGTCACATACTGGGTGATCGCGGGCGTCACCGTGCGCATCTGCATTTTTTCCTTGGCTAGTCGCTCAATGCGCAGGGGCGTAGCCTGAGCGCGCTTTTCGGCCTGCAGCCGTTCGTGTTCGACCTCGAGCTTGCGCGCCTGGGCACCGGCACGCTCAAGCGCCACATACAGACGGCGCGACTCATATTGCACATGCACCAGATACAAGGCATGCGCCAGCACTGCCACCATCAACAGCAAATTGAGCCGCATCAAGGCGCCTCCGTGCGTTCGGCCACCCGCATCACCGCACTTCGCGCGCGCGGGTTAGCTGCCACCTCGGCCTGCGAGGGCATGACACGGCCACGCAACTTCAAGCGGACAGGCGCGGCCGCAGCCATAGGGACGCGGCGGTCAAAGACCTGGCGAGCCTGATGCGCCATGAACTGCTTGACGATGCGGTCCTCGAGCGAATGAAAACTGATCACAACCAAACGACCCTGGGGTCTCAAAACTTTCAACGATGCCTCTAGCGCCTGCTGCAACTCTTCGAGCTCGGCGTTGATAAAAATCCGAAAAGCCTGAAATGTCCGCGTGGCTGGGTCCTTGCCAGGCTCGCGGGTCTTGACCGCGCCAGCCACGACCTGGGCCAGCTCGGCCGTGCGGAGCAAGGGGCCGTGCTCGCGCCGGCGGCGATCAATCGCCTTTGCAATCGGCCCAGCAAACCGTTCTTCGCCGTAATCACGAATCACCTCGGCCATTTCTTGCACGCTGGCCTGCGCCAGCCAGTCGGCTACGCTGCGCCCGCGCGAAGGATCCATGCGCATATCCAGAGGACCGTCGTGGCGAAAGGAAAAGCCACGCTGAGGATCGTCGATCTGCGGCGAACTCACACCGAGATCCATCAACAGGCCGTCGACGCTGGCCGGCTCCAGGGCGGCGATCTGGGCAAAGCCCTGGTGCTGAATCGAAAATCGAGTGTCGCTGGCGGCCAAGGACTCGGCCGCCTCGACGGCCTGCGGATCCTTGTCGAAGGCCAGCAAGCGACCCCGCGCCCCCAAAGCCTGCAGGATGCCGCGCGCATGACCACCACGACCGAAGGTCGCATCGACATAGCAGGCGCCGGGCTGCACTTGTAAGGCTGCAACCGCCTCGCTGAGCAAAACGGTGTGATGTTTCCATGGGTGCGGCACCGCTGCGTCTTCAGAACGAAAAGTCTCTGAAGACATCAGGCATCTGCCCTTTCATCTGCTCGGCCTCTTGTGCGGCATAAGTGGCCGCATCCCACAGCTCGAAGTGCGCCCCCATGCCCAGCAGCACCGACTCGCGACTCAGACCGGCGGCGTGCCGCAGCTCGGGCGAGACCAGCACGCGGCCGCTGGCATCCATTTCCACATCCATGGCATTGCCCAGGAAGATGCGCTTCCACCACTGCGCCTGCATGGGCAAGGCAGCGATGCGATCGCGAAACTTCTCCCACTCGTTGCGAGGGAAGACCATCAAACAGCCATGCGGGTGCTTGGTAAGGGTCAACTGACCCGAGGCCGTGGCCAGCAGCACATCACGATGCCGCGTGGGCACAGCCAGCCTGCCCTTGCTGTCGAGAACGATGGACGACGCGCCCTGAAACACCACTACAGCCCCTGAAAATGTGGCTTTCACCACAAAAATGCACTTTTCCCCACTTTAGCAGGAAATCGGAACACTTCAAGGGGTCGCGTAACAAAATTTTCTAATGAAATCAAGCACTTAGGGTCGATTTCCAAAAATTTATGAGATACAAAATCCATTCAGAATGAAGCACTTAGCCCGTTCAATGAAAGTGCTTTCTAAGCCCAATCCCTGTTCTGAGTCTCCGAAGGAGGCGAAACAGGGAGACATGCCCAAAAAAACAGGCCTCTCACGGAGGCCTGTCACAGTGAAACAGGGTCGGCCTCGTCAGTCGCCAAACATCTTCTGCTTGAGCTCACGGCGCTGCTGCGCCTCCAGAGAAAGGCTGGCCGTTGGTCGCGCGATC
>VGHR01000026.1 GCA_016868205.1 Betaproteobacteria bacterium
CACGGCCCCGCAGACGGTAGGCGGCCGCCAGGCCGGCAATGCCCGATCCGACGACGGCCACCCTCGGGCCATCCGCCGGGCCCCCCGCGGCTAAGCCTGGCAGACCCGAGCGCATAAAAAGATCCACACCCATCTCATACGCTCGAAAAGAAAAATGTTGCGAAGCGTCCCGGGGCAATGGAGGGAGGGAGGGAGGAGGAGAGACACCCCGGGGCTGCAACCGGGCCCGAGGGCGCCGGAAGGCTCCGCAACAAAAAAAACTGGCGGCCGCGCAGCCCTTGAGCCCCCGGCACGAGGCTCGGTCGCAGCCCGGACCTCGACCGGCCCGGCCGCAAACATACCGAGTCGCCCATGACCCAAGGCATCACCGACTCAAGAGCCACGGACACATGCATGCTGCACCTTAAAAAAACAAGAAGCCGGCCCCACAAAAAATACCAATCGGTCATTTTATGACCGAGAAGTTATTTTGCAAGCAGCTGCTCTATTTGCTTGACTAAACGGGCATCCTGGGGAGAGGTCGTAGATCCGTGAGCGCTCACTACCCGCCCATCGCGGTCAATGAGGTACTTGTGAAAATTCCACCGTGGGCCCCCGCCCGCCTCGCTGGCCAGCCGCTTGTAGAAGGGATGGGCATCCCGCCCCGCAACCGCAGTCTTCGTGAACATCGGGAACTTGACGCCATAGGTGTTCTGGCAGAAATCGGCAATGTCCTTGTTATTGCCGCGTTCCTGCGCGAAATCATTGGACGGAAAGCCCAACACCACCAGCCCCTGCTCGCGATAGCGGGCGTAGAGCGCCTCGAGCCCCGCGTACTGGGGCGTAAATCCGCAGGCGCTGGCCGTATTGACCACCAGCAGCACCTTGCCGGCGTACTGACACAGCGACTGGGGCTTCTCGTCTTGCAAACGAGGCAGCGTATGGGCGAGCAGGGACGGGCAGGTGGTCGCCCCGGCGCCCTGGGTCGAGGCCCAAGCAGCCGACGCTGAAAAAGCGATCCACACCGCAAACGCACAGCGCAGACCCCGGACATGAAGACGCGTCATCATCAACCCCCGAGACACAAGATACCGAATCAACCGAGTTAATCCAAAAATATGACAGCATTGATCGTCTAAAAAAGCAGACGGTCCAGCCATGGCTAATGTAAGCCCTCTGGCCCTCCGGAAAAAGCCTGACCCTAAAATTAGGGGAATTGCGGTCTTAAAAGCCGCACAAGGACCTCCATGCTTTACCCCGAATTGTTCAAGCAGCTCGAATCCGTACGCTGGGATATGGATAAGGACATCCCCTGGAGCCAGTTTGACGGCTCCCGCTTGTCTGACGAGCAAGCGCTGACCATCAAGATGAATGCCATCACCGAATGGGCAGCGCTGCCAGCCACAGAAATGTTTCTGCGTGACAACCGAGAAGACAGCGACTTTTCAGCCTTTATGTCGATCTGGTTCTTTGAGGAGCAAAAGCATTCCCTGGTGCTGATGGAATACCTGCGCCGGTTCAGGCCCGAACTGGCCCCGAGCGAGCAGGAACTGCACGAGGTGCGCTTCGAATTCGAGCCGGCCCCGGCCCTGGAAACTTTAATGCTGCATTTTTGCGGAGAGATCCGACTCAACCACTGGTACCGGCGCGCCGCCCAATGGCACACCGAACCCGTGATCCAGCACATCTACACCCAGCTGAGCCAGGATGAGGCACGCCACGGCGGTGCGTATTTGCGCTACATGAAGCGGGCCATCGGCCGCTTTGGCGACGAGGCTCGGGCTGCGTTTAGCAAGATCGGCGTACTGATGGCCAGCGCCAAACGCACCGCCCAAGCACTGCACCCCACCAACCTGCATGTCAACAAGGCCCTGTTCCCGCGCGATACGATCCAATCGCGACTGCCCGACCCGCAATGGCTGGAACACTGGCTGAGCCAGCAGATCAAGTTCGACGCCGAGTGGGAGAGCAAGGTTGTCGAGCGGATCCTGCACAATATGGGTCTGCTGATGAATCGCAGCTTCGAGACCGTGCAAGAGCTCAACCGCTTCCGCAAGGACCTTATGGCCCAGCTCGCACCGGCCCAACAGGTGCAAGCGGCGTGAGCACGCTTGCAGTTGCTGACTTTCAGAGCAAGATAACGCCGCGCGAGCAAATCGGCGCCCGGCTGGCTCAACTGCCGCGCCCCTGGGTCTTGACCAACGGCGTCTTTGATGTCCTCCATCGCGGCCATGTGAGCTACCTGGCCCAGGCACGCGCGCTGGGAGCGGCCTTGGTGGTGGCGCTCAATACCGATGCATCGGCCCGGCGCCTGGGCAAGGGACCAGACCGGCCCCTCAATCGCCTGGAAGACCGCGCCCTGATGATGGCCGCGCTGCAGTGCGTCGATCTGGTGACCTGGTTCGATGAAGACACGCCGCTGCAGTTGATCACCGAGCTACGCCCGGACATTCTGGTCAAGGGCGGCGATTACGACATGGCCCGGCTGCCCGAGGCCTCGGTGGTACAAGCCTATGGTGGGCGGGCTCTGGCGCTGCCCTTCGTTGCGGGCTACTCCACCTCCGCGCTGGTGCAAAAAATTCGTCAGGGCTGAGTCGGCGCATCCGGTCGAGACTGGCCGCGCAGCCGGCGCCAGATCGCGCCCGTCCACTGACCCAGGTCATCCAGATAGGTATAGACCACCGGAATGACCAACAAGCTCAGCACCGTACTGGTGATCAGGCCACCCATGACCGCAATGGCCATGGGCGAGCGAAAGCTGGTGTCGGCCGCGCCCCAGCCAGTAGCAATGGGCAACATGCCCGCGCCCATGGCGAGGGTGGTCATGATGATGGGCCTGGCTCGCTTGTGACAGGCATCGAGCAAGGCATCCCAGCGCGACATCGGCGCCACCGCCTCGTGCCCCTCGCGCGCCGGTTGGCCCCGCCGGGCCACGATGGCGTACTCGACCAGCAAAATCGAATTCTTGGTGGCCACACCCATCAGCATGATCAAGCCGATCAGCGAGGGCATGGAAAAGCTCTTGCCCGCCAGCAGCAGCCCGACGAAGGCCCCACCCAGCGACAGGGGCAAGGCCGCCAAAATGGTCACCGGATGCAAGAAACCCTTGAACAACAGCACCAGCACGGCATAGATGCAAAAAATGCCGACGGACATCGCCAAGCCAAAGCTCGCAAAGAGCTCCCCCATGACCTCCGCATCGCCCACCTCGACCACCCTCACACCAGGGGGCAACTCACCGATGGAGGGCAGTCGTTCCACCGCCTCGGTGACTTCGCCAAGCGGCAGGCCCGATAACTCGATTTCGAAATTGATATTGCGCTGCCGGTCGTAGCGGTCAATCACCGCCGGCCCACCGCTGATCTCCAAGCTGGCCACCTGCCCCAGCATGACCGGCCCACGCAAGCCTGGCACCATCAGGCGCTCGAGCAGGGACAGGTCCTTGCGGGCCGACTCTTGGAGCTGCACCACGATGGGCACCTGCCGCTGCGCGACATTGAGCTTGGGCAATTGCGCCTCGTAGTCACCCAGGGTGGCAACCCGCAGGGTCTGCGCAATGGCCGCCGTGCTTACCCCCAGATCGGCCGCGCGCGCAAAATCCGGCCGCACCGTGATCTCGGGACGAACCAGGCTGGCGGTCGAGGCGATGCTGCCCAGACCGGCAATGGTGCGCAAGTCTTTCTCCACGGCCAGGGCCGCCTGCTGCAAGCTTCGCGGGTCATCACCAGTCAGTACGAGGACATACTTCTCGCCCGACCCGCCCAGGCCGACCTTCGTGCGCACACCGGGCAAATCGATCAGGGCCTGACGGATGTCCGCCTCGATCCTCTGCTTGCGCGGTCGCTCCCCGCGCTCGCTCAAGGCAATGGTCAAGGTTGCGCGCCTTACTTCTGCCGCACCGGCATTGACAAAAGGATCGCTGCCTGCACTGCCCCCGCCTATGGTGGTGTAGACACTGTGCACATCGGGCACGCGCATCACCAACTGCCGGGCGTGCTCGGCGCTCGCCCGCGTTTGGGCCAAGGTTGAGCCCGGCGGCAGCTCGACATAGACCTGGGTCTGCGAGTTGTCGTCCGGCGGAATGAAGCCGGTGGGCAGCAAGGGAATGAGCGCCAGGGAGCCCACAAAGAACACTGCGGCAGCCGCTACCGTCAGTAGCCGGTGACGCAGGCAGCCCTGGGCCAGCCGCATGTAAAGACGCAACCAGCCCGGCTCACGCTCTGCAGCCACCAGGGGCTTGAGCATGTACGCGGCCATCATCGGCGTAAGCATGCGTGCCACCACCAAGGAGGCAAACACTGCCAGCGAGGCGGTCCATCCAAACTGCTTGAAAAACTTGCCCGCAATGCCGCTCATGAAAGCGGTCGGCAAAAACACCGCGATCAGGGTGAAGGTCGTGGCGATCACCGCCAGTCCGATCTCATCGGCAGCCTCCATAGCGGCCTGGTACGGCGTTTTGCCCATGCGCAGGTGGCGCACGATGTTTTCCACCTCCACGATCGCATCATCGACCAGAATGCCGATCACCAGGGAAAGCGCCAGCAGGGTGACGACATTGATGGAAAAGCCCAGCCATGCCATGCCAATGAAGGCCGGCACCACCGACAAAGGTAGCGCCACCGCTGAAATGAAGGTGGCTCGGACATCACGCAAAAACACCCAAACCACCAACACGGCTAAAAGCGCGCCCTCGTAGAGCAGCTTGAGCGAACCCTGATACTCCTCCTCCACGGGGGTCACGAAATCAAAAGCCTCGCGGATCTCCACATCAGGGCGGGCTGCCGCGTACTCAGCCAGTACCTTGCGTACGGACCGGCCCACTGCAACCTCGCTCTCGCCCCGACTGCGAACCACCTCGAAACCGACCACAGGCTGCCCGTTGAGGCCGGCCCAGGAACGCGGCTCGGCCAGGGTATCGCTGACCGTGGCCACCTGATCGAGCCGAATGCGTCGACCGCCCGAGGCGGCTATCTCGATGCGCGCCACATCCTGCGCGCTCTGCACAGTTGCCACGGTTCGCACCGGCTGCTCCGCCGCGCCTAAATCGACCCGCCCGCCGGAGGCCTCCTGCTGCGTCTGCGCCAACTGCTGCGACACCTGCGCCGCGGTCAAACCCAGCGCTTGCAGGCGCACTGGGTCCAGGGCCACCCGTACCTGGCGGCTGACGCCGCCGACCCGGGTCACCGCGCCAACCCCCTTGACGGCCAGCAACTTGCGAGTGAGTTCGTCGTCAACCAACCAGGACAGGGCTTCATCGTCCAGGCCGGGTGAGCGCACGGTGTAAGCCAGCACCGGCGTGCCGGCCAGATTGAGCTTTTGAATAATGGGGTCCCGCAGATCGGCCGGCAGGTCGGCGCGCGCACCCTGCACCGCCGAGCGCACCTCATCGAGCGCCTCCTGCACCGGCTTTTCCAGCCGGAACTCAGCGGTGATCGAGACCGAACCGTCCTGCACCTTGGTGGTGATGTGCTTAAGCCCCTGCAAGGGCGCCAGCGCGTTTTCCAGCTTGCGTGCCACATCGGTTTCCAGCTGCGAGGGCGTGGCACCGGGTAGGCTGGCGCTGATCTGCAGAGTCGGCAGATCGAGATCGGGAAAGTTCTGCACTTTCATCGAGCCGTAGGCAATCAGCCCGGCGACACTGAGCAGGGCAAAGAAGAGTACCGAGGCGATCGGATTGCGGATCGACCAAGCCGAGACATTGACCATAAGAGGGCTCGGCTTACTGGGCGGAAGGCGCCGGGGGGGCGGCCGAGACGACGCGCACCACATCCCCATGGTTCAAAAAGGCGCCGCCGCTGGCGATCACCCGCGCCTGCGGCTCCAAACCCGAGATGATTTCCACCCTGTCGCCGCTGATGCGCCCGGTTCTTACCTTGACCTGGGCCACCCGATCCTGCGCCGCCAGCACATACACAAAGCTAAATCCTTCGCGCACCACCAAAGCCGACTGACCCACGGTAAGGGCTTGTGCGCGGCCCAGTTCTATTTGCCCGCTGGCAAACGCCCCGGGCACCAGGGCAGCACCCGAGCCGCGCGGCCGGCTGATATCTACATACACCAGCGCGTTGCGCGACTGGGCATCGGCCGAGGGCGCGATCGCGCGCACTCGGCCGGCAACCTCCAGGCCACTGGCCGTCCTGATACGAGCAGGCATGCCGATGCGCACCTGGGGCAATTGCGCGGCGGTGAGCTCGGCGCGCCATTCCAACCGTCCCTGCCGTATCAAACGGAACAGCTCGGCTCCAGGCGACACCACCGCGCCCAAGGTGGCATTGCGCGCGGAGATCACCCCCGCGTCGGGGGCGCGCACCTCGGTCTGAGCCAGACGCAATTGCTGCAGACCCAGGGCCGCCTTGGCCGATTGCACCCGCGCCTGCGCCACGGCATCGGATGCCAGCGCTGCCGTCAACTGCGCCGGGCTGAAGAAGCCCTGCTGCTGCAGTGAACGAGCGCGATCGGCTTGAGCACGCGACTCCAGCGCTGCCGCCTCGGCCTCGGCCAGCGCGGCCTGCACCTGCGCCAGTTCGGCGCGCAAAGTGTCCGACTGCAGCCGGGCCAAAAGATCGCCCTTGTGCACCGAATCACCCACATTGACGCGCACCTCCACCAGCTTGAGGCCTTGCAGTTCGGCGCCCACCTGGGCTTCCTGCCAGGCAGCGATCGATCCGGAGGCCTGCAAAACCTGCGGCAACGCCATGGACTGCGCCTGCTCGACGGTCACCGTCAGCGTCGGCCGAACTAGCGGCGGTTTTGCATCAACCTTGTTTTGAGCAAGCGCAACAAGAGGGAGCGCCGCGACCAACAAAGCGAGGCGCCACGCGGTGACTGTCTTCATCATCGAACCCAGGGAGAACGCGGGGGCAGAGTGTAGCCAGAGACGACGGACCGCCACGGCGGCGGGGGATCGCGCCCTTCAGCCCAGAACCTGGCCCCAGAGCTCGAGCACCGGCTGGCGCAGGCTCTGCACCTCCCCAACCGGCTTATGGGTGGGCTCTTCATTGAGGCGGGCACGGTGTTGCAGCCGCCGCAACTCACGGTAGGCATTGGCGCTTGCGTGGCCGACCCCGGGCAACAGCAAACCCGCCTGCTCGGCGCGCTCGAGCAGGGCAATATTGCCCACATTGTCGGCCAGGGCCGGATGCGAGGCCGCCTGCGAGAGCACCAGATACTGCACGACGAACTCAACATCGACCATGCCACCGGGACTGTGCTTCAGATCAAACACCTCCTGGCCACGGATCGGATGCGCGGCCCGCACCTTCTCCCGCATGGCGACGATCTCGCCGCGCAAGGCTGGCGCGTCGCGCACCGCAGTGATGACCTGCCGGCGCACCTCGTCAAACTGGCGCCTCAAGGCCGCGTCGCCCCAGACAAAACGGGCACGGGTCATGGCCTGATGCTCCCAGGTCCACGCGGTGTTGCTGCCGCGCTGGGCCTGGTAATCCGCAAAGGCGGCAAAGCGGGTCACCAGCAGACCTGAATTACCGTTGGGCCGCAGGGCGGTGTCGATCTCGAAGAGGTCGCCCTCGCCGGTCTTGACGGTCAGCCAGTTGATGAGCTTGCGCACAAAGGCGGCATAAACCTCCGTCGCACGCTCGTCATCGTCCTCATAGACAAAAACCAGATCCAGATCACTGCCATAGCCGAGCTCCTTGCCACCGAGCTTGCCGTAGGCAATGACGCCCAACTGCGGCTCGGGGCGGTGCCGAATTCTCAGCCGCTGCCAGCTCCAACGCACCGTAATGGCCAGCACCGCATCGGCCAGCGCACTCAGGTCGTCGGCCACTTGCTCAACGCTGAGCTGGCCCTCCACATCGCGCGCCAGGGTCCGGAATACCTCGGCATGGTGTGCGCGGCGCAGCAAATTCAAGCAAGCCTCTTCATCGTCCTCGCCAGTGCGCCGCAGCGCCTCCAGGCGGGTCTCCAGCTCGGCCGCGAAAGCCCGTGCATCAAAGCGCTGCTGCAACATCTGTCCGTTGGCCAGCTCATCGATCACGCCGGGATGCCTGAGCAGGTAGCGCGCCGGCCAGCGCGCCGCCCCGAGCAGGCGCAGCAAACGCTCGTGCACCGAGGGCCGCTCCATGAGCAGGGCCAAATAGCTCTCGCGCCTGAGTAAGGGCTCAATCCAGTCGAACAGACGCAGCGCACCGTCCTGGGTAATGCGACCGGCCTCCATCCAGGTGACCGTGCGCTGCACCAGACGCAGCAGACGGCCGCGCGATTCCTCGCGCAGGGCCAGGATACGGGGATGGCTCTGCCAGGCGCCCAGGCGCTGGCGCAGCGGCTCGGGCCACGCCACTCCCTCGCGCGCCAGCAGCTCAGCCAGGTCCTGGGAGCCGGTCTGACCCTTGTGACAACCGACGCAATCGGTATGGCCGCCAAGCAGCTTGTCGAACTCCTCGGCCACGAACTCCCGGTGACGGTCAAGCTCGGCCAGAAAGGGGCCCACCCCCGCCAAGCCCAGGGTGGCTGCGATCCAGGCCAGGTCTTCGTCGCCAGTGGGCAGTGCATGGGTCTGCTGATCGTCGAGATACTGAATGCGATGCTCAACCCGCCGCAGAAAATCGTAGGCCTGAGCCAGCCCGTCGGCAGTGGCCGGCGGCATCAGGCCCGCCTTGCTCACCCGCCCCAGGGCTTCGAGCGTGGGCCGGGTGCGCAACTCGGGAAACTGGCCGCCGCGCACCACCTGCAGCAGCTGCACTGTGAACTCGATTTCTCGTATGCCACCGCGCGAGAGCTTGACATCGTTGGCGCGCTCGGGGTGACCGGCGGCGCGCCGGGCCGCCTGCTCGCGGATCTGCCGGTGTAACACCCGCAGGGACTCAAAGACGCTGTAGTCGAGATAGCGCCTGAACACAAACGGCAGGACCAATTGGCGCAAGCCATCGGTTGAGCCATCGCTGCGGGTATGACGCGGGGCCACCACCCGGCTCTTGAGCCAGGCAAAGCGCTCCCACTCGCGCCCCTGGACCTGAAAATACTCCTCCAGCGCACCCAGGGACACCGCCGGTGGGCCCGAATGACCGTTAGGTCGCAGCGCCAGATCGACCCTGAACACGAAACCATGCTCGGTGACATCGCCAATCAGCGTCTGCACTGCCTTGACCTGCTGCGAAAAATACTCGTGGTTGGAAATGACCCCCCGTCCATCGGGCTGGCCAGTGGTGTGGCCCTGCTCGTCGTAGATGTAGATCAGGTCGATGTCGCTAGAGACATTGAGCTCGCGCGCGCCCAGCTTGCCCATGCCAATGACCCACATGCAGGCACGACGCGAGGCAGGACCGGCGCCGACCTGCGGCATGCCGTGCAGCGCATCGAGTTCCTCGGCCGTCTTGCGCATGGCCACATCAAGAGCGAATTCGGCCAGGTCGGTCATGACCCGCGTCACCAATGCCAGCGGGGCCGACTGCGGTCCTTGGGCGTCAATGACCACCAAGCGTTCGAGCACCAACTGCCTGAGGATGCGTAGCGCGGCGCCCACCTCTTGCCCCGATTGCCGCAGCGCCTCATAGGCCCGCTGTAGCGCCATCTGGTCGAGCGACGAGTCGGCCAGCAGCCCCATCCAGGACGCATAGCGGCGACGAATGCGACGAACAAAACGGCTGTGATCAGCCGCCCGGGCGGGCGCAGCGACGCGCTCGTCATGGTCGCCGACAAGCTCGAAGGTGGGCTCGGATGACGGACTCGTCATGAATGGTTGGGCAATGAGCGTTAGCAGATGCAGGGATGGGCCGGGCGAGGGTCATAATTCCAAGCCTGATGCAGCCGGAACTTGCCTCGACGCCTACGACCCTGCCGCCACGGCTCAAGCTGTGGGCGATGGCCACGCGCTGGCTGCTCGCCCTTTTGCTCTTGTGTGCCCTGCTGCTAGGTCTCGGATGGGCCCTGCTTCACTGGGTGATTGTGCCGCGTATCGACGAATTTCGCCCGGCACTGCAAAACCTGGCCCGCCAGGCCACCGGCTTGCAGATCGAAATCGGGGGCTTGCAGGCCCGCTCGCGCGGACTCATGCCCTCCTTCGAGCTCAACCAGGTCACCCTGCTCGACGCCCAGGGGCAAGCGGCCTTGCGCCTGCCCCGCGTGCTGGTGGCCATCTCCCCGCGATCGGTGGCCAAGCTGGGGCTAGAGCAACTGTTGATCGAAGGCGCTGAACTGGAACTGCGGCGCACGACCGACGGCCGGCTCTTGCTGGCCGGCATCGACATCAGCGCGCAGCCGCACATGGATATCCAGCCAGCCCTGGATTGGCTGTTCTCGCAGACCGAATGGGCGCTGCGCGGCGGCCTGGTGCGCTGGCAGGACGAACTGCACAAGGTGCGCATGGAGTTGCGGCAAGTCGATTGGGTCATGCGCAACAGCGGCCAGCGCCACCAGATGCGCCTGGATGCCACCCCCGAGTCCCAGTGGGGCGAACGCTTTAGTCTGCGGGGTCAACTGCGCCAGCCCCTGCTTTCCGGGGGGGCGGGCAACTGGCGCAGCTGGAACGGCGAGCTGTATGCCGAATTCAGCCGCATCGAGGCCACGGCCGTCGAGGCCTATGCCCGGCTGGCTGGCGTCGAGGTCGAAGACGGCCGGGGCGCGATACGCAGCTGGATGGATGTGCAAAAGGGTCGAATTGTTGGCATCCTGGCTGATGTGCAATTGCAGGACCTTCGGGCACAGGCGGGGCCCAAGCTGCCACCGCTCAAGCTCAAGCAGGTTCAGGGGCGCCTGGGCTGGCAGCTGATGGACCGCAGCTTTCAAGCCAGCGCCGAAAGCCTGAGTCTGGAAGGGCTGGACGGCCAGCGCTGGTCGGCCGGCCAGCTGCGCTGGACCGGGCAGGGCACCGATCTGCACGCGCTGACCGGACAGCAGTTCATGGCCGACCAGCTCGATCTGGCCTCGCTGAGCTCCTTGGCCCTGCGTCTGCCTCTGCCCACTGAACTGCAGGACCCCCTTCGCAACTTGCAGGCGCAGGGCCAGGTCGAAGGCCTGCAACTGAGCTGGCAAGGCCCCCTGGACAAACCCGAGCAGGCCCAGGCCAGCGGTCGTATCCGTCAGCTGGCCCTGGCCGCCGGCAACGCCCCCGCCGACGGGGCCCCGGGGCGACCAGGCGTCCAGGGGGCAGACCTGGACTTCCAATGGAAGCGCGACAAAGGACTTGACAGTGCGCAGGGCCAGTTGCTGCTCAAGGATGGTTGGCTCGAATTTCCGGGCCTGTTCGCCGAGCCGCGGGTGACGCTCGAGAACTTCAGCACGATCTGGAAATTGCGCCACGGCGCGGGCGGCACCGAGATCAGCCTGGAGTCGGGACAACTGCGTAACAGCGATGCACAAGCGCAGTTTCAGGCCCAATGGAAGCGACAGGGCGCAGGCTCGGGCGAACTCGACGCGCAAGGCCAAATCACGCAGGCCGATGGCTCAAGAGTGCACCGCTACCTGCCGCTGACCGTGCCCGAGAACACACGGCGGTATTTGCAGGAGGCCTTGCCGCAGGGGCAGCTCAGCGACCTGCGTTTTAAGGTCAAGGGGCCGCTGGCCCGCTTCCCCTTCCGCCAGGCTGGCGAGGGCGAGTTTCAGGTGAACGCCCGCCTACGCAATGCGCGCTACCAGTATGTCCCCGCCTCTATGGGCTCTGGGTCCAAACCCTGGCCAGCGCTGGAAAAATTGGAAGGACAGCTCCAGCTCAATCGCAACAGCTTGCAGATCAGCCAGGCCAGCGCCCTGGTCGCCGGGCTGCCAGGGCTGGGGCTGACCAAGGTCCAGGCTCGCATCGCCGAGCTGGGTCCGCAGGCCCGGGTTGAAGTCAGCGGCGATCTACGAGGGCCTCTGGCTCAAGCCCTGCGACTGGTTCAGACCACGCCCCTATCGACACTCACCCGGGGCGCGCTCGACAGCGCCAGCGGCAGCGGCGCTGCCGAAATTGCGCTGCGCCTGAATCTGCCACTCGACGATCTCGATCAGTCCACCGTACAAGGCACCTTGGTCCTCCCGGGCAATGAGCTTCAGATTTCCAGCGACCTGCCACCGCTCAATCCGGTCAAGGCCACGGTGCAATTTACTCAAAACAGTTTGCAGATCAGCAGCGCACAAGCCCGCGTGCTCGGCGGCGAGATGCGCTTTGAGGGCGCGTTACGGGCGCGTACGCGTGATGCCGGCGAACCCGAGGCGCAAATCAGGGCCCAGGGACAGTTGACCGCCGAAGCCTTGCAACAGATCCGGGGCAATCCAGCGCTGGCCCACCTAGCCCGCAGCGCCAGCGGCAGCACCAGTTACAGCGGCACGCTCAGCCTGCGCCAGGGTTGGCTGGAATTCAATCTGCAGTCCCGCCTGCAAGGACTGGCGCTCAACCTCCCGGAGCCTCTGAGCAAGCCGGCCGCCAGCGAATGGCCCTTGCGCATCGAACGCAGCATGGTGTTGGCCAGCCTCGAACGCCGACCCCAGGATCGCATCCGCGTGCAGCTCGGGCCCTCGCCCGGGCTGAAAGAGGGCTTGCAGGCAAGCTACCTCAGAGATGTCAGCGGTGGCAGCGCGCAGGTCCTGGGCGGTGAGATCACGCTGGGCGCCTTGCCGCAAGACATCGCCCCGGGTGCGGTGCGAGCGCTGATCGACCTGCCCAGCCTGGATCTGGACAGCTGGAACAAGTTCAGCGCGAGTTTTCCTGGAGGCGAGGCGGGCGCCAGCGCGGCCTATCTACCCACCATCCTGGCCCTGCGCACGGACAGCCTGCGCGCGCAGGGGCATACCTTTCAGCAGCTGGTCGTCGGCGCCACGCGCGACGGGGCGACCTGGCGCGCCAACATTCACGCCTCCGAACTGAGCGGCTATACCGAATACCGGGCCGGCAGCCCGAATGCAGCCGGCCGGGTCTACGCCCGTCTGGCCCGGCTGGCTTTGGGGGCGAGCAGCAGCAGCAATGTCGAGGCCCTGCTGGAGACGCAGCCCAGCACCGTTCCCGCGCTGGATATCGTGGTCGATGACTTGGAGTTGCGCGGACGCGATCTGGGCCGCCTCGAGATGGAGGCCGTCAACCGCAACACAGGCACCGCACGCGAATGGCGACTCAACAAACTCAGCCTGACCGTGCCGGAGGCCAAGCTTAGCGCTACGGGCAACTGGGCCGCAGCGCCCGGAGCCAGGCCGAATGCGCCCCGGCTGACACAGCTCAATTTTGGGCTGGATATCGACGACTCTGGCGCCCTGCTCAAGCGGCTGGGTATCGACGGGGCGGTGCGTCGCGGCAAGGGCAAGATGGAGGGACGCATCGGCTGGAGCGGCTCACCGATGAATTTCAACACGCAGTCGCTGCAAGGCCAGTTTGTTGTGGACATCGAGTCGGGGCAGTTCCTCAAGGCCGATCCTGGCGCAGCCCGCCTGCTGGGCGTGCTGAACCTGCAGTCCCTGCCCAGAAGATTGACGCTGGACTTCAGAGATGTGTTCAGCGAAGGCTTTGCCTTTGATTGGCTGCGCGGCGAAGTCACGGTCGAGCAGGGCGTGGCGCGTACCGAGAGCCTGCGCATGAAGGGTATCAACGCAGCGGTGTTGATGGCCGGCACTGCCGATGTGGTGCGCGAAACCCAGGACCTGCGGGTGGTGGTGATCCCAGAAATCAACGCCGGCACCGCCTCGTTGTTGGCCGCAGCCGTCAATCCGGTGGTGGGCCTGGGCACTTTGATCGCGCAGTGGTTGCTGCGTCGGCCCCTCAATGAGGCCACCACCCAGGAATTTACCGTGCGCGGTACCTGGGCCGATCCGGTGATCGAAAAAGTCGCACGCAGAGCGACCGCCTCCGGAGGCGCAAGCCAGTAAACGCCCCATGCGAGTGGCCGCCCTCCAGATGGTCTCCAGTACCCAGGTCCAGGCCAACCTGGACCGGGCCGCGCAGGCCCTGGCCCAGGCAGCCGACGAGGGCGCCGAGCTGGCGGTGTTGCCCGAGTATTTTTGCCTGCTCGGCCAGAAAGACACCGACAAACTGGCGCTGGCCGAGCCAGCCGGCAAAGGCCCGCTGCAAGACTTCCTGGCCGACCAGGCGCGGCGGCACCGAATCTGGCTGGCCGGGGGTACCGTACCGCTGGTGGGTGAGCGGGCGGGCCGGGTCAGCAACACCACGCTGGTCTTCGATCCCCTGGGCCGACAGGCGGCGCGCTACGACAAGATTCATCTCTTTCGCTATACCAACGACAAAGAAAGCTACGACGAAGCCCGCACCCTGCAGGCCGGCGGGCAAGCCGCCCATTTCGAGCTGCCCTCGCGCGATGGCCACCGCTGGCGCGTGGGTTTGAGCGTGTGCTACGACCTGCGCTTTCCGGAGCTGTTTCGGCAGCTGCGCGCAGATTTGCTGCTGGTGCCCAGCGCCTTCACCCACACCACCGGAGAGGCGCACTGGGAGGTGCTTCTGCGAGCGCGCGCCATCGAAAACCTGGCCTTCGTGGCGGCAGCCGCGCAAGGTGGTTTGCATGACAACGGCCGGCGCACCTGGGGCCACAGCATGCTGATTGATCCTTGGGGCCAGGTTCTGGCCGTCCAGCCCGAGGGGGCGGGGATGGTGATCGCCGACCTCGATGCCTCACGCCTGCACGAACGGCGGCGGCAATTGCCCGCACTCGAACATCGGGTGCTGCCATGAATCCAGGGCTGGGCAAGGCATGGCCGTCGCTGCGTCTGGCGCTGTCAAACCGATGGCCCCGCGGCCAGATCAGCCTGCCGCGTGGACGCTGGCTGCTCTGGAGCGCCCTGGTGACCTTGCTGGCCGGCTTGCTCGGCCTGCTGATTTTCCTGGCCCATCGATACGAGGTCAGCGCGTTGCAAAGCCGGCTTGACGCCCAAGCCAATGACCTGGCCGCCAGCGTCCACGACAGCTTGATGCGTAACCTGCGGCTGTTCGGCGCCTTGAACCCGGAGCAGCCCACCGTATGGGCCAGCCAGGCCACAGACCTGCTGCTGCAGCGCCCGGAGATGGTGCGCATCGAATGGCGAGGCGAACAAATGCAACTCAGGCTCAGCCAAGACGCGCCCGGCCGATCCGCCCCCTTCGGTCGCCTTGCGCGGGCGCACAGCGAGGCCGATGTGAAACTGAGCTGTAGCGCGGCCTTGCGCTTTGGCACGCCCACTTTCTCGAGCAGTTATTTTGTGCTGCAAGAGGACGGTCGGGGCATGGAGTTGATGGACCTGTGCATCCCGCGCAAAGAAGCCGGCGTACTGACCGGCTACACCGTGGTGAGCTATTCGCTGGGCGAAATCCTGGCCCGGGGACCCGGGGCAAGGCTGGCGCAAGGTCAGAGCCTGGCCTTTACAGATCCCGACGGCACGCGACTGGCCATCCACGGCCAACTCGGCGAGGGCGGCCGGCAGTACACCTCGCGGCCCTTGGTCGATCTGCCCGGAAACACTCTGGTGCTGCGCCTCGATACGATGCAGGAGCGCCCCACGCTGCTGCCGCAGCCGCTGACCGCGCTGGTAGCCGCTCTGGCCGCAGCCCTGAGCGCCGTGCTGACCCTGCTGGTCCGAGACATGCGCCGGCGCCAGCAGGTGGAACAGGAGTTGGCCGATGCCTTAGCTTTTCGTAAAGCCATGGAAAATTCGCTGAGCACCGGCTTGCGAGCCCGCGACCTGCAGGGCCAAATCACTTATGTCAACCCGGCTTTTTGCCGCATGGTCGGCTTTGAGGCCGGGGAGTTGCTTCTGCCCGGCGATGCCGTGCCTTACTGGCCTCCCGAGTTGGCGCCGACTTACAAGGCGCGTCAGCAAGACCGTTACAACAATACCGCCGCCTTGCGCGGAGGCCATGAATCGCTGTTCATGCGCAGCGACGGGACACGATTTCCGGTGCTGATCATGGAAGCGCCGCTGATCAACGCCCAGGGCAAGCACACCGGATGGATGAGTGCGGTGCTCGACATCAGCGAACAAAAGCGCGCCGAAGAGCTCTCCCGTGCCAGCCAGGAGCGCTTGCAGGCCGCCGCACGGTTGGCCATGGTCGGAGAGATGGCCTCGCTGCTCAGCCACGAGCTCAACCAGCCCCTGGCGGCCATCGCCAGCTATGCCAACGGATCCATCAACCTGCTGCAAGACGACCAGGGCCGTCAGGCCGGCGCTGCCCCCGATCACCTGCACAGCGACCTGCTTGAGGCACTCCGGCGCATCGGTGGGCAGGCAGAACGCGCGGGCCGCGTGATTCGCAGCGTGCACGACTTCGTGCGCCGTCGCGATCAGCGGCGCGAGTCCGTGCCGGCCAGAGATCTCGTCGAGGCCATCATGCCGCTGCTGGCGCTGCAGGCCCGCAAACTCGATGTTCAGTTGCGAATCGATCTGCGGGCCGACGCCCCGCCGGTGGTGTGCGATCGCACCATGGTCGAGCAAGTGCTGCTGAACCTGGCGCGTAATGCGATGCAAGCCATGCAGCAGGACTGCGAACCGCTGCGCGAGCTGGACCTGCAGGTTCGCCCGAGCTCGTTGAATGGACGGGTCTGGGTCGAGTTTTCGGTCAGCGATGTCGGTCACGGCATCAACGACGAAGTGGCCCGACAATTGTTTACGCCATTTTTCACCACCAAGGAAGAGGGCATGGGCCTGGGCTTGAGTCTGTGCCGCACCGTGGTCGAGCAGCATGGTGGCGCCCTGCATTTCCAGCCGCGGCAGCCCCGGGGTACCACCTTCAAATTCACCCTGCCCGCCGGCACGGGCCGATTGCCACCATGAAACGATCCTCCAATGCCACGGTCTACCTGATCGATGACGATGCTGGCGTGCGCGACGCGCTGGCCTGGCTTCTGCGGTCGCGCCGGCTGCTCAGCGAGCCCTTCGCATCGGCCGAGGCCTTTGTGGCCTTGATCGACCGGCCTGGCTTCGAGATCCGCGAACCCGCCTGCGCCCTGCTCGATGTGCGCATGGGCGCCCTCAGCGGGCTGGCCCTGTTTGAGCGCGTGGTTGAGCGGGGCTTGCTGAGCACCCTGCCCGTCATCTTTCTGACCGGCCATGCCGATGTACCCACAGCGGTCGATGCCGTCAAGCGGGGCGCTTTCGATTTTTTCGAAAAGCCGTTTTCCGACAATGCACTGGTCGATCGCATCGAGGCGGCTCTGCAACGGTCAGCGCAGGCGCTGGGCGAGCGAGACCACGCCCGAGAGGTGGGCGTGCGACTCGACAGCCTGACCGAGCGTGAACGCGAGATCATGCAGCGCATCATCACCGGGCTGGCCAACAAACAGATCGCTGACGAGCTGAGCATCAGCGTGCGCACGGTGGAAGTTCACCGGGCCCGGGTGTTTGACAAAATGCTGGTCAAGTCAGCGGTTGAATTGGTCAACCTGCTGCGCGCCCCGGACAAAACATAGCCGCCGTTCAGCGCCGGCCAGGGTCTGTGTCTTCGGTGTGGTCTTCGGGGCGCTCGCCCCTGGGCCGCCCTGAAAACATGGTCCACCAGACGATGAACACCAGCAAGGCCAGCGCCAGCAAGGCTTCGAGCAACAACAGGGTCATGGCAACACAACAAACCGACGCGAGCGCAAAAACGCGGATTATCCTCAGCGTCCTGTTCCCCCTCATGGGTCTGGTGTCTTGTGCCAGCGTGGAGCTGCCACCGGTCCCGCCGCAGGCCGCTGGCCCTGCGATTGACGCGCAGCCGGCGCCGGCCGAGACGAGCGCTCAGACCGCGGCGCCGGGTCAGCCGAACCTCGGTGGCCCCATCCTGCAGCGCAGCAAGAGCCGATGGGTGCCGGTCGCCTGGTCTGAGCTGCCGGGCTGGTCGGACGATCCAGTGGAGCAAGTCTGGCAGGCCCAGTTACACAGCTGCCGCAGGCCCCATCCGGCCTTCGCTGCGCTGTGTCCCCAAATCGGCCAGTTGGCTCAGGCCCCTCCACACACCCAGCGCGAGTGGATGACGAAGCACTTACAGCCCTACCGGATAGAAGAACCAGACGGCAAAAGTGAGGGCTTGCTCACCAGCTACTTCGAGCCCATACTTGCTGCGCGGCGCCACAGAGACGCCCAGCACAGCGTGCCCCTGTACGCCCCGCCGGCGGACCTGGCCGGCCGCAAGCCGTGGTTCACGCGACAGGAAATCGACACCCTGCCGGCCGCACGCAAGGCCCTGCAGGGACGCGAGATCGCTTGGCTGGCCGACCCGATCGACGCCATGCTGCTGCACATCCAGGGCTCAGGGCGGCTGCTGCTGACCGACGCAGAGGGCCGACAGCGCCAGGTGCGCGCGGCCTTCGCCGGATCCAACGACCAACCCTATCGCAGCATCAACCAATGGCTGATCGAGCAAGGCGTGCAGCGCATCCACCCCTGGCCCGAAGCCACCAAGGCCTGGGCGGCGCAACACCCGCAGCGGGTTCAAGCCCTGCTCTGGAGCAACCCGCGCTATGTATTCTTTCGCGAAGAAGCGATCGCCGACCCGCTGGAGGGACCCCGAGGGGCGCAAGGAGTCCCGCTGAGCGCCGGGCGATCGATTGCGGTGGATCCGGGCAGCATCCCCTACGGAACTCCCGTCTGGCTGGTTTCGCGCGGGCCGGTGGCGCCGCTGGCGCGGCTGGTCATGGCCCAGGATACCGGCAGCGCCATCGTTGGCGCCATCCGGGCCGACTACTTTGCCGGCACTGGCGAGGCGGCAGGGCAGTGGGCCGCCCGCATTCGGCAGCCCCTTCAGCTGTGGGCCTTATGGCCACGAACGGCGCGATGAGCTAGCGGCCTGGGAGAACAACAACACAAAAGCCAGGTCCTGGGCAGTCATTGAAATGTCGGCTAGCGCCAGCCCACGGGGGACTGTGGTGCACAGGCTCAAGCCATGACGAGCTGAGGGTCCGGATTGGGCGGCACCAATATGAGTGGCTCGATCACAACCTGGTGTGCAGACGCCGCAGACCACAGGCCGCTGTCATCTCTTGTGTAGAGCTCGTACTCGCCTAGCACTAGCCCCTCGGTGAACATGTCGGTGCTCTGGTGGCCAGCGTTGAGAGCGACGCTGTTCCAAAATTCGTCATCAAGCATCTCGATGCCTGCCAGGTCAGCTGGAACTTTGTCCGTACGCACCAGATAGGCCACCCCCGGCTCCGAGCTGCTCACCCGCACATCGTCCCCGACTTCAACCTCCACATCCCGGCTGGTGCTGCCGTCCGGGTTGAAGCGCTGCACAAACACGGCCCTCGGGCCCGTCTCCCGCGTCGCTCACGCGCAGCAGCACCGGCCCGGCGTAGCCGGCAGGAAGATTGAGGGTGTAGCGGCCCTCAGCGTCGAGGGCAGCCTGGGCCAGCAACCGGCCCGAAGCGTCATAGGCGCTGATGGTCAGCCCATGTCCGCTGACGGCCGGCCCCAGGGTGATCGCTCCCTGCACCGTGGCCGCGCTCGGGGGCGGCGGATCGGGAGCCGGTGCGGGTGAAGGCGCCGAGCCACTCGAGTTGCCTTGCAGGGCCAGGGTGGCGAGCGCGCCTGCACCTCCCAGCACCAGGGGGCCGGGCGGCCAAAGCGCCGACCACTGCGCCGCCAGCTGCGCCTTGAACTGCGCCATGAATTCGGCCATACGCTGGGCCATCGGATGGGCCGAGGCGTTTGCAGGGGCCGAAACTGTCGCCGGCGAGGACGCCGGGACCCACCCACCGAGGGTGCTCGCAGGCGCTGACTCAGCTGCCGCGTAGAGACCGCCTGGTGGCTCAGCCTCGTCAAGTGCAGTCGTCTTTGCGGCCGCTTCGACCTTAACCTCCCGATCGTCTGCCGGTCGACTTGTCGGCCGTTCGTCAGCGGGTGCCGCTGGACCCTGAGGCACATCGCCGTCGCGCCCCCCATCATCGTTGACGCGTCGTTTTCTACTCCGAGTGGTGCGCATTCGGAGACCCGCTGCACCTCCCGACCTAGGGCCCTCGGGCTCTGCCAGAGGCGAAGATGAGCCCGGGAAAAGGGGCGCTGGCGGGGTTTTCTTCACAATGCGCAACCAGACCGCGAACGGACCAGACTCCCGTCAAAAAAAGTCTAATTGTGAATCGGCGCAACAAATCATGCCGAAGCGCTCACTTGCCCGCCTGGATTCGTAAGCCCTCGGGGCCTTAAGGCTTGTCGAGCCTGGCCTAGGTGCGCGGCATACAATCAGAAGTTTTGCGGCCTCACAGCCGGTAGCGGCAGCGTGTCCGCATGCCGCTGGCCCTGACCTCAACCTCTGGAGCTTGCCCGTGTTCATTTCCTCCGCCTTTGCCCAAGCCGCACCCGCCCCAGCCGGTGGCGGCGACATGATGTCCTCCCTGGCCAGCATGCTGCCCCTGCTGCTGATGTTCGTGGTGCTCTACTTCGTCATGATCCGGCCCCAAATGAAGAAACAAAAAGAGCACCGGGCCATGATCGAGGCCTTGGCCAAGGGCGACGAGGTCGTCACCGCCGGCGGACTGCTCGGCCGCGTCAGCCGTATTGACGATGCCTTCATTGCGGTCGAGCTGAGCGCGGGCGTCGAAGTGCAGATGCAGCGCGCCTCGGTGGTGCAAGTTCTGCCCAAGGGCACGATGAAGTAATCCCGTCCGGGGCAATCCATCGCCCCGGCGCCTCGTCTGCCTGCGGACCGCTCCCCAGCGCCGATCTGCCCCTAGCCCCAAGTTGCCATGAACCGCTATCCGATCTGGAAATATCTGGTGCTCGCCGTCACCCTGGTGATCGCGGCCCTCTACACGCTGCCCAACTTCTTTGGTGAAGCTCCAGCCGTACAGGTTTCCAGCCTCAAGGCCATGACCAAGGTCGACGAGAGCACAGTCGGCCGGGTCGAAGAGGCCCTGAAGAACGCCGGCGTCAAGGCCGAAGAAGTGGTCCTCGACGGTAATTCGGTACGCGCGCGATTTGACACCCCGGACAACCAGCTCAGGGCCAAGGATGCCCTCCAGAAAGCCCTGATCCCCGACCCGAGCAATCCGACCTTCATCGTGGCGCTCAATCTGGTCTCGCGTTCGCCGACCTGGTTGCGCAGCGTCCACGCCATGCCGATGTACCTGGGCCTGGACCTGCGCGGTGGCGTTCACTTCATGCTGCAGGTGGACATGCAGGCGGCTCTGACCAAACGCGCCGACTCGCTGGCTGGAGACCTGCGCTTGGCTTTGCGCGAGAAAAGCCTGCGCTACGAAGACCTGGTGCGCGATGGAAACTCGGTGCAAATGCGGCTGCCCGATCAGGCCACAGCCAACGCCGTCGAGCGCCTGCTTCAGGAGCAGTTTGCCGACCTGCAGGCGCGAACCAGCGCCGATGGCGCGAAGATCCGGCTGGTTGCCAGCATTCGGCCCGAGGCCCTGCGCAAGGTCCAGGATCAGGCCCTCAAGCAGAACATCACCACCCTGCACAACCGCATCAATGAACTGGGCGTGTCCGAGCCGGTCATCCAACAACAGGGGATTGACCGCATCGTGGTGCAGCTGCCGGGCGTGCAGGATACGGCCAAGGCCAAGGATATTCTGGGTCGCACCGCCACCCTGGAGATGCGCCTGGTCGACGAAAGCGCTGAGGCTCGGGCGGCCGAGATCGGTGGCGGCCTGGTGCCCTTCAATTCCGAACGCTTCATCGACCGCGAAGGTCGGCCCATCATTCTCAAGAAACGGGTCGAACTCACCGGCGAGAGCCTGACCGATGCGCAGCCGGGCTTCGACTCGCAGACCCAGCAGCCCAAAGTGGACCTGACGGTCGATGCCAAGGGCGGTCGCATCATGCGCGATGTCAGCCGCGAGAACCTGAAAAAACGCATGGCCATCGTGCTGTTTGAAAAAGGCAAAGGTGAAGTACTCACCGCCCCCGTAATCCAAGGCGAGTTGGGCAATCGCTTCCAGATCTCTGGCTCCATGAGCACGGTAGAGGCCAACGATCTGGCCCTGTTGCTGCGCGCCGGCTCGCTGGCAGCGCCGATGGACATCATCGAGGAGCGCACCATCGGCCCGAGCCTGGGCGCAGAAAACATCGCCAAAGGATTTAACAGCGTCACCTGGGGCTTTGTAGCCATCGTGATCTTCATGGCCGCCTACTACATGCTCTTTGGCCTGATCTCGGGTCTGGCCTTGGCGGTCAACCTGCTGCTGCTGGTGGCCGTGCTGTCCATGCTGCAGGCCACCCTTACCCTGCCGGGCATGGCTGCCATGGCGCTGGCCCTGGGCATGGCGATTGACTCGAATGTGCTGATTAATGAACGGGTGCGCGAAGAGTTGCGTAACGGCGCGGCGCCGCAAGCGGCCATTCACGCCGGCTATGAGCGCGCCTGGGCCACTATTTTGGACTCCAACATCACCACCCTGATCGCCGGTCTGGCCCTGCTGATTTTCGGCTCGGGTCCGGTACGCGGCTTCGCAGTAGTGCACTGCATCGGCATCGTCACGAGTATGTTCTCGGCCGTGTTTTTCTCGCGGGGCCTGGTCAACCTGTGGTACGGCCGCCAGAAAAAACTCAAATCGGTTTCCATCGGCACGGTCTGGCGGCCTGGCGCCAGCACCAAACCCTGAGGGAGCGCACACATGGAATTCTTCAAGATCGGCCGCGACATCCCGTTCATGCGGCATGCCAAGGTCTTCAATGCGATTTCGCTGATCACCTTCGTCCTGGCCGTGTTCTTTTTGTTCACGCGCGGGCTGCATCTGTCGATCGAGTTCACCGGCGGCACCCTGATGGAGGTGAGCTACAGCCAAAGCGCCGATCTGGGCAAGGTGCGCAGCACCGTGGCGAGTCTGGGTTACACCGATGTGCAGGTGCAAAACTTCGGCACGGCCCGCGATGTGATGATCCGGCTGCCTGCTCAAAAAGGGGTGAGCACAACCCAGCAAAGCGAACAGGTGATGCAGACGCTACGCGCAAGCGATGCCAGCGTGACCCTCAGACGCACCGAATTTGTCGGCCCCCAAATCGGCGACGAGTTGGCCGCCGACGGCCTCAAGGCGCTGGCCATGGTGGTGGTCGGCATCATGATCTATCTGGCCTTCCGTTTTGAGTGGAAGTTCGCAGTCTCAGCCATCATCGCCAACCTGCACGATGTGGTGATCATCCTGGGCTTCTTCGCTTTTTTCCAGTGGGAATTCTCTCTGGCGGTACTGGCAGCCGTGCTGGCGGTGCTCGGGTATTCGGTCAACGAGTCGGTGGTGATCTTTGATCGAATTCGCGAGAACTTCAGGCGCTACCGCAAGATGAACACCGTGCAGATCATCGACAACGCCATCACCTCGACGATCAGCCGCACCATCATCACGCACGGTTCAACGCAGATCATGGTGCTGTCCATGCTGCTTTTTGGCGGGCCAACGCTGTTTTACTTTGCGCTGGCACTGACCATCGGCATTTGTTTTGGCATCTATTCGTCGGTCTTCGTGGCCGCCGCAGTCGCAATGTGGCTGGGCCTCGAGCGCGAAGACCTGATCAAGCCGACTTCGCGCAAGGACGGCCAAGATCCGAACGATCCAAACGCAGGCGCGGTGGTCTGAGAGCAGCCCCTTCGGCCCCATGGGAGCCGCACGCCGCTAGGGCCGCCGCTCAGTGCGGCAGGCGCTCACTGCTGTCGTCGCACAATTCGTCGAGCACCAAGGCATCGGGCTCCTGCCCCAGGCTCCAGTAGACCATGAGCACGATGATCTTGAAGTCATCGAGCGCCAGGGACTCGCCCACCACCGCCATGGCGCGATCGACCACAATCTCTCGCAGATGCGGCGGCAGCACGCCCGCGCGCTCAAGAAAGGTAAGAAAGCCCAGGACCTGGAGCCCCAGGTGTTGACGCTCGGCCTGTGAATAGACACGCAGGCTGCCCTCGGATTGGGGCAGGGCGCAGACGCCGGAGTTGCGGTCTTCTGGGGAACACAAGCGACTGGTCTGGGCGGCCAATTGCAAGCCATCGAGCCAGATCAGTGCCGCCTCAATCTCTTCGGCCTCGAACCCGGCCGCACTGAGCTTGCGTCCGAGTTGAGGGGCCTCAGGGCAGGCATCGCCTTGCCAGTAGTTTTCGTACACATAGACCAAAACCTCGAACATAGCCCCAATATACCCCAGGCCGGCGCAGCGGTGGCAGGTTCACGAACCGCGCACACAAAGGCCCCGCGATTGGGCACCTCGCCCGCTTTGCGCCCACCGCTCTTTAGCGGTCTGTCGGCCAGCCACAGCGCAATTGCAGGGCGTCAAGACCCGTGGGCTCAAAGCCGAGCGCCTGCAACACCGCATCATCGCTGGGGGCCTGTTTCCCGCTTTCGGGCGGGGGATGCGCGGCCGCCAACGGGAGCCGATGGTCCAAGCCCTCCAAAACATCCTGGACGCAGGTGACCAGACGCGCCCCCTCCACGATGAGGCGATGACAGCCCTGCGACTGCGGCGTATCAATGGAGCCCGGGATGGCCATCACCTCCTTGCCCTGCTCCGCGGCAAGCCGGGCCGTGATCAGCGAGCCGGATTTCAAATTCGCCTCCACCACCAAAGTGGCACTGGCCAAGCCCGCGAGAATGCGGTTGCGCTGAGGGAAGTGGTGGTTCAGGGGAGGGGTGCCCAGCAGGAACTCGCTGACGATGGCGCCACTGCCCACGATGCGCCGTGCCAGATCCAGGTGGCGGCGTGGATAGACCCGGTCCAGGCCGGTGCCCACGACAGCCACCGTCTGACCCCCGCCCTCCAGAGCGCCGGTATGCGCCGCCCCATCCACCCCGGCCGCCAGCCCCGACACGATGCACACGCCGGCCTGGGCCAGAGCCTCGGAAAAAGCCCGCGCATGCTGCTCGCCTTGCGGCGTGGGATTGCGGCTGCCCACCACGGCCAACACCGGACCGGCCCACCCGCGGCCCGCACTCCATTGCCGCGCCAAGGCACCGGCTGCAAAGAGCAGCAGAGGGGGGTCATCGATATCGAGCAGGCGGGAGGGATAACCGGCATCGCCCAGGGCAAAAACAAAGCGGTCTTCACCCGCGCCCAACCACGACCGGGTAGCCTGCAGCGCCACGGGCCCGTCATCGGGCGGACTGATAAGCGCCGGCAAAAGGCGCTCGAGCTGGGCCGCTTGCGACACCGCCTGCGGCTGCTCGAAGACCACGACGGGCGAGCCCGCCACAGCCAGCAGTCGCCGGGCCTGGGCCCGACTGACCCCGGGTGTCAACAACAAACGCAACCAGGCCTCTAACTCTTCCTCGGGCATGCAGCCCCTCGCGGCTGTGTGGGATCGGTCAGTTTAGGTCGGAGGGGCCCGCTGGGGAGCCCGGTCGCACATCAGGGACGATGTTTAACTTTCGACCGCCTCCGATCGGGGGCGAGGGCTTTGGACAGACAATAGGGGGCTGCCGCTTTTTCGCCCTGCCATGACCACCCCACTGACCATCCTGCGCTACCCCGACCCCCGACTGCACACCGTAGCCAAGCCAGTGGCCGCGGTGGATGAGCGGCTGCGCGAATTGATAGACCGCATGCTGCTGACGATGTACGAGGCCCAGGGCATTGGACTGGCGGCCACCCAGGTCGATGTGCACGAACGCTTGATCGTCATCGATGTCAGCGAAGAGCGTGACAAGCCCATGGTGCTGATCAACCCCGAAATCATCTGGGCCAGCCCGGAAAAGCGCCTGGGGGAAGAGGGCTGCCTGTCGGTGCCGGGCATCTACGATGGCGTTGAGCGCGCACTGGCTGTCCGGGTGCGGGCGCTCGACCGCCACGGGGCCGAACAGATCATCGAGGCCGATGGCCTGCTGGCGGTGTGCATCCAGCACGAGATGGATCACCTTCTGGGCAAGGTGTTCGTGGAGTACCTGTCCCTGTTCAAGCGCGGCCGCATCAAGACCAAGATGCTCAAGCTGCGTCGAGAAGACGAACGCCACGCCACGCCGGTCCGCTGAGATCGCAGGCTCGACGGCCGCAGCGGTCCGGACCGCGCTGCCGGCGCGAACCGGATTCATCAACCCCCAAGCTCCTGTGCCTCCGACCATGCGCCTTGTTTTTGCCGGTACCCCCGAATTTGCGCAGCACGCGCTGGCAGCGCTGCACGCGGCCGGATTCGAGGTGGCTCTGGTGCTGACCCAACCCGACCGACCCGCCGGCCGCGGCTTGAAACTGCAGCCCTCACCGGTCAAGCAATGGGCTCTCGAGCAGGGTGTGCCGGTGCAGCAGCCGCGCAGCCTGCGGCTTGAGGGCAAATATCCGGACGATGCCCAGGCCGCGCGTCAGGCGCTGCTCGCAGCCCGAGCCGATGCCATGGTGGTGGCCGCCTACGGCCTGATCCTGCCGCCCTGGGTGCTGGAACTGCCCGCCTTGGGCTGCCTGAACATCCACGCCTCGCTGCTGCCGCGCTGGCGTGGCGCCGCGCCGATTCATCGGGCCATCGAAGCGGGCGATACGCACACCGGGGTGACCATCATGCAAATGGACGCTGGGCTGGACACGGGCGATATGCTTCTGGCCGAGACGCTGCCCATCGAAGCCCAAGACACCACGGCCAGCCTGCAGGACAAGCTCGCTGCATTGGGTGGCCGGCTCATCGTCGAGGCTCTGAAGCAGGCCGCGGTCGGCGACCTGACAGCCACCGCGCAGGCGGCCCAGGGCGCCACCTACGCGCACAAGATCGACAAGACCGAAGCAGCGCTGGACTGGACCCAGAGCGCCGCTTTGCTCGAGCGCCGCATCCGAGCCTTCCAGCCCGCGCCAGGGGCCAGTGCCCTGTTCGGCCCCACTGCCATCAAGGTCTGGCAGGCCAGCGTTCTGCAGGCAGGCTCCGGTCCCCCGGGCACGGTGCTCAAGGCCGATTCGCAAGGCGTGGATGTGGCCACCGGCTCGGGCGTCCTGCGCTTGCAACTGCTGCAAAAGCCTGGCGGCAAGCCTCTGCGGGCCGATGCGTTTTTGCGGGGTTTTCCGATCCAGGCGGGTCAAAGTTTCGCCGTGCAGGCTGCCGCGTGAACCCTCGCTGGAACACGGCCCACTTTCGCCTGGGCATGCGCGAAATTGCAGCGCTCACGCCCGGCTTGGCCGCCTGGGGGCTGATGACTGGCGTGGCGACCGCCAATTCAGGTCTGAGCGGGGTCGAAGTGCTGCTGATGAGCGTGCTGGTGTATTCCGGCGCCTCACAGCTGGCAGCGCTGCCCTTGCTGGCCGCTGGTGCTCCGCTGTGGGTCATTGTGGCCACCGCCTTTTGCGTCAACCTGCGCTTCATCGTCTTTAGCGCCCAGCTGCGCGACTACCTGATGGACCTGCCGCTCGGTCGCCGGCTGTTTATCGGCTACGCCACCTCCGACCTTTCTTACATGATGATGCTGCGGCGCTGGCCCCAGGCCGCACCGGATGCGCAAGGCCGACAGGAGCAGCGCCTGTACCTGGCCGGCAGCGCCTTGCTGATTTGGGTCAGCTGGATCGCAGCGAGCCTGATCGGCATCTTTTTTGCGCAGTCGATCCCTCAGGAGTGGGGGCTGGGCTTTGTTGGCACGCTGGCCCTCATCGGCATGGTGCTGAGCTTGGCCGACAGCCCCCTGCGTGGCCTGGCTGCGGCGATTTCCGGGGCCGCGGCGGTGGCCGCCTTCGCCCTGCCTTTGAAACTCAACATCCTCGCCGGCATTGCGGCAGCGGTGTGCGTTTGCATGGTGCTGGAGAAAACCCGGCCGGAGATGGACGCCCCCAGGAGGCCCAGAGCATGAAGATGCTTGAAGGCACCGACCTCTGGACCGTGGTGGCCATCGGCCTGCTGACGGTCAACACCGTCATCACCCGCTGCTTTTTCTTCATCGTCAACAAGCGCTGGACGCTGCCGCCCTGGGCCCAACGCGGCCTGCACTATGCACCAATTGCCGCACTTGCCGGCGTCATCGTTCCCGAGGTGCTGATGCTCAACGGACACCTGCTCAGCACCTGGCAGGATGCGCGGCCCTACGCGGTAGCCGCCGGCGCAGGCTGGTACTTCTGGCGCCGGGGCCTGCTGGGCACGCTGGTCTGCGGGATGACCGTTTACCTTGGTTTGCGGCTGGGGCTGGGCTGGTGAGGATGCCGCGCCTGTAGGGCGCCACCCATCGAGGGCGGGAACTTTCGGCCCCTAAAATCGAGGATCCTTCCGGACCCCGTACCGAGGGTCCCTGACTGCCGGCCGCGCTGGCCCCGACTCCTATGAACTTCCTCCGTTTTTCCGATCTATGCGCCCAAGGCCAGGCGCGTGGCCGACGCGTTTTCATCCGGGCCGATCTGAATGTGCCCCAGGACGATCAGGGGCGCATCACCGAAGACACCCGTATCCGCGCCTGCCTGCCCTGCATCCGCATGGCTCTGGATGCAGGCGCCGCGGTGATGGTGAGCAGCCACCTCGGACGACCCACCGAGGGTCATCTCACGGCGGCCGATTCGCTCGCGCCCGTGGCGCAGCGGCTGGGCCAGTTGCTTGAGCGACCGGTCCGGCTGCAAGCGCACTGGCTCGAGGGCGTGGAGGTCGAGGCCGGCGATCTGGTGTTGCTGGAGAACTGCCGCGCCCATCCCGGTGAGAAGAAAAACGACGAAACCCTGTCGCGACGCATGGCCGCACTGTGCGACATCTATGTCAACGATGCATTCGGCACGGCCCACCGCGCCGAGGCCACCACCCATGGCATGGCCCGCTTTGCACCGATCGCCTGCGCCGGCCCGCTGCTGGCCGCCGAAATCGACGCCCTCAGCCGGGCCCTGTCGCAACCGCGCCGGCCGCTGGTGGCCATCGTCGGCGGCAGCAAGGTGAGCACGAAATTGAGCTTGCTGCACAACTTGGCCGACAAGGTCGACCGGCTGATTGTCGGCGGGGGCATTGCCAATACCTTCATGAAGGCAGCGGGCCTGCCGATCGGCAAAAGCCTGGCCGAGCCCGATCTGGTGGACCAAGCCCGCTCGGTCATGGCTGCCATGAAGGCACGCGGCGCGGAGGTCCCCATCCCCAGTGATGTCGTGGTCGTCAAAGCCCTTGCTGCGGATGCCCCGGCCAGTCTCAAGCCAGCCAGTGAGGTCGCCGATGATGACCTCATCCTGGACATCGGGCCGCACACCACGGCGCGGCTGGCCGATCTGCTGAAAACGGCCGGCACCATCGTCTGGAACGGGCCGGTGGGGGTTTTCGAATACCCGGCCTTCAGCCAGGGCACCGCGGGCATCGCCCGGGCGATCGCTGGCAGCAACGCCTTCTCCATTGCAGGCGGCGGCGACACTTTGGCTGCCATCGCCCAATTCGGCATCGAGAAGGAGGTGGGCTACATCTCGACCGGCGGCGGGGCCTTTCTTGAAGTGCTCGAAGGCAAGCTGCTACCGGCCTTCGACATCTTGCAAAAGCGGGCGGCAGGCTAAGCCGCCCCCGGTCGCTCGTGCATCAGTCCCCCGGGATGCGCCGGCCGTGGCCGATACTCCTATTGACTTTGTAATAAAAATCTTTTACCTTGCCAGCTCATCAGTTCCGCACAACATGAGCTCAGGACACTTGGCCTGTTCCCGGGACGAGTGGCCCTGCAAAACGAAGGAGGGCAAGCATGGAAGCCAAAGCACCCGAGGCCGTGAAACCGGCCGGCAAGGCAGCGAGCGCCAAGAACAAATCGGCGTTCGATTACGACCTGGTGGTCATTGGCTCTGGGCCCTCGGGCCAGCGCGCCGCTATACAGGCCGCCAAGATCGGCAAGCGCGCCGCCGTCATTGAACGCGCGCGCGCTGTGGGCGGCGTCTGCGTCAACACCGGCACCATCCCCTCCAAGACCTTCCGCGAAGCGGTCATGCATTTGTCAGGGTTCAGAGAGCGCGGCATCTATGGATCCTCTTACCGGGTCAAGCACGACATCAGCATCGACGACCTGCTCTACCGGGTTCAGCAGGTGGTGCGCTCGGAAATCGATGTGATTCGCAACCAGATGACGCGCAATCGTGTCGAACTGATCGAGTCAACCGCACGCTTCGTCGATGCCCACACTGTGGAGCTGCAATCGGCTTCGGGTCATGGACGGCGCCAGATCACTGCCGAGAAAATCGTGATTGCCTGCGGCACCGAGGCCGCGCGCGATGACCACATCCCCTTCGACGGGCAGCGCATCTTCACCAGCGACGATGTGCTGGGGCTCGAGTTTTTACCGCGCTCGCTGATCGTGGTTGGCGCCGGCGTGATCGGCGTGGAATACGCCACCATGTTTGCCGCGCTCGGCGTGCGCGTGACCATTGTCGACAAGCGGCCGGTGCTGCTGCCTTTCCTCGACCACGAAATCTCGGCGGCCCTGACCTATGTGGTGCAGCAGAGCAATGTCACCATGCGCCTGGGCGAGGAGGTGGCCGAGGTCAAGCTGCTGCAGGGCGTGTCCAAGCCCGTGGAGGTGGGCCTCAAGAGTGGCAAGATCCTGCACGCCGAGGCGGTGCTCTACTCCATCGGACGCGAAGGAGCGACCGCACGGCTCGACCTGGACAAGGCCGGCGTTCAAAAAGACAACCGGGGGCGCCTGCCGGTCAACGAGCATTTCCAAACCAATGTCGAGCACATCTATGCGGTGGGCGATGTCATCGGCTTTCCATCCTTGGCCTCGACCTCCTACGAACAAGGCCGCGCCGCCACGCGCCATGCCTTCGGCCTGCGCGTCGAGCACGAGGGCGGCATTGGCCTGTTCCCCTATGGCATCTACACCGTGCCGGAGATATCGACCATCGGCAAGAATGAAGACGAGCTGACGGCCGCCGGAATCCCCTACGAAATCGGCAAGGCCAACTACCGCGAAATCTCGCGTGGGCAGATCATTGGCGACCGTACCGGTCTGCTCAAAATCATCTTCAGCCCAGAGTCCAAGAAGCTGCTGGGCGTGCACATCATGGGTGAGGGCGCGAGCGAGCTGATCCACATTGGACAGACCTTGATGGCCCACAACGGCACCATCGACTATTTTGCCGATGCCGTGTTTAACTTTCCAACCCTGGCCGAGTGCTACAAAACAGCAGCCCTTGATGGCGTGAATCGGCTCTCACTCTAGTAGCGCTCCTACGCAATGGCAGGACTTACCCGACCCACTCAGGAGGAAAGCCATGGCTCAAGCAAGCTTTGATTTCAGCGGCACCACCACCGTCATCACCGGTGGGGCCAGCGGCATCGGACTGACCTGCGCCGAGCTGGTGGCGCGCTGCGGCGGCAATGTCATCGTCTCGAGCAGCCGCAGGCCCGACAAAACCGAAAAAGCCTTGCAGCGAATCAAAGCGGCTGCCGCAGGCAAAGCCATACGCACCGATGCCTTTGCCTGCGAGGTCGGCACGGAGGACTCGGTGGCTTCATTTTTCAAGCAGGTCGGTCAGGCAGGCCACCGGATCGACTATGTCATTCACTCCGCCCCTTCGAGTACACCAGGATTGATCAAATCGTCGACGTAGTTTTCACCACAGTCGAGGACAAAGAACACCAAATCGAAGAGGAAATTTCCCCAGTAACCCTCGAGGTGGAACAGGGGCGTCGCACACAGCAACGCTCGCCAAGAGAGATCATCGACAACAAAAAAATAACCTCAATCGAGAGACTGGCGAAGCGTGAATCAGCAGCAATTCAAAAGCGACATAACTCACTCTACTCAGACCCTGCGGACGAGGTACATGCCGTTGTTGTCGTCTCGAAGCGATATGACGATGGTGGGTACTGGTACGCCTATCATGAGGACCCACAGCGTAAGTTCTTGTCGCAGGGGAAAAAGGGCTTCCTCGTACTGAGCATGACCGATAAAGAATTCGCTTTCGCAGTTCCATTCCATGTCCTCGAGTTAGTCTGGAACGATCTTCACCAGACAGTTTCAGATAGCGGCCGAATCTACAAGCACCTGTTGACCTACGAAGTTGACGGGAAGTTCCATCTTCGAATCAGGAGCGTAGACACTCACCTAGAGTTGGACCCCTACAAGGTCTAAAAGCGTAACGCTACGGTACCGATTGGCAGGAAAGCCCAGCCGTTTTGCTCCTCCGAATCCCCCGCGTTTAGCACGCTGCCTAGGTTGAACCATATACTGGTCAAGCCATGCTTACCTTGGAAGAAATGCTGAAGGAGCGCGAGGAGCGCTTGGGGAAAGATCACCCAGCGGTGCAGATGCTTCGCAACCAGATCCTTGCTGCACGGACTGGGAAGACCTTCCAGGAGCTATACACCGGCGCGGCTTCGGCTGTATCTAAGACGCCAGTCGAGGCAGGCTTGACCCCATTGCCCATGGACGGGCGGAGTCCGCGGGGTTTCCGGGTGGAT